>JBCBCR010000260.1:0-3742 GCA_038530495.1 Pseudomonadota bacterium | reverse complement strand
ACCGCGTGTGCCAGCTTTTGTGGTTCCGCGGGCCGATCACGCGGCAGGTTGAATGGGCGGGACGTCCAACCGCCAAGGTCATGGTGGATCCCAAGACCGGCACGACGCTTGGGCCGCGCAACTCATTCGACAAATGGGTCGAGGAACACCGCGACCAGAGCCTGCCCTGGCAAGAGGCCGAATTGGAGGCCGCGCGCGAGATTTTCAAGGAATTTCTAGATATTATCACTTCGCAGCTGCTGTTGAAGGAGGAAAACTCTTCCCTGCGCAAATTCGCCCACACCGCGGCCCATGACATCCAAAGCAGCCTGCGCGGGATCAGCACGGCGCTAAGCTGGATGGAAGAGGACGGGTTCGACGCCAAAAGCACCAGGGAACATCAGATACTTGCCCTGGAACAGGCACAAAAGCTGCAGCAGCTGACGCACAGCCTGCTTGAAATGAGTTTACTGCAAGATCAGAAAGCGGTGTTTCGACACGCCGATCTGACCCAGATCGCCGAGGAAGCGCTGAAATTGGTGCAGCACGATCTGGATTCGGTAGGCGGGCAGATCATCATCGGCGCGCTGCCCGAATGGCGCGTGGCGCCCGATCTGATGATCCGGTTGCTGCTGAACCTGTGCGGAAATGCGATCAAATACGCTGTCTCTGACGTGCCCCTGCGCGTCGAGATCGAGGCCGGGTACTCACAAGACGGCAATTTTCGGCTGACCGTGACGGACAATGGCCCGGGCATTGATCCGCGATATTCCGAAAAGATCTTTGAACAGGCGACGCGGCTGCACAGCGATGGTGAGGGGTCGGGTTTCGGTCTGGCGATTTGCGCCGAGATTGCAAAAATCCACGACGGGTATCTGAGCCTTGATACCAGCTTTGTCGACGGCGCGCGGTTCGTGTTTGAACTGCCAAAGCCCGCCCATGCGTGAGGCGACAGGCACAAGGGCCGGACGGGCGCGCCTGAAACGGGCGACCGACCCGGTCCATCAGGAGATGCATCGCCATCCGCTGATGACCCGGTTGCTGGAACCCGATGTGCGCCTGCGGGATGTGCAGGATGTTACTGCGGTGTCCTATGCCGTGGCGCACCCGCTTGAGAACGCACGCCGTTCTTCCGGAGCGTGGGCGGACTTGTCGCTTGAAAACCACCTGTCCGAACTGGGGGCCGCCCTCGGCCCTGCCGCGCCTGCGCCGTGCGCGCGGCCATTTTGCATTGCGCCTCATGCGCTGCTGGGTGGGCTATACGTGATCCACGGGTCTGCATTTGGCGCTGCGGTGATTGCAAAACATGTCAGACAGCGGTTGGGCACAGAGGCCGCCCGTTTGTTCCCGGGCCATGATACTGCGATTTGGACCGCCCTTGTCGCGGCCCTTGGCCGGATGGACGACCGGCAAGCCGCAGAGGCCGAGGCGGGCGCGTTGGCTGTTTTTCAGTTTACAGGCAAGCGGCTGACCGATGCTTTGATGGCCTGTCGGTCAACCCATCGGGTCCGATCCCGCATTCAGCAGCGATCCCTGCTGCTGCGGTGGTCAGTCGATCGCGCGCAGTGGGCCACAGGGTCCATTCAGAGGCGGACCGATGCTGCGATGCGCTTTCGATTTACCCATTGGATTCGATCCCGCGTTCCACTGCGACCCCCGCGGTTGGGACGGTCAGTCGGTAGCACGTCGATAAAGTGCCTTGGGCCACAGAGGCTGTTCAGAGGCGAACCGAGGCTACGAAAAGCCGTCGGTCAACCCATCGACTTTGAATACGCATTCACCAGTGACCCCTGTAGTTGCGTCGGTCAGTCGATTGCGCGAGGTGGGCAACGGGGTCTGTTCTGAGGCGGATCGACGCTGGGAAAATCGGTGTGTTCTCCCATCGAGTCCGATCCCGCGTTCAGCGGCAACTTCTGCGGTTGAAGCGGTCAACCGGTTACGCATCGATTTAGTGCTGCGGGCCATTGCGCCTGTTCAGACCCGGACCGGACACAGGCGTGGGGAAAAAACGACGACACGCTCAAGGGCACATCTATGTTGGGTGATTGGCATTGCCGACCGGAGTGTCGCCTTGGCACGGCAACCGTTACTGACGGTCAGGGCGCGTCGGCTTTCAGCATATTTGCCAGCTTTTCCAGATGCTGGAGCATCAGCGGCTTGTTGCAGTAGTCCTTGATCACTGCAAATTCGCCTGCGCGTTTTTGATCGCGCGGGTCGAGGGACGTGGTCAGCATCATCACGATGATCCGGGCAAAGCGGTCCCCAAGCTCTGTGGTGGCGGCGTCGAGGAATTCGAACCCGTCCATCCGCGGCATGTTCACATCAAGAAAGATTGCGTCATAGGCCGGTGTGTCCGGCTGGCGCAAATGGTTCAGCGCCTCTTCTGCGGACAGGAAACCGGCAAATCGGTCGACGAGGCCGGATCGTTCGATCAACCGTTTGCACAGCTGTTGGTCGATCGCGTTGTCGTCGATCAGCATGATCGACCCGATGGGGGGCGTGGCTGTCACGTGCATTGCCGTGGCAGAAAGACGGTGAAGGTCGAGCCGCGGTTCAGTTCTGATGCCACGTGGATGTCGCCGCCGTGATTCATCACCACGCGTTGGCACAGCGTCAGCCCGAGCCCGGTTCCCGATATCTCGTCGTTGCGATGCAACCGCTTGAACATCTCGAACACGCGGGACTGGTGTTCCTCGGCGATGCCGATCCCGTTGTCGGACACCAGAAAGCCCCGGCTGTCCTGCAGCGCTTCGACTCTGACAACGGGCGACCGGTCTGGATCGCGATATTTCAGCGCGTTTTCGATCAGGTTTTGCATCAACGTACGCAACTGGGTCGCGTTGCCGGGCACCATGGGCAGTCGGTCATCAATCGTGACCTGTGCGCCCGCCTCTGAAATCGGCTTGGCCAGCAGGCTGCACACCTTTTCCGCCGTTTCGCGCAGTGACACGGGGCTCCATTCCGGTTCCTGCCCGATGATGCGGGTGTAGGCGAGCATTTCTTCGACCAGATGGCACATCTGTTCGGCTGTATCCTGGGCCAGGCCCAGCAGTTCGCGCTGCGTGTCAGTCAGGTTTTCGGCGCGATGGCCGATGATTTCGTCCAGCAGCATGCGCATGGTGCTCGCCGGTGCCTTGAGATCGTGCGAGATGCCATAGGCAAAACTGTGCAGTTCCTCGTTTGCCGCGGCTGTTTCGCGGAGCGCGCTTTTGGTCGCTTCCTCGGCCCTTTTGACGGCGGTCAGGTCGTTATGTGCGCCCAACATGCGGATCGGTTTGCCTGATGCGTCACGGATCGCGATGCCACGGCAGCGCACCCAGACGGTCGAGCCGTCCGCGTGGCGATACCGGACGATCTGGTCATAGGGGTGATCGGGGTCGGCACAATGTTTTTCGAAATTCTGCAGTGCGACCTGCAGATCGTCCTGAAAGATCAGATCCTGCCATTCTGCCGGATCGTGCCGTTTGGTCGCCGGGTCAATCCCGAGCAGGCGCCACATTTCCGGGCTCATCCATTCGGCTTCGGGATTTTCGAGGTCCCAGTACCATACCCCGTCGAGCGATCCCTGCTGCAAAAAGCTCCACATTTTGGGGTCGGATTGGATCAGATTGTTCAGTTCGCTTTCGAGGTAATGTTCGTGTGTGCTTGCCATGGGTTAGGCGTAGAGCACCAGTCTTAACTGAGCGTAAAAACTGGGCAGAGGCGGTGCAGGGAAAGCACCTTTCTGCGACCGCACATGCGTCATGGCGGTGCGTTTTGGGGC
>JBCBCR010000259.1:0-3767 GCA_038530495.1 Pseudomonadota bacterium | reverse complement strand
GTGGCGGGCGGTCGTGCCCTTGGACGCGCTGGGTGATCACGTGCCGCCGCCCACGGCTTGCGTTTGGGTGGGCCACCGGCGTCACGCGGTCACCACGCGGGTGCGGGGTGGGGCTATGGCCAACTTTGTCGGTATGATCGAGACGCCGGAACCCGCACCCGAGGGGTGGCGCACCACGGGCACCGCTGCGGATGCGTTGCGGGACTTTGCCGGGTGGGATCCGACGATCACGGCGATCATCGAGCGTGCCGAGACCCTCAACCGCTGGGCGCTGTTTGACCGCGCGCCGTTGGCGCGATGGATCGACGGGCGGGTCACGCTGTTGGGTGATGCGGCGCATCCGATGATGCCGTCGCTGGCGCAGGGCGCGGTGCAGGCGCTGGAGGATGCGTGGGTGCTGGCCGCGTCACTGGACGCGGCGGCGACGGTGGAAGACGGGCTGGCAGCCTATCAGCAACTGCGATTGCCGCGCACGGCGCGGGTGCAGCGCACGTCCGCCGCCAATGCGCGGCTGTTTCACAAGGCGTCGACGCTGGGCCGCTGGGCGTTTTACGGGCCGATGGCGGTGGCGGCACAGGTGGCGCCGAACCTGCTGCATGCGCGGCAGGACTGGGTCTATGGCTACGACCCGACCGCGGCGGTTTGAGTGTTGCGCAGTGCCCCGGGGCTTTGCCCGGTCCAGCCCTGAAACGCACGGTAAAATGAATTTGGATCGCGGTACGCGAGTAGGTAGCTGATCTCTTCCACGCGCAGATCGGTGTGGTTGAGGTAGTGCCGGGCCAGCGTTTCGCGCATGGCATCCAGTTCGGTCTGAAAGCTGGTGTCCTCGTCGCGCAGGTGCCGTTGCAGGCTGCGCACGCTCAGGCGCAGGCGGCTGGCGGCGTCCTGTACCTGCGCCTCGCCCGCGGGCAGCATTTCGGCCAGCGCAGCGCGCAGTCGCGCCGTGACGGATTGGCCCGCGCGCTGCAATTCGACCTGACGCCGGAACCCGGGTTCGAGCGCGGCCCATTGTTCGGGGTCGGCTGACAGAAGCGGGCGGTCTGCATCCTCGGCGCTGAGCGTCCAGGTGGAATGGGTGCCGACACCCACGTCGCAGCCCAGGTAATCCTCCATCGCGGGGATGCAGTCGACGGGGCCGGTGATGGTCACCGATTGCGGTGACATGTGCGCCCCGGTGCAGCTGCGGATCGCTTCGGTAAAGAACACCGCTTCGGTGGCGCTGAAGCTGGGCGGCAGGGGCAGGCCGGGGACATTGGTGGATTTGGTCACGTGCAGCGCGTCGGCCTCGTCGCGCAGCATCGACAGGTGCAGCGGCCCGGTCAGCGGTTTGAACAGCGCCAGCCGTTCCAGCCCGATGGCGACCGTGGGGCTGCAGGTGAACGCGAAAAAGGCCGGGTTGAACGGCCCACGGGCATAGGCCTGCCCGAGGATCAGGGGGGTATCGGGGCGGGGCGCCTCGGCGATGATGGCATTCCAGCCTTCGAAATATTCCAGCGCGGTGACCCCGCGGCCTTCGTTTTCGAAAAAGTCGGCGGGGCGGCGCAGGCGGCGCAGGATGGCGGCGGGGTCAATGCCCAGAAGCCCGCACAGCTGTTGCGTGGTGCGGCCCACCTTGTAGCGCATCTGGTGATCAAGCGTCATGGCACCATTGTGCCCGACGGGCCGCGCCAAAACCAGTGTCTTGGCGCGATCCGCAAGTCTTTTGGCGCGGATTGTGGATCAGACGGTGGCGGCCTCGCGCACCACGGCGTCCAGAGCGGCCGAGATGTCGTCGATCGCGCCCATCGCGTCGACGCGGCGCAGGACCTGCTGGCCGTCATAGTAGCTGATCAGTGGTGCTGTTTGCGCGTGGTATGCCTCGAGCCGTGCGCCCACCGCTTCGACGGTGTCATCGGCACGGCGTTTCATGTCGGTCCCGCCGCAGCGGTCGCAGACGCCATCGACGGCGGGGCGCTTGAAGCTGTCATGATAGCCTTCGCCGCAGGCCGCACAGGTGAAGCGGCCCGAGATGCGGTCGACCATGGCGGCATCGTCAACCTCGAGGCTGATGGCGGCGTTGATGCACTGGCCGGTTTCCGACAAGAGCCCGTCCAGCGCCTCTGCCTGCACCGTGGTGCGGGGAAAGCCGTCGAGGATCACGCCGTTTGCACAGTCGGGTTCAGCCAGCCGGTCGCGCAGGATGTCGATCACGATCTGGTCCGACACGAGGCCGCCTGCCTGCATCACCGCATCGGCGGCCTTGCCCGCGTCGGTTCCGGCGGCTACGGCGGCGCGCAAAAGGTCGCCGGTTGAGAGCTGCACATAGCCAAAGCGTTCTTCGAGCATGCGGGCTTGCGTGCCTTTCCCGGCCCCGGGAGGGCCGAGCAGGATCAGAACGGGGCAGGCGGCGGGTTGTGAGACGCCGTCCATGATCAGGCGTCCGCGCGGTTCATGCGGTTGTCGATGAGATCATCGACCACGGACGGATCGGCCAGTGTCGACGTGTCGCCAAGCGCGCCAAAGTCGTCTTCGGCAATCTTGCGCAGGATACGGCGCATGATCTTGCCCGAGCGTGTCTTGGGCAGGCCGGGCGCCCACTGGATCAGGTCCGGGGAGGCGATGGGGCCAATCTCGGTCCGGACCCAGGTGCGCAATTCCTTGCGCAGATCCTCGGACGGTTCTTCGCCATTCATCAGGGTGACGTAGCAATAGATGCCCTGGCCCTTGATGTCGTGCGGGTAGCCGACCACGGCGGCTTCGGCCACCTTGCCGTGGGCGACCAGCGCGCTTTCGACCTCGGCCGTGCCCATGCGGTGGCCGGACACGTTGATGACGTCGTCCACGCGGCCGGTGATCCAGTAATCGCCATCCTCGTCCCGGCGGCAGCCGTCGCCGGTAAAGTAGTAGCCCGCGTAGTCGGAGAAGTAGGTTTTCTCGAACCGTTCATGATCGCCCCAGACGGTGCGCATCTGACCGGGCCAGCTGTCGGCGATGCAGAGCACGCCCTCGACGCCGTTGCCCTCGATGATCTCGCCGCTCGCGGGTTCCAGCACGACCGGCTTGATGCCAAAGAACGGCTTCATCGCGGATCCGGGTTTCGTTGCGTGCGCGCCGGGCAGGGGGGTCATCAGGTGGCCGCCGGTTTCGGTCTGCCACCAGGTGTCCACGATGGGACAACGCCCGCCGCCGACCACGTCATTGTACCAGTTCCAAGCCTCGGGGTTGATGGGTTCACCCACGGTGCCCAGCACCTTCAGGTCGCTCAGGTCACATTTGGTGACCGGGTCGTTCCCGTGCGCCATCAGCGCGCGGATGGCGGTGGGGGCGGTGTAGAACTGGTTCACCTTGTGCTTTTCGCACACGGCCCAAAAGCGGCCCGCGTCGGGGTAGGTGGGCACGCCTTCGAACATCAGCGTGGTCGCGCCGTTGGCGAGCGGTCCGTAGACGATATAGCTGTGACCCGTGACCCAGCCCACATCGGCGGTGCACCAGAAGATGTCACCGTCGTGGTAGTCGAAGGTGTATTGGTGCGTCATCGAGGCGTAGACGATGTAGCCACCCGTGGTGTGCAGCACGCCCTTGGGCATGCCTGTGGAGCCGGAGGTATAGAGGATGAAGAGGGGGTCTTCTGCGTTCATTTCCTCGGGTGGGCAATCGGCGGACACATTTGCTGCCGCCTCGTGCAGCCAGTGGTCGCGGCCGCTTTCCATGGCTATATCGCCGCCCGTGCGATGGACGACCAGCATCTTGCAGTCCACCTCGACAAGGCCTTCGCCAAGGTCGAGGTG
>JBCBCR010000258.1:0-3791 GCA_038530495.1 Pseudomonadota bacterium | reverse complement strand
TCGATGATTGCAATCATCGACAAGCTGGCTGCCGTGGTCCCCACCATGTTCGAAAACAGCCGCGTGCAGGGCAAGATGAAAGCGGGCGGTTCGCCCATGCACATCATGACCCGTGACGAGGTGCTCGAAATGTGGGCCGCGCGCGAGGAAACGCTCAAAGAGCTGCTTGCCGGTCTCTGACCCCGCAGCTATGTGCCGCCCGGCCCGGTCGGGCGGCACATCCAGACAAAGGCAAACACCATGAACGCGCCCGATCCCATCGCAGAGATTGACGCCATCGTCGCCCGCGCGCGCGCCGCACAGCAGCGTTACGAGGCGGATGGCAGCCAAGCCCGCTACGACCGCGCGGCACAGGCCGTGGGGTGGGCGATCATGGAACCGGCGCGCAACCGCGCGCTCGCCGAATTGGCGGTGGCGACCACCGGCCTTGGCAATGTGGCTGACAAGATCACCAAGAACCATCGCAAGACGCTGGGGCTTTTGCGCGACATACAGGGGGCGACCACCTTTGGCGTGATCCGCGACGACGCGGCAACCGGCATCACCGAAGTGGCGCGCCCGTTGGGTGTCGTCGGCGCCATCGTGCCGTCGACCAACCCCGCAGCAACACCGGCCAACAACATCATCAACGCGCTGAAATGCGGCAACGCGATCGTTGTGGCCCCGTCGCCCAAGGGTGTCGCTGCCTGCGAAATGCTGCTGCAATTCATCCATGCCGAATTTGCCAAGATCGGCGAAGACCCCTACCTCGTGCAGATGATCCCGGCCCCCGGGTCGAAACAGCGCACACAACGGCTGATGGAGGTCTGCGACAAGGTCGTGGCCACGGGCAGTCAGAACAACGTGCACCGCGCGCAGACCTGCGGCACGCCCGCCGTGGCCGTGGGCGCAGGCAACGTGACCGTGATCGTGGACGAAACCGCCGACCTTGATGCGGCGGCCGAGAAAATCCGCGCGTCCAAGACCTTTGACAACGCAACCTCGTGTTCGTCCGAAAACGCGGTGGTGGTCGTGGACGCCGTCTATGACGCTTTTGTCGCCGCTATGTCCCGTGCAGGTGGCGCGCTGGTCGATGACGCGGCGGGCATCGTCGCCCGGCTCTGGCCCGACGGGCATCTCAACCGCGCCGTGATCGCACAGGACGCTGACAAGATGATCACGGCCTTGGGCCTTGAAGGCAGAGTGCCCGACGGCACCGAATACATCGCGGTCCCCACAACCGGCATCGGTCCCGATCACCCGCTCAGCGGTGAAAAGCTCAGCCGCGTTCTGGCGCTGTACCGCGCGTCCGATTTTGATGACGCGATGGCCCTCACCGACGCGATCCAGCGGCACCAGGGGGCGGGTCATTCCGTTGGTCTGCACAGCAAGAACGACGCCCGGGCGATGGCGCTCGCCACGCGCCTGCCCACCAGCCGCGTGATCGTCAATCAGGCGCACACCTTTGCCACCGGCGGATCGTTCACCAACGGCATGCCGTTTTCGCTGTCCATGGGGTGCGGGGCGTGGGGCGGCAACACGGTCAATGACAACGTCCATTGGCGGCATTTCATGCAAACCACCAGGATCGTGCGCGAAATCCCCGCGCGCGAACCGTCGCTCGACGACATCTTTGCCAGCTATTGGGACGAGGCGGGCAAGTGACCCTAGACCCGTCCAAGCCACCGGGCGGAACGGTCCGCGACTGGCTCGACCAGCGCGCGCAGGGCGGCGGCACCGCGATCGTGTTCCCCGAAACGGGCGCGACGCTGGGCTGGGCGGAACTGCGCGCGGCGGCCCACGGCTTTGCCGCACAGCTGACCGAACACGGCGTGGAAAAAGGCGACAGCGTCGCCATCGTTTCACCGAACGGCAAGGATGGGGTGACCGCTTTTTATGGCGTGGTCTACGGCGGGTTTCGGGCCACCATGATCAACCTTGCCGCCGGGCGCGACGCCATCGCCTATGCGCTCGACCATTCCGAAGCGCGCTTTGCCTATGTCGCTGACAGCTGCCGTGACCTCTTTGATCAGGCGAACACGTCCGGCGTGCAGGCATTGCCGCTCACTGGCCGCGCGGATGCGACGCTGCACGACCTGACCCCGGACGACCACGCGCTGCTCATGTACACCTCCGGCACCACCGGTCGGCCCAAAGGCGTGGTCCACACCCACGCCAGCCTGCTGGCCGGTGGCTGGACCACGGCCATCGCCCACGACCTGACCCGGGAGGACCGCGGCTTGTGCGTTTTGCCGATCTATCACATCAACGGGCTGTGCGTGACGGTGATGGGCAGTCTTGTGTCCGGGGGATCGCTGGCGATGGTGTCGCGGTTTTCCGCCTCGCGGTTCTGGGACCAGATCGACACCGGTGCCGCCACGTGGTTCTCGGTCGTGCCCACGATCATCTCGCATCTTCTGCACGGCACCGCCGAACCGTCGGACACCTGCAAGAACCGCCTGCGCTTTGGGCGCTCCGCCTCCTCGGCGCTCGCGGTCGAAACACAATCGGCCTTCGAACGCCGCTTTGGCGTGCCGATCATCGAAACCATGGGCCTGACCGAAACCTCCGCGCAAATCCTGTCGAACCCGCTGCCCCCTGCCACGCGCAAGATCGGCTCGCCCGGCATCGGCTACGGGTGCGAGGTGGCGATCCACGATAGCTCCGGGCACCCCGTCCCGCCCGACACCGAAGGCGAAATCGTCGTCCGCGGACCCAACACGCTGCTGGAATACCTCAAGAACCCGGCGGCCACCGCCGACACGTTCCGGGGCGGTTGGCTGCGCACCGGCGACCTCGCCCGGATGGACGCCGACGGTTATGTTTTTGTCACCGGGCGGCTCAAGGAGCTGATCATCAAGGGCGGCGAAAACATCGCCCCGCGCGAGATCGACGAGGCCCTTTATGCACATCCCGACGTGGTCGAGGCCGCCGCCTTTGCGCGACCCTGCGACAGCTACGGGGAACGGGTCGAGGCAGCGGTGCGCGTGCGCGATGGCTCGACCCTCAGCGCAGACATGCTGATCGCGCTGTGCCATGAACGGCTTGGCGCGTTCAAAGCACCCGACGCGATCTATTTCATGGACGAACTGCCCAAGGGGCCGTCGGGCAAGATCCAGCGCCTGAAACTGGCCGATCTGGTGAACGCCTGACCGCCTGCCGGGCACAGGGGGGTTTGAAACCGCCGGAACTCTGGTCTAGCTTCCGCTCGTATCGCGCCACGGGTCTGATGTTTCATTGAAGATTTCCTCTCGCCTCCCCCTCACGCCGCTGTTTTTCAAACACTGGTCACCCGATGATCAGGAGGTCGGCGTGGTCATCGCCAAGGCGGCCTTTTCGATCTGCGAAGACGGCCTTTGGCGCGCCAGCGACCCGCCCGATCTGCAATTCGAGGACGTGTTCGCCGACGACCCCGCCACCAGCGCGCTTGTGCACGAACAGGATATTGCCCCGGCCAAGCTGGGCACCGATCTGACCATTCGCGCCATCGCCCGGGCGCGCGACGGACAGGCGCGCACCGATTGGCCGGTGCGTGTCGAAATCCCCGACCGTCTGACCTATGAATTTCAGGTGCGCGGCCTGTCTTACTGGACGCGGCAGCGCTTGCGCGGTTGGCAACGCACGCCACCCGAAATGGTCAACGAGGTGCCGATTGACTACAGCCTCGCCTACGGCGGTGCGGCCCCCGGGCCTGACGGCGCGGTGCTGTTCCATGACAACAACCCCGCCGGGCGCGGCTTTTGCACCAAGGAACTGTTGGATCAGGGCAACGACATCCCCTGTCCGCAGATCGGCCAGAAGGCCGATCTGCG
>JBCBCR010000257.1:0-3815 GCA_038530495.1 Pseudomonadota bacterium | reverse complement strand
AGCGGGCCGAGGCGGAAGCAACGCTGCAGAAATGGGCCGATGCCGCGCGTGATCATGTTGCCGCAGAAACGGTTGATCCCTTGGTGGAAGTCGCCCTTCGCGACGACTTGAACACGTCGGGCGCCATTGCCCGCATGCACGCCCTGTTTGCGGCTGGCGACATTCCGCATCTGCTGTCTGCGTTGGACTTAGTCGGTCTTGATATCAGTGCGTTACCGCGCAAAGCTGATGTAGATCTGAGTGGATATGCGCTGGCCTTGGCCGACTTGCGATCCGAAGCTATGCAAAGCAAAAACTTTGAAGCAGTGGACCGAATGAAGACGGCCCTAATGAACGCGGGAATCGAAGTGCGCATGAGCAAGGACGGCGTTGATCTGGTGCCCGGCCCGGGGTTCGACGCTAAAAAGCTGGAGAGCATCGCGTGACCTCGATGCTTGTCACACCTCGGCGCGCAACCGCCATGCCCTACCTCACCGCCTGGAGGGCATTTGGCGATGTCTTGTGCAGCCAAAGCGCGTTTGGGGCTTTTGCGCGTGTCTTTCAGCAGCTTTGTTGGTTGCCCACACAAGGTCGGGCATGGCGCATGTGCGCATCCCGCGGGAGCAGATCATGACCCGCGAACGCCTGTATCTCTTCGACACGACCCTGCGCGACGGGCAGCAGACGCAAGGCGTGCAGTTCTCCACCGAGGAAAAGCACGCCATCGCCCGCGCGCTCGATGCGTTGGGGATTGACTATATCGAGGGCGGTTGGCCCGGGGCGAACCCCACCGACAGTGCGTTTTTTGATACGGCGCCAAAGACGCGGGCGCGGATGACCGCCTTTGGCATGACCAAACGGGCCGGGATCAGTGCCGAAAATGACGATGTGCTGGCGGCGGTGATGAATGCGGGCACGGGCACCGTGTGCTTGGTCGGCAAAACGCATGATTTTCACGTGGACACCGCGCTCGGCATAACGCTTGCGGAAAACACGCAAAACATCGCGCAAAGCTTTGCGCATCTGGTGGCGCAGGGGCGTGAAGCGATCTTTGATGCCGAGCACTTCTTTGACGGCTACAAGAGCAACCCCGACTACGCGCTTGAAGCGGTGCACGCGGCATTTGAGGCCGGCGCGCGGTGGGTGGCGCTGTGTGATACGAACGGCGGTACACTGCCGCATGAGGTGCATGAAATCACCACGGCGGTCATCGCCAGTGGTATTCCGGGCGATCACCTGGGCATTCACACGCACAACGACACCGAAAACGCGGTCGCCAACTCGCTGGCTGCCATCGACGCGGGCGCGCGGCAGGTGCAAGGTACGCTGAACGGCCTTGGCGAACGCTGCGGCAACGCGAACCTCACCACCCTGATCCCGATCCTGAAGCTCAAGGAGCCCTACGCCACGCGCTTTGATATCGGCGTAAGCGACGCGTCGCTGGCCGGGCTGACCCGCATCAGCCGGATGCTCGATGACATCTTGAACCGGGTTCCGTGGAAACAGGCCGCTTTCGTGGGCGCGTCGGCCTTTGCGCACAAGGCGGGACTGCACGCCTCGGCCATTCTCAAGGATCCCACCACATACGAACACGTGGACCCCAGTACGGTCGGCAATGCGCGCATCATCCCGATGTCGAACCAGGCCGGGCAGTCGAATTTGCGCAAACGGCTGGGCGAAATGGGCCTTGAGGTCGCAAAGGGCAATCCGGCGCTTGCGCGTATTCTCGACCGGATCAAGGCGCGCGAGGATGCCGGGTACAGCTATGACACGGCCCAAGCGTCTTTCGAGTTGCTGGCGCGCCAAGAGCTGGGCCTGTTGCCCGAGTTCTTTGAGGTCAAGCGCTACCGCGTCAGCATCGAACGCCGCAAGAACAAGCGCAACGAGATGGTGTCCCTGTCCGAAGCGGTCGTGGTGCTGAAGGTCGATGGCAACAAAAAGCTGTCGGTCAGCGAAAGCATGGATGCCGAAGGTATCGACCGCGGCCCCGTGCACGCACTCTCGCGCGCCTTGGCCAAGGACCTCGGCCGCTATCAGGCCAATGTCGAGGACATCCGGCTCGTTGATTTCAAGGTGCGGATCACGCAAGGCGGCACCGAAGCGGTCACACGGGTTATCATCGACAGCGAAGACGGCGAGGGGCGGCGGTGGTCCACGGTCGGTGTGTCGGCAAACATTGTTGATGCGTCCTTTGAAGCGCTGCTGGACGCCGTGCGCTGGAAACTGGTGCGGGACGGCATGTCGTGACACCAGAGGAGAGAGAGGCCTTTTTCACCGTGCACCGCGATCTGCCTCGGGAAGGCCCGGGCACACCTGCAGATGTGTTCTGGGCGCTGGATGTGGCTGGAGTTTCGGGGGAAGCACGCGTGATGGATGCGGCGTGCGGGCCGGGTGCGGACCTATTGACGCTGGCCGAAGCCTTGCCATGGGCGCAGATCGACGGGATCGAACAGGTGCCGCATTTCGTCGAGGCGGCACAGGCACGCGTTGCTGGTTTTGCACCACGTGTTCACGCGCGCGTCGGTGATATGGCGGAGGTCGCGGGCCCCTACGATCTGATCTGGTGCGCCGGTGCGCTGTACTTTCTGGGCGTGACGGAAGGGTTGCGTCGTTGGCGAACCGTGCTGGCGCCGGGCGGGCACGTCGCCTTTTCCGAACCGGTCTTGTTGCAAACACCGGCCACGCAGGCCGCCGCCGCGTTTTGGCAAGACTACCCCGCCATCACGGACCTCGATGGGATAGAGGCACGGGTGCATGCAGCCCGGTATCGCGTGTTGGGTCACCGGTTCATCATCGGCGCACCGTGGCAGGCATATTATGATCCGCTGCAAACGCGATTGGATGACCTGCGTCGCGCAGACCCTGATGCGGCTTTGATGGCTGCAATCGCCGAAAACCAGATCGAGATCGACAATTGGCGCGCCGCGCCTGACGACATCGCCTATGCCTTGCTCGTGGTGGCGCCGGAATGAGCCTGGACGACATATTCACCCCCTGCGCGCGCATCGTCGAACGGGCGGATCCAATGCGCTTTCGCACGGTTATGGCGGCCCCCGTCGCTGCCCGCGGCCCCCTGTTCACGCTCTATGCCTTTAACGTCGAAGTCGCACGCGCGCCCTGGGTCACGGCAGAGCCGATGATCGCAGAAATGCGGTTGCAGTGGTGGCGCGACGCGCTCGAAGAGATGTGGACCAAAGCTGAGGTGCGGGCGCATGAGGTGACAACGCCACTGGCGCGGGTCACTGAGCCTGAATTGACCGCGGCACTGGACGAACTGGTCGCGGCACGGCGCTGGGACATTTACCGTGATCCGTTCGAGGATCAGGCGCATTTTGACAGCTACATTGATGCAACCTCGGGCGGCCTGATGTGGACTGCTGCGGCGGCGCTGGGTGCACCTGAGAAATCGGAACAAGCGGTGCGCGCGCTGGCTTATGGCGCCGGTGTGGCGGCGTTCTTGCGCGCTGTGCCAGCGCTTGAGGCCGCGGGTCGGGTGCCGTTGCTGGATGGTCGCAAGCAGGGTGTTGCCGTCTTGGCCAAGCGCGCGTTGCGCAAGATGCGAAAACCGCGTGTACCACGTGCAGCGCGCCCCGCGTTGTGGCCGGCCATCGGGGCAAAGGTCACCTTGCACCGTGCGGCCCGAGATGCGCTGGCAGTTGCTGAAGGACGCTTGCCCGAAGGGGTTCCAAACTGGCGGCTCAGCGCCTCAGCTCTGAGCGGCGGCCTCTGGCGCTGGGTTGGCGCATTGAACGACCATCTCGGCGACGCCGGTTTTGTGGTGGTCGGGCTGTTCGTGGCCTGCTGGGTGCTGTCGGTGCTCAACTACCGCTGGCGCG
>JBCBCR010000256.1:0-3819 GCA_038530495.1 Pseudomonadota bacterium | reverse complement strand
TCATCGCCGCGCTGCACGACAGCAAGGCGATCGGCATCATGTCTGCCGATCCCCTGTCGCTGACCCTGCTCAAGGAGCCGGGGGCCATGGGCGCCGACATCGCGGTGGGATCAACCCAGCGCTTTGGCGTGCCGGTCGGATATGGTGGCCCGCACGCGGCCTACATGACCACGCGGGCCAGCTATGCCCGCAACATGCCCGGGCGCATTGTCGGTGTGTCCGTGGACAGCCATGGCAACCGGGCCTACCGGCTGTCGCTGCAAACCCGCGAACAGCATATCCGCCGCGAAAAGGCGACCTCGAATGTCTGCACCGCACAAGCGCTGCTGGCGGTCATGGCGGGGTTCTACGGCGTGTTCCACGGGCCCGACGGCCTGAAGGCCATCGCCCAGCGCATCCACCGCAAGACCGCCCGTCTTGCCGAAGGGTTGAAAAAGGCCGGGTTCGACGTGCGGCCCGCGACCTTCTTTGACACCATCACCGTGGATGTCGGACCGCTGCAAGCCGCGGTGATGAAATCCGCGGTGGACGAGGGGATCAACCTGCGCGCCGTCGGCACAACCTCCATCGGCATCAGCCTCGATGAACGCACCCGCCCCGCCACGATCGAAAAGGTCTGGCGCGCCTTTGGCATCGACCGCAAGGACAAGGATTACACCCCGCACTACCACGTGCCCGACAAGCTGGTGCGCACGTCCAAATTCATGACCCACCCGGTGTTCCACATGAACCGGGCCGAAACCGAAATGATGCGCTACATGCGCCGCCTCGCCGACCGTGACCTGGCGCTGGATCGGGCCATGATCCCGCTGGGCTCCTGCACGATGAAGCTCAATTCGGCGGCCGAAATGATGCCGGTCAGCTGGCGCGAGTTTTCGCTCCTGCATCCCTACTGTCCCGCGGATCAGGCCGCAGGATATACCGAGATGATCGACGATCTGTCGGCCAAGCTGTGCGAGATCACCGGCTATGATGCGATCTCGATGCAGCCGAACTCGGGCGCACAAGGCGAATACGCGGGGCTTCTGACCATTGCGGGCTTCCACCGCGCCAACGGGCAAGAGCACCGCAATATCTGCCTCATCCCGATGAGCGCCCATGGCACAAACCCGGCCTCGGCCCAGATGGTCGGCTGGAAGGTCGTGCCGGTGGCCTCGGCGGATAATGGCGACATCGATCTGGATGATTTCCGCGCCAAGGTCGCGCAGCACGCCGAACACCTCGCGGCCTGCATGATCACCTACCCCTCGACCCACGGCGTGTTCGAGGAAACGGTGATCGAGGTGTGCAAGATCACCCATGACGCGGGCGGGCAGGTTTATATCGACGGCGCCAACATGAACGCGATGGTCGGCCTCAGCCGCCCGGGCGATCTGGGCGGCGATGTCAGCCACCTGAACCTGCACAAAACGTTCTGCATCCCGCACGGGGGCGGCGGCCCCGGCATGGGTCCCATCGGGGTCAAGGCGCACCTGACGCCGCATCTGCCCGGCGATCCCGATGGCGGCGTGGGCGCGGTCAGTGCGGCGGCCTACGGCTCACCCTCGCTGCTGCCAATCTCGTGGGCCTATGCGCTGATGATGGGCGGCGTGGGCCTGACCCAGGCCACGCGCGTCGCGATCCTGAACGCCAACTACATCGCCAAGCGGCTCGAAGGCGCCTTTGACGTCCTCTACAAAGGGCCCTCGGGCCGCGTCGCGCATGAATGCATCCTCGACACCCGCCCCTTTGCCGACAGCGCCCATGTCACGGTCGACGACATTGCCAAACGCCTCGCCGATTGCGGGTTCCACGCGCCGACCATGTCCTGGCCGGTGGCAGGCACGCTGATGATCGAACCCACAGAGTCTGAGACCAAGGCCGAGCTGGACCGCTTTTGCGACGCCATGCTGGGCATCCGCGCCGAAATACAGGCGATCGAAGACGGCCAGTCTGACCCCCAAAACAACCCGCTCAAGAACGCGCCACACACAATGGAGGATCTGGTCCGCGACTGGGACCGCCCCTACAGCCGTGAAAGCGCTTGCTTTCCTGCAGGATCGTTTCGCGTGGACAAGTACTGGCCACCGGTGAACCGGGTCGACAATGTCTGGGGTGACCGCAACCTGACCTGCACCTGCCCGCCGATGGAGGAGTATCTGGCCGCCGAATAAACTGCCCCAGGGCGCGGACGACACGCGCAGACGGCGTTCAGCCACAAATGCCAACATATCGGCGCGGATGCCGGTCTGCCGCCTGCCCGTCCGCCTCGGTCCGCTATACGACCACAGCCGGGTCCGGCGGCGACACGGGTGCAGCACCGCGTGTTTGCTGGATACGGGGATGCGGACGACGGCACCCACTGCGTGAAACGCAGCGCCGGTCTTTTTGCTCATTCGTGTGCGAAACCCGCCGCCTGAACTGTCGCGCGCGACGACCAAAGACGTGAACCACCCCGCGCGCGCCAAACACGTCGTGCGCAACGTCTACTGGCCGGCAAAGGCGGCCTGCGCCAGATCGCCAAACAGCTGCACCTTCTGGCTGGCGCGCGCCTCGGGGGCATAGACAAACCAGATCGGCGTCTGCGGGTCCCATAACGTGCCCGGCATAACCTCAATCAACGTGCCCGCCAAAAGCTCCGCCGACACGGCCAACCGCGACTTCACGGCCAACCCCAGCCCCTGCACCGCCCCGTCGGTCAACATGTCCGAATTCGACACCAGCAACGGGCTGCGCGCCGTGATCTCGCGCCGCCGCCCGGCGGACACGCGCACCGATATGCGTCTCTGCCACGGCAGGCTGACCCAAGGGGCTGCTTCCAGCGCATCAATGTCATCAATCGGTCCGTGTGCCCTGAGAAACGCAGGCGCAGCGCAGATGATCCGCTCATTGTCGATCAGCTTGCGCGCAACCAGCGCGCTGTCTTCCAGCTGTCCCACCCGAATGGCGCAATCCTGCGCCTCGGCCACCAGCGACACGAACCGGTCCACTGCCAGAAATTCGAATGTCAGCCGCGGATGCGTCGCCCGGAACCGCGGCAGCGCGGGCAGAATAAACCGCGACAGGATCCACGGCGACATGGTGACGCGCAAATGCCCTGACAGCTCTGCCGCGCCGCTGCCCGCGTCGCGTTCGGCCTGCGACAGCTGCGTCAAAATCGGCTGCACCCGGTCCAGAAAAACCTGCCCCTCCGTGGTCAGCTGAAAGGTTCGGCTATTGCGGTGAAACAGGGTCAGCTGCAGCGCGCTTTCCAGCTTGGTCAACCGGTGGCTCACTGTGGCGGGTGCCACACCCAGCCGACGCGCTGCCGCGGTCACGCCGCCGGTATCCGCGATGACGACAAAGGTGCTCAGATCATCAATGCTGTACATTCGGAAATCTCGAACGTTGGTTTCGAAATTGGCCTCGTATCTTTTGAATAATCGAAGCTGTACCCAGCGGTCAACGTATCGGAGGACCCCATGAAACAGCACATCTTCGCCCTTGGCACCGCACTCACCCTCGCCAGCGCCGCCGCTGCGCAATCACCCGAAACCTACCTGGAATTTCCCCGCGACACACCGCCCGGCAACCTCGCCATCGCCCCGGACGGGCGCATGTTCATGTCCGTGCACGAATTTTACGGCCCCGAGCTGCGCGTGGTCGAGGTGATGCCGGATGGCACGACCACGCCCTATCCCACCGACACCTGGGCCCGCGCCCCGCAAGAGGATGGCGACGGCCTGCGCGGCGTTCTGGGCCTGCGGGCGGATCGCTCTGGCATCCTGTGGATGCTCGACGGGCAGGGGGACGGTCAAACCGGGCGCGTGGTCGGATGGAACACCAAGACCGAAACCTTGC
>JBCBCR010000255.1:0-3848 GCA_038530495.1 Pseudomonadota bacterium | reverse complement strand
GGCGCACGGCTCCGCAGGGGCCACAAGGATGGGGCATTAGCTCAGCTGGGAGAGCGCCTGCATGGCATGCAGGAGGTCAGCGGTTCGATCCCGCTATGCTCCACCATCCACCTCGCAATTCACGCACAAACTTCCGGCTAGACAGGCCCGCTTGGCGCTGACTGACGCGCATCGGTTGCGCCGCTACGCTGAGTGCAGCGGTCAGGTCCCGCTGTGCTCCACCATCCACCTCGCAAGTTACGCGAAAACAACTGCGCCACCGGATCTCTCGGGCGCAGGCCGACGCGCACCAGGTGCACCGCCGGGCTGCGTGTAGCGGTCGGGTCTCGCCATGCTCAAACATCCCTCTCGAATTCCAAGCTGGACCGATATCTCTCGCCACACACGCGACATGTCACCAACGCGCGCCGGACCCGTCCCAAGCTTCTCTCGGGTGGCGCGATCCGTGCGTGACCCACAGGACAATGGTCATCGGATCATGTGAATTCGGTGATGATCAGACCCGCACACGCTAATGCGCGCGCTACAAAACTGGGCAGAGCGTGACTTGACCCTACCTCTTTTTGTACTCTGCACCCAGCAGGCACGGGGGGATCGAAATGCTGGCGTTTACCCACAACACGTTTCTGGTCGTGATGGCCTGTCTCGTGGCGGGGGTGGCTGGCTTTACCGGGCTGTCGCTGACGCGCGATCTGTCGTCGAAACCGATCCTGCAGAAAAAGGTGTCGATCGCGCTGGCCGCCATCGCCCTGGGCGGCGGCATCTGGGCCATGCACTTCATCGGGATGCTGGGCCTGCAACTGCCGATCCTGTTCTTCTACGACGCCGCGATCACCATGATCTCCGCGCTGATTGCGATCCTGATCGTGGGCGCGGCGCTGATCCTGCTGCACTTTACCACCCGCACGCCGACCATCATCACCGCCGCCGGGGTCATCGTCGGCATCGGCGTGCTGGCGATGCACTATATCGGCATGGCCGGGCTGGAATATTGCCGCGCGGTCTACACGCCCTTTGGGCTGGTGCTGTCGTCGGTCGTGGCCATCGGCCTGTGCGTGCTGGCGATCTGGATCGCCTACGGTCAGCGCACCGACCGCAACATCCTGCTGGGCACGCTCTGCTTTGCTGCCGCCGTCTGCGCCGTCCACTTCTTTGCCATGGCCAACACCGGGCTGGTCGAGGTGCCGCGCACCACCGAATTCGGCCCCAGCATGAGCAATGAGACACTGGCTCTCGGGGTGATCTTCTTCAGCTTCGTGATCTTCGGCACCTTCCTTTGGGTCAGCGTGACCTATCTCGTCAAATCGCCCGAACCCGCCGCGCTGGAACCGACCGAAGCCACGCACCCTCCAAACCCACGCCCGCAAATCCCCTGCGAACGGGACGGAAACAAGGTCTTCGTCTCCCCCGATGACGTTCGTTTTGTCCGCGCTGACGGCCATTACACCCAAGTCTATACAGACCACGACCGACTGTTCTGCGTCTGGCCGGTGACCGAGGCGTCCAAACGCCTCCTCCCCCTCGGGTTCCTGCAAACCCACCGCAGCTATCTGGTCAATCCCGACCACGTCACCCGGTTCGAACGGACCAAGGACAAGGGCCGCTGCGTCTTTGCCGGTGACGATCTGCCCCCTGCCCCGGTGAGTCGATCCAAGCTGCGCCCGACGCAGGACGCCCTAGGCGCGCAGGACGGCGCAGTTCGTGCGGTCTGACGCGCATTTCGTGCAAAACCCGCGCATTCACTAAGAAATTCCAAGCCTTCCCGAGACCTGGGTGCACAAATTGTCGCAGCCAGAACATTCACTCAGGGAGGAGCGCAATGATTCCAGCGGCGTTCGAATATTACCGGCCCACGGACATGTCCGGGGTTCTGTCCATCCTTCAGGAACACGGCCATGCGCAGTTTCATCATGGGGATCAGGCTGTGCCCGCCCGCCATGACGCGTGCATCATCGCCGTGTTCCTGAAGGATGGACAGAACCCCGGACATGTCCGTGGGCCGGTAATATTCGAACGCCGCTGGAATCATTGCGCTCCTCCCTGAGTGAATGTTCTGGCTGCGACAATTTGTGCACCCAGGTCTCGGGAAGGCTTGGAATTTCTTAGTGAATGCGCGGGTTTTGCACGAAATGCGCGTCAGACCGCACGAACTGCGCCGTCCTGCGCGCCTAGGGCGTCCTGCGTCGGGCGCAGCTTGGATCGACTCACCGGGGCAGGGGGCAGATCGTCACCGGCAAAGACGCAGCGGCCCTTGTCCTTGGTCCGTTCGAACCGGGTGACGTGGTCGGGATTGACCAGATAGCTGCGGTGGGTTTGCAGGAACCCGAGGGGGAGGAGGCGTTTGGACGCCTCGGTCACCGGCCAGACGCAGAACAGTCGGTCGTGGTCTGTATAGACTTGGGTGTAATGGCCGTCAGCGCGGACAAAACGAACGTCATCGGGGGAGACGAAGACCTTGTTTCCGTCCCGTTCGCAGGGGATTTGCGGGCGTGGGTTTGGAGGGTGCGTGGCTTCGGTCGGTTCCAGCGCGGCGGGTTCGGGCGATTTGACGAGATAGGTCACGCTGACCCAAAGGAAGGTGCCGAAGATCACGAAGCTGAAGAAGATCACCCCGAGAGCCAGTGTCTCATTGCTCATGCTGGGGCCGAATTCGGTGGTGCGCGGCACCTCGACCAGCCCGGTGTTGGCCATGGCAAAGAAGTGGACGGCGCAGACGGCGGCAGCAAAGCAGAGCGTGCCCAGCAGGATGTTGCGGTCGGTGCGCTGACCGTAGGCGATCCAGATCGCCAGCACGCACAGGCCGATGGCCACGACCGACGACAGCACCAGCCCAAAGGGCGTGTAGACCGCGCGGCAATATTCCAGCCCGGCCATGCCGATATAGTGCATCGCCAGCACGCCGATGCCGACGATGACCCCGGCGGCGGTGATGATGGTCGGCGTGCGGGTGGTAAAGTGCAGCAGGATCAGCGCCGCGCCCACGATCAGGATCGCAATCAGCGCGGAGATCATGGTGATCGCGGCGTCGTAGAAGAACAGGATCGGCAGTTGCAGGCCCAGCATCCCGATGAAGTGCATGGCCCAGATGCCGCCGCCCAGGGCGATGGCGGCCAGCGCGATCGACACCTTTTTCTGCAGGATCGGTTTCGACGACAGATCGCGCGTCAGCGACAGCCCGGTAAAGCCAGCCACCCCCGCCACGAGACAGGCCATCACGACCAGAAACGTGTTGTGGGTAAACGCCAGCATTTCGATCCCCCCGTGCCTGCTGGGTGCAGAGTACAAAAAGAGGTAGGGTCAAGTCACGCTCTGCCCAGTTTTGTAGCGCGCGCATTAGCGTGTGCGGGTCTGATCATCACCGAATTCACATGATCCGATGACCATTGTCCTGTGGGTCACGCACGGATCGCGCCACCCGAGAGAAGCTTGGGACGGGTCCGGCGCGCGTTGGTGACATGTCGCGTGTGTGGCGAGAGATATCGGTCCAGCTTGGAATTCGAGAGGGATGTTTGAGCATGGCGAGACCCGACCGCTACACGCAGCCCGGCGGTGCACCTGGTGCGCGTCGGCCTGCGCCCGAGAGATCCGGTGGCGCAGTTGTTTTCGCGTAACTTGCGAGGTGGATGGTGGAGCACAGCGGGACCTGACCGCTGCACTCAGCGTAGCGGCGCAACCGATGCGCGTCAGTCAGCGCCAAGCGGGCCTGTCTAGCCGGAAGTTTGTGCGTGAATTGCGAGGTGGATGGTGGAGCATAGCGGGATCGAACCGCTGACCTCCTGCATGCCATGCAGGCGCTCTCCCAGCTGAGCTAATGCCCCATCCTTGTGGCCCCTGCGGAGCCGTGCGCC
>JBCBCR010000254.1:0-3910 GCA_038530495.1 Pseudomonadota bacterium | reverse complement strand
ACAAGCGGGCTGCCGATCGTGGCACCCATCATCAGAATTTCGTTGAATTGAACGGTTTCGCCTGCATCTGCTGCAAGCTTTTCGACACGCAATACATCGCCCGATGCGACTTTGTACTGCTTGCCGCCGGTTTTCATAACCGCGAACATTTCGGTCTTCCTTTATCTGCCGCGTCCTGTGGCCCCGGTTGCCCGGCGTTTCATGGCTTTCGCCGCCTCGAACTGCGCGTCCTGCGATGGGACGGTGTCAAAACAAAAGCAGGCCAGCAAAGCGCTGGCCGGATGGCGGGCTTATGTGCCTATCGCAAGCCCAAGTCAAGGGGCCTTTGCGGGTCAGGGAACGTGTTACAGATCGTTCTGCGGCATCAACCGCCCGACGGCCTGTCCCAGCCCGTAGGACAGCGATACGTAGCTGGTTTCAAATGCGGCATACATGGCGTCATCCACCGCCTGCCCCACATCGGTTTCCCAGAATGCGATATAGGTATCGAAATCATCTTCGGGCAGGGCCGAAGCCACCAGCATGTAATATCCCGTAAGCCATTGCCGTGTCTCTTCGGCGATGACGCCGCGACGGGATTCGATGTCGGGTCTGTCGCTGGTGCCCGAAGCAAAGGCCAGCCCGTCAAAGAACGCAGCCTGTGCGGCCACGGCGATGTCCGTGTTGCCATCGACCAGGTCGCGCACCGACAGCAGGCGCAGGACCGCGTCACCAGCGTTGTCGGCAGCGGCCTTGGCCGCCTCTTCCAGGGCGTCGTCCACCATGGCGCGCCGCGCCTCGACCTCCAGTTCGATGATCCGGGTGCCCTGATCGCTTTCAAAGAACACCAGCGCCTGCCGCGCCGCAGCCGGATCCAGGGCGGCGGTCATGGCGGCGCGCAACTCCGCCTCCATCCGGGCAGGATCGTGCAGGCGGCGCACGGTCTCGAAAAAGACGTCACCGCCCTGCCCGCCCAGAAACGACGCATCCAGGTCCCTGGCCGATGCCATCCCGTCCTGCGTAAACGACACGATCAGCGCAGGGATTCCCATGGCGTCCACAAGACGGCTGGCTTCGGTATCGGCGCGCAGCGGCAATGTCGCCGCAATCATCAGAACACAGGCATACAGAACCCGCATCACAGGTCCTGACTGGGCTGCATACCCTCCATCGCACGGGCCAGCGCCTCGAACCGGTTGGCCATGATCTCGTATTGCACGGCGTTCATCAGGTCATAGACTTCGCGCATCTTGGGATGTTCCAGCGCCTCGGCATAGGCCAGGACCTCGTCATCCGAAAACGCCTGATAGGTATAGGCGGCCCCGGTCAGCGCGCCATGGGCCAGATCGGCCTTGAGCGCGTCCTCGTCCCGGCCCAGCAAGGCGCGCAGGCCCGCTTCGTCCAGTTCAAGTTCGATAATCCCCGCCCCGGCCGCCGCCATGAGAAACCGCACCTGGATCTCCTGGATCGCACGAACGCTGACGCCGGCGGTGTCGGACGCGACGTTCATCCGGCGCAGATATTCCAGCCGCGGGCTGTCCAGCGCCGCCAGCCCCTCGACGATTGCCTCGCCGCTTTCGGCCACCAGCTCTTCTTCTTCGGACATGTGTGACTTGTTTTCAGCCACCACCAGCCGCTTGCCCAGGTCCGTGGCATAGAAGTCCGCCGCATGGCTGAGCATGTCGTCGTCCAGTGTCTTTTCGAGAATATCAAGCGCCATGCCGTGCATCTTGTCGGTGGCGAACACATCCCCGGTCAGGCGCGTCCACTCCGAGCCGAAATCCTCGGCCTGAAAGCCCAGCATCTCGGGCGCGGAGCCTGCCGACAGGCGGATGCTTTCCAGCGCCACGTCGAAACCGGTGACTTCCAGGAATGCCTCCAGCTTGGCCCGGTCGGCGGCTGCGGCCACCATCGGCGCGCAGATCAGGGCCAGCGCCGCCAGCCAGATTGCATATGTCTGTCGCATCGCATGCATGAGTGTCGGATCCTTGCACTGTTCATGTTTGAGCAAAATGGTATGCGAATTCACGGCAAGTTCCATCAAAATCCCCGTGACAGGGTAAATGAGCAAAATCTGCCTTGCCAGCGCGGGGACTTGCCACTAAACGCACCGGACAGACCCCCGCGGAGAGGTGCCGGAGTGGTCGAACGGGGCGGTCTCGAAAACCGTTGTGGGTGCAAGCCCACCCAGGGTTCGAATCCCTGTCTCTCCGCCACTTTTGGCCCAAATCCGAACCGGCAGCACAGACACGCACCCCGCTGTCGCGCCAATCGCTTGCCGGTACTTGCATAAAAATTGATCTAAATCAGGGCGCAGGCGCAACATCTCGTGCACGCTTACTTCGACAAACAAAGGAGTCAGAGCCATGCACAATGCGACAGCCGTCTATTGCGCCAGTGTCAGTACGTCCGATCAGGCGATCCAAACCGCCGCGCGCAAAGCCGCAGAACATGACACGCACCTGTCCGTGTTGCTTCATTCCGAATACCCGACCATGCCCATCGGGGCGCATGGCGCGCTGCCCTTTGCCGGTGCCCCCGTGCCAGACGGATGGTCCACGACGCTTTCGGCCGCGCAGGGTAAGCTCAAGGATCGTATCGACGCGGTCGAAAATGTGTGTGCGGCAGAAAAAGCCTCTGCCGAGGTTATTCCGTTCTTTGCCTCGGAAGCAGACATAAAACGCGGGATCGCCCATGTCGCACGCACAAGCGACATCGTCTTTTTTGACCCTGACCTGCGCGCACAATCCAGCGTGTTTCACGAAATGCTGCACGCGGTCCTGTTTCAGTCACCCGCAGCGGCCATGGTCAACGGCACGCTGGACATGCCGCACGATACCGTTCTTGTCGCCTGGGATGACAGTCTGGCCGGCGCGCGCGCCGCACATGTCGCCCTGCCCTACCTGAAAAAGGCATCCAGCGTGCACATCGTCGGGTTCGACGCGCCCGCAACTGACACGGGCGCGCAAATCGAACCCGGGCGCGAGGCAGCAACCTGGCTCAGCCATCACGGCTGCACTGTCACGCTGACCCAATTGCCGTCCGGCGGGCGCGAGATTGCCACCTGCATTCTGGAACACGCGCGCGAAATTGGTGCCGATCTGGTCGTGGCAGGGGCCTATGGCCACTCGCGGCTTCGGCAGGCCGTCTTTGGCGGGACCAGCCGTGCGTTGATCGAACAGACCGAAGTACCGGTTCTTATGGCGCACTAGCCAAGAGGCTCGCCGCGCTCTTCAATCTGCGACCACACCTGCTGCCAACAGTTGGGCGCGCAAAGGCTCCAGCTCATCCGCGTAGCGCCGCCATTTCTCACGTGACGTGGTGTAGATCTTTTCGCGGACCTGCAGAATGCTCGCCGTGCGCACACGTCGCTTGGCCTCGTGCGATGACAGGCACGCGGCCTCCCATTCCAGCGCGCAATGCTCCAGCATCTTGCGCGTCCACCCCTCGGTGTCCTCGACCAACTCGTCATAGGGCAACGTCAGAAACGCATCGTCGGGCAGCACACTGCCCCAGTGGTCCATGATCCTCGCATGCGCCGCATACACCCGGCCCAATTCTTGCAGATCATAACTGTGCGCCTGACTGCGCTCGAACAGACGGGTGAAGTTTGACAGGCACACATCCATCGGGTTGCGTTTGGTGTAGATCACGCGCGCACCCGGCATCGTGGCCCAGATCAGCCCCAGCATGACGTAGTTCACGGGCATCTTGTCGGTGATGCGCGGGCTGTCCGGCGCGAGTTTCCGCACCCGGTCCAGATACGAGGCCGTCGCGCGGCGAAACTCTTCGGCTGTGATCGCCTCGAATGGCTTGGGAAACCCCATCTCCAACCCTTGCGTGCGCAGCCCGTACACGCGGGTCAGGTCGTTCAACTCGCCCGCGGCATAGACCTGGCTGTGGCGCGACAGGATGGTTTCGGTCAGGGTGG
>JBCBCR010000253.1:0-3926 GCA_038530495.1 Pseudomonadota bacterium | reverse complement strand
TGCTGACTGCGTCCGCGACCTCGGACCCTGCGCATGTGGCACCCGAAGGTTTGCGCGCCGCCGGCGGCCGGGTCGAGGCATACGGGATGCCCGTCGACCCCGGCAATCTGCTCTTTTTCGGCTGGCTGGGTACCAAGCCGGTTATCGGGCTGCCGGGCTGCGCCCGGTCGCCGGCGCTGAATGGTGCCGATTGGGTGCTGGAACGGCTGATCTGCGGCGTCGATTTGCGGCAGGCGGACATTTCGACCATGGGCGTCGGCGGCCTGCTCAAGGAAATTCCGACCCGGCCCCGGCCCCGCGCGGGCTAGGGCGACATGCAGGATTCTGCGCCTTCGCCTGATGCGCGCGTTTTTTCTGTTCTCATGCGCCGTGGCCCATGCTTAACTCCCTGACAACAAGGATACCAAACGGGAGGATCACCATGACACAGGTCAGCATGACCGTGAACGGAAAGGCTGCGTCTGGGAACGTTGAGGGGCGCACGCTCCTGTCGTCGTTCCTGCGTGAAGAACTGAAACTGACCGGCACTCATGTTGGGTGTGACACGTCGCAGTGTGGGGCGTGTGTTGTGCATGTTGACGGAGTTGCGGTGAAGGCGTGTACGATGTTGGCGGCGGAGGCTGACGGGGCTGAGGTGACGACGATCGAGGGCATGGCGAATGCGGACGGGTCGCTGTCCGTCATCCAGCAGGCGTTTCAGGATCATCACGGGTTGCAGTGCGGCTTTTGCACGCCGGGCATGGTGATGTCTGCGGCGGCCCTGCTGAAGGAGAACCCGCGGCCGAGCGAGGCGGAGGTGCGGGAGTACCTCGAGGGCAATATCTGCCGCTGCACGGGCTATCACAACATCGTCAAGGCGATCATGGCGGCTTCGGGCCAGGACGTGGCTGCGCTGGCGGCGGAATAACGGGACGGCGGGTGCAGGACCGGGGGGCCAGCCCCCCGGACCCCCCGGGATTTTTTTTGGAACAGAGACGGGGGACCCCGGGGTGTTTGATGCCCCACGGTTCGCCAGATTGCAGGGAGGACTGACATGCCGAAGGACAGTGGTATCGGCGCCAGCACGAAGCGGCGCGAGGACATCCGGTTTTTGACCGGCGAGGGCAATTATACCGACGACATCAACATCCACGGGCAGGCCTATGTGCACTTTCTGCGCTCGGACGTGGCCCACGGGACGCTGACCAGTGTCGATACCACGGCGGCCGCGGGCATGCCGGGGGTGGTGCGGATCTTTACCGGGTCGGACTTTGAAGGTGTGGGCGGCATGCCCTGCGGCTGGCAGGTCACCGACCGCCATGGCCAGCCGATGCAGGAGCCGGCCCACCCGATCCTGGCCCAGGGCAAGGTGCGCCATGTGGGCGAGCCGATTGCCGCCGTTGTGGCCGACACGGCCGAACAGGCGCGCGACGCGGCCGAGGCGATTGTGGTGGACATTGCCGAACTGCCTGCGGTCGTCGACATGAAGGCGGCGCTGGAGGCCGGGGCCACCAGGGTGCATGACGATCTGGACAACAACCTCTGCTATGACTGGGGGTTTGTCGAAGAGAACAAGGATGCGGTGAACAAGGCGTTCGAGGACGCGGCCCATGTGACCAGCCTGGAGCTGGTGAACAACCGGCTGGTCGCCAACCCGATGGAGCCGCGCGTGGCGGTGGGCGATTATGCCCGCGGCACGGACGAGAGCACGCTGTATACCACGTCCCAGAACCCGCATGTGATCCGGCTGTTGATGGGCGCGTTCGTGCTGGGCATCCCGGAACACAAGCTGCGTGTCGTGGCCCCGGATGTGGGGGGCGGCTTCGGCACCAAGATCTTCCACTACCAGGAGGAGGCGTTCTGCACCTTTGCGGCCAAGGCCTGCAACCGGCCGGTCAAGTGGACGTCGAGCCGGACGGAGGCGTTCATGTCGGACGCCCACGGCCGCGACCACGTGACGAAGATCGAGCTGGCGCTGGACGCCGACAACAACTTTACCGCGCTGCGGACCGAGACCCACGCCAACATGGGGGCGTACCTGTCGACCTTTGCGCCGTCGGTCCCCACCTGGCTGCACGGCACGCTGATGGCGGGCAACTACAAGACGCCGCTGATCTATGTGAACGTGAAGGCGGTGTTCACCAACACCGTGCCTGTCGATGCCTATCGCGGGGCCGGCCGGCCCGAGGCGACGTTCCAACTGGAGCGGGTGGTGGACAAGGCGGCGCGCGAGCTGGGCGTGGACCCGATCGCGCTGCGGCGCCAGAACTTCATCACCGAGTTCCCCTATGCCACGCCGGTGGCGGTGGAATATGACACCGGGGACTACCACGCGACCATGGACAAGCTGGAGGCCATGGGCGACTTCGCGGGCTTTGCCGCGCGCCGTGCCGAAAGCGAGAAGAACGGCAAGCTGCGGGGTCTGGGGGTCAACTGCTATATCGAGGCCTGCGGCATCGCGCCCAGCAACCTTGTGGGGCAGCTGGGCGCGCGGGCTGGCCTGTATGAAAGCGCCACGGTGCGGGTCAATGCCACGGGCGGCCTGGTGGTGATGACCGGCAGCCAC
Organism: Pseudomonadota bacterium; assembly: GCA_038530495.1. Taxonomy (GTDB): domain Bacteria; phylum Pseudomonadota; class Alphaproteobacteria; order Rhodobacterales; family Rhodobacteraceae; genus Tateyamaria. Next base: position 1,381 of record JBCBCR010000253.1, on the reverse strand, counting down.
AGCCACGGGCAGGGGCACGAGACGGCCTTTCCCCAGGTGATTGCCGAGATGATCGGCATCGACGAGAGCATGGTCGAGATCGTGCATGGCGACACCGCCAACACGCCGATGGGCATGGGCACCTATGGCTCGCGCAGCCTGGCGGTGGGTGGCTCCGCCATGGTGCGGGCGACCGAGAAGATCATCAACAAGGCCAGGAAGATCGCGGCCCACCTGCTGGAGGCGTCCGAGGGCGATATCGAGCTGAAGGACGGCGCGTTCAGCGTGGCGGGCACCGACAAGTCGGTGGCCTGGGGCGATGTGACCCTGGCGGCCTATGTGCCGCACAACTACCCGCTGGAAGACATCGAGCCGGGGCTGGAGGAGACGGCGTTCTACGATCCGGCCAACTTTACCTATCCGTCGGGCGCCTATGCCTGCGAGGTGGAGGTCGACCCCGACACCGGCAAGGTGACGATCGAACGCTTCTGTGCGGCCGATGACTTTGGCAACATCGTGAACCCGATGATCGTGACCGGCCAGGTCCATGGCGGGCTGGCACAGGGGATCGGGCAGGCGCTTTTGGAGAACTGTTCCTATGACGAGAACGGCCAGTTGCTGAGTGCCAGCTACATGGACTACGCCATGCCGCGCGCCGATGATCTGCCGATGTTCCAGGTGGATCACGAGGACGGCACGCCCTGCACCCACAACCCGCTGGGGGTCAAGGGCTGCGGCGAGGCCGGGGCCATCGGCTCGCCCCCGTCGGTGGTCAACGCGGTGGTGGATGCGCTGCAATCGGCGGGCAAGGATGTCACCCATATCGACATGCCGCTGTCGCCGGACCGCGTCTGGGCGGCGATGAACCCCTGAACGCAGAGGGCAGGACCGGGGGGCTGTCTGCCCCCCGGACCCCCCGAGGATTTTTTGGAACAGAGACGGGGCGGACCCCCGCGGTTCCGAGAGAAAGGACAAAGAGATGTACAACTTCGACGTGGTAAAGCCGAGCCGGATCGCGGATGCGGTCAAGGAACTGTCGGACAGCACCGAAAGCCAGCCCCTGGGCGGCGGCCAGACCCTGATCCCGACGCTGAAGCAGCGCCTGGCGAGCCCCGAGAAGCTGGTGAGCCTGGGGGCCATCGACGAGATGAAGGGCGTGTGCCGGGGCGATGCGGGCGAGGTCTGTATCGGCGGGGCGACGACCCACGCGACCGTGGCGGCCGAGGCCGGGGCCTATCCGGCGCTGGCGGCGACGGCAGCCCATATCGGCGACCCCGCGGTGCGCAACCGCGGCACCATCGGCGGGTCACTGGCCAACAACGACCCCTCGGCCTGCTATCCGGCGGCGGCCCTGGGATCGGGGGCCACAATCGTGACCAACACGCGTGAGATCGCCGCCGAC
>JBCBCR010000252.1:0-3946 GCA_038530495.1 Pseudomonadota bacterium | reverse complement strand
TTGACACCGGACAGCATCGGGTATGTGTCGATCGGCGCGGCTTCGGTCGAAATTGAGTTCGGCGTCCCGTTGAAGCTGGTCGCCCTCGGCGAAGTGCCCGCAACGCTGGAGAATGTCGCCAACGGCACATATCAGGCAACGCGCCCATTGAACCTGGTCACAACTGAAGAGATCAACTCCGACATGGGGTCGCTGATCGACTTCAGCAAATCCGAAGCTGTGGCTGCGATCATCAGTGAACTGTCTTACACCCAGGTTGTGGAGTGATGGCCTCTGCGTTCTCACCGAATGCACTCTTGGCTCGGCAGGAAACTGCACAGCTCTTCAATCGTGGCTTGCGGCTTGTCTTGGGTATTGCCTTTGTTTTTGGGTGTCTGGCCGCACTGCTGATCGGTCTGGTGATCTTGCAAGGCACGATGCCAATGCTGGGTCAAATCGAACTGTCTCGGTTCTTTACCGACAGCGACTGGTACCCCACCAGCGGTTTGTATGATCTGAAGCCGATGCTTTTTGGGTCCCTCGCGACATCGCTGGGCGCCTTTCTGGTCGCAACGCCAATCAGCCTTGTCATCGCCGCTGCGATGAACCTGTTTATCGGGCCATTCGCCGCCACGCTTCTTAGGCGCCTGCTGTTTGTCATGGCGGCAATGCCCACGGTGATCTTTGGCTTCTGGGGTCTGACACAAGTCGTGCCCCTAATCGCCACGCTTCAGGCGCCGGGCCTGTCACTGCTCAGCGGCATCCTCGTGCTCTCGATGATGATCATCCCGACAACGACACTCCTCATGGATGCTGCTTTTTCGAAACTGCCCAAACAACTGATAAACGGGTGTTTCGCCCTCGGGGCAACACGTCGTCTGACCTGCTTCGGCATGGCCGTCCATGTCCTCAAAAGCGCGATACTCTCCAGCGCTCTGCTTGGGCTCGGGCGCGCTCTGGGCGAAACCATCGTCGTCGTCATGGTCACCGGCAACAAGGCCGAACTCCCGCTCAGCCTGTTCGACCCTGTGCGCACCCTTACGGCCAATGTTGCGCTCGAAATCGGCTACGCCGACCCTCTTCACAGCGCCACTTTGTTCTTCAGCATCCTCATTCTCTTCCTTCTTGCCACCGGACTGGCCCTCGCCGTGAACGCGCTGGACAAAACAACACAGGTGCAGGTCGATGTATGATCAGACCACCACAAAGCGCATGAACGCAGCAGACCGCATCGTTTGCGCCGCCTTCTGGGCCGTCATCGGTCTCGTCCTGCTGGCCTATGGAAAAGTGATCTTCGACATCGCCTTGCAGGGCGCTCACCTGATCTCGTGGGACTATCTCACTGGAACACCGGAACGTTCCGGCCGGGCCGGGGGCGTCTTTCCCATCGTCGTCAATACCATCGTCGTGCTGGCGATTGCTGTCGTTATCGCGCTGCCGATCAGCCTTGCGATTGCTCTTTACGTCACCGAATATCTGTCACCCGGCACGCGGCTTGTGATCATCTTCCGCTCCAGCATGCTGATCCTGGCCAGCGTCCCCTCCATCTCATTTGGCTTGTTCGGCGCGACGTTCTTTGCTCAATATCTCGGGCTCGGAACATCGCTTCTGACCGGCGGGCTGACGCTTGCCGTTATGATTATCCCGATCTGCGCCTTCGCATTCGAAGAGGTCTTTCGCCTCCTCCCCGTCGGCTACCGCAACGGCGCATATGCCCTGGGCGCAAGCAAGGCGCGCTTTATCTTTCGCGTCATGATCCCTGCCTGCACGACCGAGATCATCACCGTCGTGCTCCTCGGTGCTGGGCGCGCGCTCGCGGAAACAGCGGCCCTGCTCTTTACCAGCGGCTATTCTGACCGCATGCCGGAAAGCCTACTCGACCCCGGTCGCGTGCTGTCGGTTCATATTTACGACCTCGCCATGAACATCCCCGGAGGGGACCGCATGGCAACCGCTTCATCCCTACTACTCATCGCCTTGTTTCTGCTTATCAGTTCCGCCGGTCTCTATTTCTCGAACAAGTCGCGTCTTTGAACAGGAGGACTGCCATGACTATCCCGCAACCGCTCGACCGTCTGTCTGCACAAGGGATCCACGCTGTCCCGCCCTACCCCGTTCTGTCCGCGCATGGCGTCAGTGTGCGCCTTGGCGAACGGCACATCGTGCGCGATGTGGATCTCAGCCTGAATCCCAACGAAATCCTTGCCGTCATAGGTCCGTCCGGGTGCGGCAAGTCCACCTTCATCGCCACGCTGAACCGCATGATCGAACACACGCTGCCCGCAGCTGAGGTCGAAGGTCAGATCAAATTGAACGGCACCCAGATCCTGCCCGCCATGAACGACGCAACGCATCTGCGCAACAAGATCGGCATGGTGTTTCAGCGGCCCAACCCTTTTCCCTTCTCGGTCCAACGCAATATGGAATTTGCCCTGAAGGCAAACGGCGACCACGACCGGTCCGGATATGCCGACAAGATCGAAGAGGCCCTGCGCCTTGTGAACCTCTGGGACCGCCTCGACGGCCGCTTGAACGATCCCGCGACCTGCCTGTCCGGCGGCGAACAACAACGCCTGTGCATCGCGCGGGCCTTGCTCAGTGACCCGGACGTGATCCTGTTTGACGAACCTTGCAGCGCGCTTGACCCGATCTCCTGTACCGCCATCGAAGAACTCATCCTCAGGCTCAAGGAACGCTGCTCGGTGCTGATCGTCACCCACAATCTCGCTCAGGCACGGCGCATCGCCGACCGCTGCGCTGTGTTCTGGCTGCGTGAAGGATCGGGCGAAGTGATCGAATGCGGAACAATGCAACAGATCGTGGACACTCCAAAAGAACAGATCACCCGCGCGTATATCAGAGGCGAATTCTGCTGAACGGATTGGGCATTCACTGCCCAGCGGCCTTGCGAAAAATCGTTCACCCGGGTCACGTTTCAACGAACGGTCCGGTGCTCTGACCGCGGTTGATGCACGTCGTGGCTGCGCAGTATTTGCAGCCGGTGCGCCGCTGTTCGGACGGCACTTTTCCACCCACTCCGGCGGGGTGTCCAAATGTATCAGCGACGTCGTTTTTCTTCACTTGGGCCCGGTGCAAACCCGACTCTTTGCAAAGCCGGACGCCCCGCCCATCCGGGACATCGTCGCCTATCCAAGGCGGCACCGTCGGCAGGGCGCGGTGCATACGTGTAAAGAACAACCGCGCCATGGGCGCGACAGGTCGTCCCCTCAGGACATGTCACGTCAAAACAGAATAAGAACGTGCGTTCGCGAACGCACCGGTTTTGACAGACCCTTTGATCCATGCAGTGCGCAAACCTGCCGTGCACACCATTAGGCACGGGGCTCATCCCGTCTTCTTTTGCGCAAAAACCAGCAGTCCCGCGCAGATGATCAACGTCCCGCCCGTCAGTGTGACCAGTGACGGGGTTTCGCTAAACACGACCCACCCGGCGATCACGAGGTACAGCACGAAACTGTACCCGAACGGCGCAAGGGTCGACGCCTCAGCCCGTTGATGCGCGCGGGTCAGCACCTCGTGCCCGGCCCACGCAAACGCCCCGATGGCCAACGCCAGCGCCCAGACACCCGGACCTGATGGCGCAGTCCAGTGCCACAGCCCCAGCGGCGCCAGCGCCACCGTGCCCAGAACGCCCGTGGTCAACTGCATCCGGTGCGCGCTCACCCGCGCGGCCAGCATCCGGGTCAGCACATTGTACAGTGCCACCGCCGCCGCCGGATAGAGCATCAACAGCGCATAGACATTGATCGGCCCCGAAAATGGGTTCACGATCACCAGCACGCCGGTGAACCCCAGAACCACCGCCCCAATGCGCCCGGGCGTCAGCGCCTCACCCAGCAACAGCCGCGCAAAGATCACCACCAGCACCGGCGACAGGAACAGGATCGACGACGTCACCGCCAGCGGCAGCACACCAATGGCCACGAAATTCACCACCGTCGACGAC
>JBCBCR010000251.1:0-3999 GCA_038530495.1 Pseudomonadota bacterium | reverse complement strand
CTGTAGCGGAATGCCTGAAACGTCTCGCGCCGTTGCCCGGACACGCAGCAGGGGGCCGCGCGGCGTTCGGTGACTGCGGTCAACATCCGGCACACTGGTGCGCTGCCAATCCGCAGCACATCGGGGCGCAGATAGGTCCAGCCCGCGCATCCTTTGTCGCGCGAACAGGCATCGCGGCACAGCACAGGTTTGGCGTCGGGCAGCGCAAATTCATGCGCCACCTCGCCCAGCAGTTCGGCATCCGCTTCGCGGGTGCCGTCAAAGACAGGCGTTTGCCCCGAGCGGACGCCGGAATGGAAAAACGGCGATTGGACCGTTTCAAAGACCCGGTGCAGCAGCGTGCATTGCGGGCGGCGGCCTTCGGCGCCCTTGCGCCAGTTGAAGCCGCGGCACAGCGGATGCGCGCTGCAGGTTTCGGCGCAGCGGGCGCGTTGGCCGGAGCGCATTTCGATCTCTTCGATTGGGACGGTCCCGCGCAGGGCGGTGTTGCGCAGATCGTTCAGGGTGCCCGAGGGGCTGACACGGGTTTGGGCAAGGGCGGCGGCACAGAATACGGCCAGCCAGACGAGGGCAGTTGCAAAAATACGCATGGGTGAAATCCCGAAAATAGCAGTGTTGAAATGCCATCAGGGTACCAGCTATGCGCGAAATTTTCAATTTGGCGTGGTGCGTGCGCGATGATCCGCCTACCGGGGCAATGCGGCGGCGGCGCGGGCGAGGGTTTCGATGCCGGACCAGTCACCCTGTTGCACCATGTCCTTGGGCGCGACCCAGCTGCCGCCCGCGCAGACCACGTTGCTCAGGCTCAGATAGCTTTCCGCGTTGTCGGGGCTGACACCACCCGTGGGGCAAAAGCGGATTTGTGGCAGCGGTGCGCCGATGGCCTTGAGCGCGGGTGCGCCGCCGGAAGCCTCGGCCGGGAAGAATTTGAGCATGTCGTAGCCGCGTGCCAGCAGAGCCATGGCTTCGGTCGCGGTGGCCGCACCGGGCAGAAGCGGCAGACCTTCGGCCTCGCAGGCGGCGATCAGCGCATCGGTCGCCCCGGGCGAGACGCCGAATTGCGCGCCTGCGGCCTTGGCGGCGCGGACATCGTCTGGGGTGATCAGCGTGCCTGCACCGACGACGCCACCCGGCACCTGTGCCATAGCGGCAATCACGTCAAGCGCGGCGGGCGTGCGCAGGGTCACCTCGAGCGCGGGCAGACCGCCTGCGACCAGCGCCTCGGCCAGCGGTCGGGCGTGTGCGGCGTCGTCCACGACCAGCACCGGGACAATGGGCGCGAGGCTGCAGATCTCATGCGCGCGTTTGGAGGCGTCGTGGGCTGTGATCATCAGAAGTCTCCAAAAACGCTGGCGCCGGTTGCAGCGGTGCCGACGGTGTTGCGGAAGGCGTGGAACATGTCGCGGCCCACGCCCCAGTGGTTGGCCGACAGATCCGCCGTGGCCAGCGGGCGGTCCAGCGCAGCGGGGTCGAGCAGTTCGAGCGTGCCGGCATCGCCGTCCACGCGGATCATGTCGCCGTCGGCGATGCGGCCGATGGGGCCGCCATCAAGCGCCTCGGGCGAGACGTGGATGGCGGCGGGTACCTTGCCCGACGCACCGGACATGCGGCCGTCGGTCACGAGCGCCACCTTTTGCCCGCGCCCCTGCATGATGCCCATGAGCGGCGTGAGCGAGTGCAGTTCGGGCATGCCGTTGGCCTTGGGACCCTGAAAGCGGACCACGATCACGACGTCGCCGGTGGCAAACTCGCCCGCCTTGAACGCAGCCTTGACCGCGTCCTGATCGTGAAAGACGCGCGCGGGCGCTTCGACAACGCGGTGTTCTGGGGCGACGGCAGAGATTTTCATCACCGCGGTGCCGAGGTTGCCGGTCATGCGGCTCAGCCCGCCTGTGGGTTGGAAAGGATCGGTTGCGGGGCGCACGATCTTGTCATTCAGCGTGTCGGGCGTGCCGGGTGTCCAGGTGAGCGTGCCGTCGATCAGCTTGGGTTCCTGGGTGTAGTTCCCCAGCCCCGTGCCCGCGACCGTGAGCGTGTCGTCGTGCAGGAGCCCTGCGTTCAGGAGCTGCCCGATCAGGTAGCCAAGGCCGCCCGCGGCGTGGAAGTGGTTCACGTCGGCCAGCCCGTTGGGGTAGACACGGGCCAGCAGCGGGGTGACTTCGGACAGATCCGCGAAATCCTCCCAGTCGAGGATGATGCCCCCCGCGCGGGCCATGGCGATGAGGTGGATCAGAAGATTGGTGGAACCGCCGGTGGCGCCGAGGCCGACGATGCCGTTCACGTATGCCTTTTCATCGAGGATGTGCGCCACGGGGGTGTAGTTGTTGCCCAGCGCGGACAGGCTGAGCGCGCGTTTGGCGCCCTCGACGGTGAGCGCGTCGCGCAGGGGCGTGCCGGGATTGACAAAGGAGGCGCCGGGCAGGTGCAGGCCCATGAACTCCATCAGCATCTGGTTGGTGTTGGCGGTGCCGTAGAAGGTGCAGGTGCCGGGGCCGTGGTAAGCGGCCATTTCGGAGGCCAGCAGTTCCTCGCGGGTGGCCTCGCCCGCGGCGAAGCGCTGGCGCACCTTGGCCTTGTCATCGTTGGAGATGCCCGAGGTCATCGGCCCTGCGGGCAGGAAGACCGCCGGAAGGTGCCCAAAGCTTTGGGCGGCGATGATGAGGCCCGGCACGATCTTGTCACAGACCCCGAGGAACACGGCGGCGTCAAAGGTGTTGTGCGACAAGGCCACGCCCGCGGCCATGGCGATCACGTCGCGGGAAAAGAGCGACAGTTCCATGCCGCCTTCGCCCTGGGTGACGCCGTCGCACATGGCAGGCACGCCGCCTGCGACCTGTGCCGTGCCGCCGCCCGCGCGTATCGCGTCGCGGATCAGGGTGGGGTAGCCCTCGAACGGCTGGTGGGCCGAGAGCATGTCGTTATAGGCCGTGACGATCCCGAGATTGCCGGTGGTGGCCGCGGCCAGACGCGGCTGATCGGGGCCTGCGGCGGCAAAGGCGTGGGCCTGCCCCGAGCAGGACAGGTGGGCGCGGGCGGGGCCTGCGCTGCGGGCGGCGGCCATGCGATCGAGATAACGGCGGCGCGACGCTGCGCTGCGGGCGGTGATGCGGTCGGTGACCTTGCGGACTGTGGCGTTGAGAGACATGAGACCTCGGCGGCGTCAGTTGGCGTGATGTGTTGCGGCGCGCTCTAACACATCGGATTTGATAGCGCTAACAGAAAACATGTCGCAGCTTTCGCGCCACGCCCGCTAGGCAAGGGGCGCGACACAACATATAGTGTGCGCAACAGCGAACGGGGCAGTTCGCGATCAGAGGGACGGGCATGGCGCATATCATCGTCGTGGGCAACGAAAAGGGCGGCGCGGGCAAATCGACCGTGTCGATGCATGTGGCGACGGCGCTGGCGCGGATGGGGCACAACATCCAGTGTCTGGATCTGGACCTGCGGCAACGCAGTTTTGGCCGCTATGTCGAGAACCGGCGCGCGTTCATGCGCAGCGCGGGGCTGGAGCTGGCCTGCCCGGATGTGCACGACCTGCCAGAGATTGACGCGGCGGATCTGAAACCGGGCGAGAACCTTTACGACCACAGGCTGTCGGCGGCGGTGGCCACGCTGGAAGATGGCAGCGATTTCATCCTGATCGACTGCCCCGGATCGCACACCCGACTGAGTCAGGTGGCGCATTCGCTGGCCGACACGCTGATCACGCCGCTGAACGACAGCTTTGTCGACTTTGACCTGTTGGCCAAGACGGACCCGACGGGGGAAAAGATCCTGGGCCCGTCGGTCTATTCCGAGATGGTGTGGAACGCGCGGCAGCTGCGGGCGCAGGCGGGGCTGAAGCCCATCGACTGGGTCGTGGTGCGCAACCGCGTGGGCGCGCAGCGGATGGTGAACAAGGAAAAGATGGAGCGCGCGCTCAAAATGCTGTCAAAACGCGTCGGCTTTCGCATTGCGCCAGGCTTCTCCGAGCGGGTGATTTTCCGTGAGCTTTTC
>JBCBCR010000250.1:0-3999 GCA_038530495.1 Pseudomonadota bacterium | reverse complement strand
CAGGGGCCGCGTTTCGGATCGTTCGTGGCGATTTTCGGATTGGAGCGGACGATTGCGCTGATCGAGCATGACATGGGTGTCGTGATGGACCTGAGTGACCGGGTGGTGGTGATGGATTACGGCAAGAAGATCGGCGATGGCACGCCCGACGAGGTGCGCAGCAATCAGGATGTGATCGACGCATATTTGGGGGTGAGCCATGATTAGGGCGTGGCTGGCTGCAGTGCTGTTGGTCTGGCCGTTGGCCGGGGCGGCGCAGGATATGACGGGGCTGGATACCACGCCCAAGTCGCTGTTTTTTGCCGGGCGGTGCCTTGCGCCCGTGCTGTTGCGCGAGCCGGTGAACACCAAGGACCTGCGCGAGATGCCGACGTCTTATGCGGCGGCGCATCTTTATGGCAAGGACGGCAAGGTCTGGCACGGCACCAATGACGACATCGTTCTGGTGGAACTGGCCGAGGGCGCGTCGTGTGGGATCAACGTCTTTGACGAGGATCTGGAGACGGTCGAGACCTTCATGACCTATTGGCTGGAGCGCGATGACAGCCCGTTTGACGAAAGCACGGTCGAGACGCTGGACGGTGGCGACGTGCGGATCAGCTATGACGGGTTTTGCGAGACCTGCGGGTTCCACGTGCATGCGCGGGCGCTGTGGGTGCGCGAGGCGAAATTCACCATTTACCGGGTCTACGCGACCCTGCCGGAGAAAGCGTGATGCGGGTTTTGTGGGCTTTGGCGGTGATGGCGGCGTCGCCGGTGGCGGCGCAGGACCTGACTTATTTCAACGCAGGCATCGCGGAATGTGCGCGCTACGTGGCGGGCAAGCCGACGGGTGAGTGGAATTTCGCGGCCCCCGTGTTTGATCAGGACGAGGACGAGGGCGGTATTGACCGGACCATCGTCTATCCCCCTGGATCGGGCGGGAATTTCGAGTTTGCGCTGAGCTTTGACTATTCCCGCGGCAATTCGACAACGCCAGGCACGTGGTCGTGCGCGGGCAATGGGCCCGCGTCCCCGCAGTGGCCGATGTTCGTGACCACCGGCTGGATCGCGGCGGATGCCGCGCTGCGCAGTAACGGGTTGCAGGAATTGAACTTTCCGGGGCCGCAAAAGGCCTATGCCAATTGCAGCGCTGCGGTGCCGGACATCTATGTGCTGTTCAATGCAGGCGACGGCGACCGTGTCGTCTTTGCCGCGACAACGGGGCCGACGGCGGCCGCCTTTTGCGGATCGATGGGGGTGAAGGGCTGATGGGTGAGCAACTGATTTTCGCGTCCGAGGTGTTCCTCAACGGGCTGATGGCCGGGGTGCTTTATGCGCTGGTCGCCTTGGGCTTTGTGCTGATCTACAAGGCGTCGGGGATTTTCAACTTTGCCCAAGGCGTGATGGCGCTCTTTGCGGCGATGACCTACGTGGGCATCCAGAACGGGCAGGTGCCCTTTGCCCACCTCATCAACGCGGTGTTCGGGACCAAGGTGCATTACTTTGGCTGGAACCTGCATTCGGTGATCGGGATTGTCCTGACCGTGGCCGTGATGGTGGTCCTCGCGTGGGCAGTGCAGCGGTTCATCTTTAAACATCTAGTGGGGCAGGAGCCGATCATCCTGTTCATGGCAACCATCGGTTTGGCCTACCTGCTGGAAGGGGTGGCGGACCTGATGTGGGGCGCCGAGATCAAGAAGCTGGATGTGTGTCTGGCCGAAGGAACGTGCCTGCCGCAGGGGATCAACCTGGCGGTGGATGAGGCGACGTATAACTGGTTCGGCTACGGGTTCTTTATCGACAACCTCGACATCACGGCGACGATCGTGGCGATCGTGCTGGTGATCGCGTTGGTGGTGTTTTCGCAATACACCAAGCAGGGCCGCGCCATGCGGGCCGTGGCCGATGACCATCAGGCCGCACTGAGCGTTGGTGTGTCGCTGAACTTTATCTGGATCCTCGTGTGGTCGGTGGCGGGTTTCGTGGCGCTGGTCGCGGGGATCATGTGGGGCGCGAAATCGGGCGTGCAGTTTTCGCTGAGCCTGATTGCATTGAAAGCGCTGCCGGTGCTGATGCTGGGCGGGTTCACGTCGATCCCCGGGGCCATCGTTGGTGGTCTGATCATCGGGGTGGGCGAAAAGCTCTTTGAGTTTTTCATGTCCTCCAGCGCTCTCGCTGGTGCGCTCTTTGGCTTTACGATCAACGCGACCGAAAACTGGTTTGCCTATGTGCTGGCGCTGATCTTCCTCGTGTTCCGACCGCAGGGTCTTTTTGGGGAGAAGATCATTGAACGGGTGTGATCAACTGTCGAGTTGGCGAAACAGCATGACCGAAAAGGCAGCGAGCACGGTGATGGCCAGCGTGGCGGACAGCATGAGATCGCCCGTGAGCAACAATGCGAGCCCGGCGCTGGCCACGAGGATGACGGCGCAGAACAGCATGATCTGTCCCAGTCCGGACTGCGCGCCTTGCGCCACGGTGGGGCTTGAGCGGCGCTCTGGCGCGGGCGCACCCGCATCGTCCGGTGTGACATCGGGGATCGCGTCCATCAGCTTGGCCTTGGCTTCGGCCAATTCCACTGCGTTGATGTCCCCGCGCGCATGCGCGGCGTCGAGCCGTCGCATTGCTGACAGAACCGCTGTCATGTGTTCCACTCCACTTACCCGCGCCCAACCTGTCGGGGAAATGCGGAGAGAATGTGGCAGCGCGCCTGAACCTGACAGGCTGGTTAACAAATCCCTTCCGCGGGCATGCGCGGGCGAGCAGAGAGGGCTGATCTGATGTTCTACCGTGAGGCCGGCGACTTTTCGACGACATATCCGCAGGATAGCCAGACGTTCCCGATCCGGTTCGACCGGTATCGCTACTATTTCGTGCTGGCGGTGGCGGTGCTGATCCTGCCGTTCGTGATGACCGATTATCTGGTCAATTCAATCTTCTTGCCGTTCCTGATCTACGCCATCGCGGCAATCGGGCTGAACATCCTGACGGGCTATTGCGGGCAGGTCAGCCTTGGCACCGGCGGGTTCATGGCGGTGGGGGCCTATGCCTGTTACAAGCTGATGACGGCGTTTCCGGATGTGAACATCTTTTTCCACGTGATCCTTGCCGGCGGGATCACCGCGGCGGTTGGCACGCTTTTTGGCCTGCCGTCCCTGCGGATCAAGGGGTTTTATCTCGCCGTGGCGACGCTGGCGGCGCAGTTCTTCCTCGTCTGGCTCTTCAACAAGGTGTCGTGGTTCTACAACTACTCCGCCTCGGGCCAGATCAACGCCCCCGAGCGGACGGTGTTCGGGATCGAGGTGACCGGCCCCAATACCGAAGCGTGGGCGACGTACCTGTTCTGTCTGATCTTCACCGTGGGGGGCGCGATCATCGCGCGGAACCTGACCCGCGGCGCGCTGGGGCGCGAGTGGATGGCGATCCGCGACATGGACATCGCAGCCGAGATCATCGGGGTGAACCCGCTGAAGGCCAAGCTGACGGCCTTTGCCGTTTCCTCGTTCTTTGTCGGCGTGTCCGGGGCCCTGTTCTTTGCGGTCTATCTGGGCGCGGTCGAGGTGGGCGAGGTGTTCGGCATCACCAAATCGTTCCTTGTGCTGTTCATGATCATCATCGGAGGCTTGGGCAGCATCTTTGGCAGCTTTGCGGGGGCGGCGTTCCTTGTGGTGTTGCCGGTGCTGCTGAAGCTGGTGGGCGTCGATCTGCTGGGCTGGCCCACGGATATCGTGGCGCATTTCCAGCTGGTCATCGTCGGCGCGCTGATCATCATATTCCTGCGGTTCGAGCCGCATGGCATCGCGCAGCTGTGGCGCGTGGCAAAGGAGAAGCTGAGACTATGGCCCTTCCCGCACTAGGGGCGGGCCAAAGGTGCGCAATAAATGCGCACCCTACGCCGTAGGGTGTGCGTTCACCGCGCACCTTGATTGAAGGAAACATCGGATAAAACCATAGGGAGGAAACACCGATGACGATGAAACTAGGCACTTATGCCGTTGCTGCCATGATGGCGGCGGC
>JBCBCR010000249.1:0-4000 GCA_038530495.1 Pseudomonadota bacterium | reverse complement strand
CGCTCTCCCAGCTGAGCTAATGCCCCATTCTTGTGGCCCCTGCGGAGCCGTGCGCCGGTGATTAGGCGCTTTGTCGGGCGGGATCAAGTGGAAATCGATGCCGCCCGGAGTGCCGTTTTACGACTCGTCTTCTTCGGCCGGAACGTCGGCCAGATCGTCGAGAGATACGTTGTCCTCTTCGTCGTCATCGTCGAGCAGATCGTCATCCAGTTCGACGTTCACGTCATCATCATCGTCCAACACCTGATCGTCGTCTGTCGATGCTTTGGCGGCCTTGGCCTTGGTGGTTGCGGCATCTTCGGCATCGGCGGCGATCATGCGCGTCTTGCTTTCATCCAGCTCGACGACGTCGCCGGTATAGGGGCTGACGACGGGCGACCGGTTCATGTCGTAAAAGCGTTTTCCGGTCGTAGGGCACAGGCGTTTCACGCCCCATTCTTCTTTGGGCATGTCGGGTCCTCTTGTCGGGGCGTGCGGGGCGGGATCGCCGCCACAGCGCGGAATGGATTGATCGGATTCTGGGCAACTGCCATAAGCGCCCAAAGGAGTCAAAGGCAAATGCCAAAGGCCATCGGGCAAGGAGCAGATAGGGTGATCACCCATGTCCTGCAAGGGCAGCCGGACGTGCCCATCGTGCTGCGCCGGTCGGCGCGGGCGCGGCGGATCACGTTGCGGGTGTCGCAGCTGGATGGGCGGGTGACGGTGACGTTGCCGCGTGCAGTGCCCGAGCGCGAGGCGCTGGCCTTTGCCGCCGACAAGGAGCCGTGGATTCGCAAACATTTGGCCGCGCGGGCCGAGGATGTCGTGGTGCGCGTGGGCGCATCGGTGCCGATTGAGGGTGTGCCGCACGAGGTGATCGCAGGCGCCGGGCGCGGTGTGCGGGTGTTGGATGGGAAAATCGAAGCACCCGAGGCGTCCGCGGGTCGGGCCGTGCAGGCGTGGTTGAAGGCCCGCGCGCGCGACCGGTTGGTGGCCGCTTGCGATGCCTATGCGGCCCGGTTGGGGCGCAGCTATTCCGGGATCAGCTTGCGCGACACGCGGTCCCGCTGGGGGTCGTGTTCGTCGGCGGGGCGGTTGATGTTCTCGTGGCGGCTGATCCTCGCCTCGCCGGAGGTGCTGAACTATGTCGCGGCCCACGAGGTCGCGCATCTGGCGCAGATGAACCATTCGCCCGCCTTTTGGGCCGAGGTCACGCGGCTATACGGTCCGTATGACGCGCAGCGGCGGTGGTTGCGGACCGAGGGGGCCGCGTTGCACCGGTTTCGGTTTGACGGGTAGGGTCTTTGTGATCACAAAGACCCATGGCCACGAGAACCACCCAGCGCGAGACCACATCCGCCGCCCATGATCTGGTGTTTCGCCGCCTGCGCACGCGGATCATGCATGGCGAGATTGCACCGGGCGAGGCGCTGACCCTGCGCGGGATTGGCAAGACCTATGACGTGTCGATGACCCCTGCGCGGGAAGCGGTGCGCCGGTTGGTGGCCGAAGGTGCGCTGACCCTGTCGCAATCCGGGCGGGTTTCGACGCCGGAGCTGTCGGCGGAGCGGATTGAGGAACTGGCCGCCTTGCGCGCGCTGATCGAGGTGGAACTGGCCACGCGCGCGCTGCCGCGGGCGCATCTGGCGCTGATCGAGCGGTTACAAACGATCAACGCCGCCGTGGCCGAGGCTGTCGCGCACAGGGATGCCGTCAGCTACATCCGCACCAATCTGGAATTTCACCGCACGCTTTACCTGCGTGCGCAGGCACCGGCGATGCTGGCGATGACGGAAACCGTGTGGCTGCAAATGGGACCGACGATGCGGGCGCTGTACGGTCGGTTGCGCCGCACCGAGCCGCCGCAATATCACCGCCTGATCATTGCCGCGCTCAAGGCCGGGGACGAACCAGGCCTGCGCATTGCGGTAAGGTCGGATGTGACGCAGGGCCTCCGGATGCTCGCCAGCTGATTAACTGAATTTTAAGGTGTGTTCGATACCCGTTAAAATTGTGAGACGGGGGTGCGCATGGCTATGCCGGATTTTTTGACGTTGAACGCGGTACTGATGCCCGTTTTTGTCCTGACGCAGGATCAGCGCGGGCGCGTGGTTTACGATTTTATCAATGCGCCGGGATGTCGTGATCTGGGGCTGATACAAGCGGATGTGGTTGGCAAAACTGCGGCGGAGGTGTTTCCCGGTCGTGCGGGGCGTCATGAGTACAAGCGGCACACGGCGATCTGGGCTGCCGGGATCGAGACGACTTACGAGACCCTGTTGTCATTGGACCATGGCCCCGCGTGGATCGAGACGCGGGTTTGCCCGCACGTCGACGAACGTGGCGCCATGACCCACATGGTCGGCGTGTGTCGCGATTTCACCCGAGAGCGGTCGCTGGAACACGCGGAACCCCAACACGAGACCATCCTGAACGAAATGCGGGATTACGTGGCCATGACGGCCCACGATCTGCGCAGTCCGATGGCAAATGTGCGCATGTTGGCAGATGCGCTGCGCGACGGCTTTGTCGACATGGGCGATGGCAAGCTGGAAATGATCGAGATGCTGGAACAGATGAGCGACAAGGTGATGGGCCTGATCGCCGAGATGCTGACGCCTGCGCTGACGGCAGGGTATGTCCAGCCGATGGAAGCGTTTGATTTCGGCGCGCTGTGCGAGGATGTGATGGTCACGCTTGATCCCGAGAGGCGTCATGCGTTGCGTATTTCGCCTATGCGGGTTGAGGCAGACCTGCGGCTGTTTCACCTGGTGCTGCGCAATCTGCTGGACAACGCAATCAAGCATGGTGACCGCGCGGTGTTGGCGCTGGATCTGTCGGTGGCACCGGGCGCCGAAGGGCGCCTTCAGCTAACCGTGTCTGACAACGGCTGCGGGTTCGATGACCCGTCGCTGTCCTTTCTGGACGCGCAGCGGGACGTGACGCGGAGCGGTCTGGGCCTGGCGGCAGTGCGCAAGCTGGTGCACGATCGCGGCGGCGCGTTGGTTGTTACGTCGCCCGCGGGCGGGCCGGGCGCGTCAGTTACAGTGGATTTACCCGGCAAGCTGACCGCAGCCGGAGCGGAGACCGAAGTGGCCTGATTTTGCGCGTGCGCAGGGTTTTGCGGGTTTCGCAGGCCGGTCCAGCGCGACGCTAGGCGGCCAGACCTGTTTGACCCAGTGACAGGAATTTCTTCCGGCGGTCCGCAATCAGGCTGGCTGCGTCCTTGCCATCCAGTTCGCTGAGCATGGCGGAAATGGCAGAGCCAACCGCAGCGATGGTGTCATCGCGGTGCCGGTGCGCGCCGCCGACGGCTTCGCCGATGATCCGGTCGATCACGCCCAGTTGCTTGAGATCCTGTGCCGTCAGGCGCAGCGCTTCGGCGGCTTCGCGCATCTTTTCGGCGTCTTTCCACAGGATCGAGGCGCAGCCTTCGGGGCTGATGACCGAATAGACCGAGTGTTCGAGCATCGCGATCCGGTTCGCGGTGGCAAAGGCCACGGCCCCGCCGGACCCGCCTTCGCCGATCACGACCGACACCAGCGGCACGCCGACCTGCAGGCATTTCTCCGTAGATCGGGCGATGGCCTCGGATTGGCCGCGTTCCTCGGCGCCTTTGCCGGGATAGGCGCCGGGGGTGTCCACCAGCGTGACCACGGGCAGGTTGAACCGGTG
This sequence comes from Pseudomonadota bacterium, assembly GCA_038530495.1. Classification (GTDB taxonomy): domain Bacteria; phylum Pseudomonadota; class Alphaproteobacteria; order Rhodobacterales; family Rhodobacteraceae; genus Tateyamaria. The sequence continues at coordinate 346 of JBCBCR010000249.1, read as the reverse complement.
CGCCATGTCCATCAGGCGGATCGCCTTGCGGTACCCTTCGGGCCGGGCCATGCCGAAATTGCGTTCGATGCGCGATTTGGTGTCGTTGCCTTTTTCATGGCCGATGACCAATACGGGCCGGTCCTGAAACCGGGCCAGCCCCCCCATCACCGCGTGATCATCGGCAAAGTTCCGATCCCCCGCGAGCGGCGTGTATTCGGTAAACAGCGCGCCGATATAGTCGGTGCAATGGGGCCGGTCGGGATGGCGCGCGACCTGGCATTTGCGCCACGGCGTGAGGTCGGCATAGAGCTCATCGAGCAGTTTGGCCGCCTTGGCATCAAGTGCCGCGGCCTCATCGCTGACA
>JBCBCR010000248.1:0-4041 GCA_038530495.1 Pseudomonadota bacterium | reverse complement strand
GCGCACGAAGATCGCCGCTGCGCAGGCCCTGGTATAGCCGGGTGCTGTCGGCGAAACGATCGCAGATCACGATCTTGCCCGCGGCGAGCGACGGCAGGATCAGCCGTTCCAGATGGTCGCGGCGGGCCGCGGTGAACAGCAGCAACTCGGTGTGCGCTGACCAGCGGTCGGGATCGCCTTGCAGCACGAGGGCACGAATTTCTTCTGCGCCCGCACTGCCACCCGGTTCGCGGGTCAGGACGACGTCATAGCCTTTGGCGCGCAGATGGTCCGCCAAAAGCCGCGCTTGCGTGGATTTCCCGGACCCGTCGATGCCCTCAAAACTGATAAAGGCGCCGCGCGCGTCTGGTGCAGCTGTCACGCGCCGTCCTCGCCCGCCACACGGGTCATCAGCACCTTCGCAGCCGTGGCCACGCGCGCAAGGAATCCGCCATGGGCGATGTCCGTCTCGGCCACCAGATCAAAGCTCTGCTCGGGAAGGCCTTCGGGCCGGATGACCAGCTTGGCCAGTGGGGTGCCTGCGGCGACGGGGGCTTGCACCGGGCCGGTAAAGACCACTTCGGCGTCGATCGTGTCACCGCCGAGGATCGGCAGCAGGACAGAGATGTCCGCGGCGGGTACGAGGCCAACCTGAGGTTCGGCGCCTTCCCAAATCGGTGCGGTGGCGATGCGCGTGCCTTCGCGTGCGATGGTCGATTGCGCAAACTGACGGAAAGACCAGTTGACGATGGCCTCGGCCTCTTGGGCGCGGGCTGCGGCGGTATCGAGGCCGGACACCACGAAGACGATCCGCCGGTCGCCCTGCTTGGCCGAACCTGTCAGGCCATAGCCCGCAGCCTGCGTGTGGCCGGTTTTCAGGCCGTCCGCGCCGATGCCGAGACCCAGCAGCGGGTTACGGTTGAACCGGTTTGCGCTTTCCTTTTCGTCAAAGAGAAACTCGGTTTCGGCGAACATCGGGTAGTATTCCGGAAAATCCTCGATCAGGCGGGTTGCGAGCAGGCCCAGATCCCGCATCGACATGCGGTGGCTGGGGTTGGGCCAGCCGCTGGCGTTGGCAAAGGTGGAATTGGTCATGCCCATTTCCTGCGCACGCCGTGTCATCAACCGTGCAAAGCCGCCTTCGGTACCGTCGGGGCTGAGCGCTTCGCCGATCGCCACCGTGGCGTCGTTGCCCGAAAGCACGATGATACCGCGCACAAGATCCTCGACGCTCACACGCTCGCCTGCCTGCAAAAACAGGGTCGAGCCGCCAAAGCTGGCCGCGTGCGATGACACCGGCAGCGTATCTGTCATCGAAATCTGACCGCGCTCCAATGCCTCGAACGCCATGTAAAGCGTCATCAGCTTGGACATGGACGCTGGCGGCAAGGGCGTGTCGGCATCCTTGTTCAACAGAACGGTGCCGGTGGTCATGTCATAGACATAGGCCGCAGTTGCCCGCGTATCGAAGGCATAAGCGGGCAGGGCGGTTGCGATCAGCAGGGCGGCAGCAAGGGTGCGGATCACGGGGTCGGACCTCCTTGGACTTTAATTGGTGACGGCGTAGGCGTCGGTAAAGCCCTCTTCCTTGACCTTTTTCAAGAGCGTTGTGCGCTCTGCGCTGTTTGTCGCCGGTCCCACGACGACGCGCCAGAATGTCTTGCCCTCGCGGGTATAGGTACGCGTGAGCGGTACGATCCCTGCGTCGCGCATCCGGTTGGATGTACGCTTGGCGTTGGCCTCTACCGAGAAAATGCCGATCTGGATGAAGGGTTTGGCCAGATTCGATGGGGCAGGGGTCGGGGCCGCGGCGGCCGCCTGAATGACCTGTTCGGGCGCTTCTTGGGGCTCTAGCCGGGGCAGTGTGGGCGCGGTCGCGGGTGTTGCGTCGGCGGCATCGATTGCCGCTGCGGCACCTGCGATGGGATCCAACGTCGTTTGCGCGATGTCATCGGGCGCTTCGACGGCATCCACCTGCGCAATCTCCTGCGGTGGCTCTTCCTCGATCACTTCCTTGCGCAGGGCGGTCACGTTCAGTTCTGCGGGCGCGCCGGCGAGAATGCCAAGCGCTTCAGCCGCATCAGAGCTGATCTGCAGGCGCGGGCCGGGAATGTCGCGCTCGCGGCGGAAGAGGGCACCCACCACGAATTTGGAATTGTCGACGTTGCGGATAATGACACGCTCGGGTTCCGAGACATCAGGGTGCGCGACCCAGACCCCGCCCAGCGATGGACGCCCATCCCAAAGGCCGGGTTCGGAGGCCGAGAATACCTCGGGCGCTTCGACATCGCGTTCCACCGTCTTGCTGCGGCGGGCCTCGGTCGGCGTCCCTTCGACACTGCCTGCCGGTTGGAAGGCCTGCATGGCGACAAACTGGCCATTTTCGTCACAGCCAGCCAGCGCGAGTGTGCTGCACAGCGCGACGGCGCCACCAAAACGGTTGAGTTTGGGGAAAGCTCTGCTCATGGACATCGTCCTTGCCTGTCTGACCGCATTTTGCGGCGTATTTTTGCCTCGTGGACCTGCCCGGTCCCGTTATTTTGCTCGTTTATTGCCCGTCTTTCGCGGGTGATTTGCCATAACAATAGCCGCTTTGCGTGCATCTGCAAAGCACGGTTGGGATTTTCCGCCGATTTTGCGTGGTGTTGGCATATTTGCCGAATCGCGATGGCGGGTCTAAGGCGAGGACAGCGGAGGTTTGGCAGAGTGGTCGAATGCACCGGTCTTGAAAACCGGCGGGCGTGAAAGCGTCCCCAGGGTTCGAATCCCTGAGCCTCCGCCAAATCCGCATGAGAGCACTCTCAAAACGGTGCGGCACAAATTACCGACATTCTCGAGGGCGGGGGGTCACCTAGCTCTCGCGGTCTTACCCTGAGCATACGTCCAGAGACCTGTACATCGCTCAGTGCTCAACAGACACGCGGATAGGCAAATGCAAGCATGAGATGTGCTGAGTTGTCATTGTTTGCTCCAAAAAGCACGGCGCACAATCGCTTGCATTCGTCACTGGGGCTTTTCATGTGTCGCTTTTGCCAATCGTGCGGGTTTCCTCGCCGCATACGCCAGTGTGTTGGCTGGCTGGTGTTCTGGGTGATTACCCAGGAAAATCGGGCGCATCTTCGCATTGTAGAGGTCACTGACCTGCGCCTGTGTGTGCGGGCTTGTGACAATTGCGCTGATCAAGAACGGGATACGATCGGTCCGACGTGGGCGGCGTTGCGCTTGCCCGCGATTAAGCCCGCGGGCAAAGGGGTGGACGGCTTGGAGCGGTCTCGGGTCGGGTTGTGATAATTACAATCTGACAAGCGAAGGCTCGCGTCGTGATTGACACGCCCGGTGATCTTATCTCGGCGGTTGCCTATTCGCGCCTGTATGCGCTTAGGTGTTTTGATGGAGAAGCGAGGGAAACCGATTGTCTTGGCGGCCCCAGCGCCGCGCAGTCTTGATCTGATCTTTTCGGACGATGCGCGTCGGGCGCTGCACGACACCTATGAGGTTGTAGAAACAACCGATGAGGCATTCGCTGCTCTACCGGCGAAAACGCTGGCGGACGCAACGTATATCATCGGTCAACCGCCAATCTCGGATGCGACTTTGGCGCAGATGCACGCGTTACGCGCTGTTCTAAACGTGGAATCAAATCTGATCGACAATATGCCGTACCCGACACTGTTTGAACGCGGGATTCATGTTTTGACCACGGGCGCGGTCTTTGCCGTGCCCGTGGCAGAGCTTGGGCTCGGCCTTGCTCTTGATTTGGCGCGGGGGATTACAGATGCGGATTTGGCATTTCGGTCAGGCACGGAGGCGTGGGGCGGTGATGGGAACGTGTCTGCGACGCTCCTGAGTGGTTCTGAAATCGGTATCATCGGGTACGGAGATTTGGGCCGCGCGCTGCGCCGGGTGTTGACCGGATTTAACCCGACATTGCGGGTATATGATCCGTGGCTGCCGCCTTCGATCCTGCGCGATGATCGTTGTATTCCCGCGGATCTGGAGACTGTCCTCAGGCAATCGGATACGATCTTTGTCGTGGCGTCGGTCACATCGGAAAACCAGCAT
>JBCBCR010000247.1:0-4057 GCA_038530495.1 Pseudomonadota bacterium | reverse complement strand
TTCATCAATCCGCCCGAGGCGAGCGAGGCAACGGTGACCCCGCCAAAGACCAGCAGGTCGTTCAACCCCTGCATGCGCCCGCGTTCCTCGACGGTGTGCGCGCCCGCAAGCATCGTGGTCGCGCCGATAAAGCCGAAATTCCAACCCAGCCCCAAAAGGATCAGGGCGACAAAGAAATTGGTCAGCGTCACGTCCAGCAGCGCGACAATGCCCGCAGCCCCGAGGATCACGATACCGAGGCCGAGAATGCGTTCGACCCCGAAACGCGCAATGAGGTGGCCGGTGAAAAAGGACGGCGCAAACATCGCCAGAACGTGCCCGGTGACCACGTCGGCGGCATTGTTCTGCGTAAAGCCACAGCCCACCACGGCAAGCGGCGTGGACGTCATCACGAGGTTCATCAGCGCATAACTGACCATGGCGCAGATCACGGCCACCGCGATGCGCGGCGTGGTCAGCAACTCCCACCGCGTGCGCCCGCGCGGTGCGTCGGCAGACGGCGCAGGCGGCCTTGGGATGTCGATGAACAGAAACAACAAAGAGCCTATGACATTCACGCCGATGACAGCGAGGTAGGTACCGAGGAACGGGATGACGTAGGCGTCGGTTGTCAGTTTGACGAGTTGCGGACCCAGTACTGCAGACACCAGCCCGCCAGCCATCACATAAGAAATCGCCTTGGGCCGAAACGCGTCCGACGCGGTGTCTGCTGCCGCAAATCGGTAAAAGCCCTGCGCGGACATGTAGATACCGGTTAGAAAGCTGCCCGCGAGGAAAATCGGAAACGAAGCGACATACAGCCCGTAGGCGCCCACGGCGCCGCCCAACGCGCCGCCCAGAGTGCCTGCAAAAAAACCGGCGCGACGCCCAAAACGTTGCATCAACGCAGACAGTGGCGTGGCAGACAGCATGGACCCCAAAACGATCAAAGAGATGGGCAGGGTTGCAAAACAGATGTTGGATGCAAGCGACTGCCCCGCCAACCCGCCGATTACAAAGATCATCGGCATCTGCGCACCAAGGAATGCTTGTGCTGCCACCAGCACAGCCACATTGCGCATCGCGCGGCTGTCTTTGAGTGTTGTCATGCGAAATGCGTAGCGCCGCATTGCCCAAGCGGCAAGCCGCGTCGTGGCGACATCGACGCACAGGCACGTGCGCGCGGGTGCTTGCGCCTTTTTCGACCATGCTTAGGGTGGCGCCATGGGACGGGTTTTGATCCTGGGTGGTTCGGGCCGCACGGCGTCTGCCGCCGACGCGTTGACGCGCGTTGGAATAGAGGTGCAGGTCTATTGGTCACGTGCGGCAAGCACGGACCATCTGTCGTGTGCCGCGCACCTTCGGCAAGGGCTTTGCTGGGCCAACGGGATGGTCGACACGACCCATGTCTTTGACGCGGAACTGCGCACTGTTGCACATACCATTGCACCGGATCTGCCAACAGTCCGCTATGCGCGACCGCTATGGAAAGCCGAGCCGCGCTACAATTGGAAGCTGGCTAGAAGCCTGGGCGAGGCGGTGGGTCTGTTGCCCAAAGGTGCGCGGGTCTTTGCAGCGACAGGTCGTGAGAGCGCTGAAATCCTCGGGCACCACGACGGGCCCGTATTCTTGCGCCAATTGCAACGCCATGACGATCCAGCGCCGGGGCAACTTCAGTATGTGTTTGGCGCAGGCCCGTTCGCCGAGAAGGAAGAGGCGGCACTGTTTCAGGAGCTGGAGATTGACGTCTTGCTTGCGCGCAACGTGGGCGGCGCTGCCAGCTATCCCAAGATTGCGGCGGCACGGCATCTGGGCCTGCCCGTGGTCATGGTTCAGCCGGATCTCAGCGATGCTACCGACACTGCAAATGACGAAACTGCGCTGCTTGCGTGGGCGCAGGCGTTCGTATGCGGCTGATCACGTGCATAGAAGACGTCGAGGAAGGCGCCGCCTGGTTGCGCCAGCGCAACCCGGCGTTTGCTGCCGCACTGGACACGGTAGGCCCCTTGCCACTGCGGCTGCGACCGGATGGGTTCGGCGCGCTGTTGCACGCGATCGTGTCGCAACAGGTATCTGTTGCCTCGGCTAATGCCATTTGGGCTAGGTTGGACGCGGCAGGTTGTGCAACGCCGGTTGGCGTTTTGTCCGTTGGAGAGGATGGATTGCGCAATGCCGGGCTCAGCCGGCAAAAAATCGGCTATGCGATTGCGTTGGCCAACGCAGGTATCGATTTCGACGCCCTGCGGCACGCGCCCGATGCCGCCGTTGTCGAAACACTCACAGCAGTCAAAGGCATTGGGGTCTGGACCGCAGAGATCTATGCGATGTTCTCGCTGGGCCGTCCTGACGTCTTTGCTCCGGGCGATTTGGCGCTGCAGGAAGCCGCGCGCATGATCCTCGATTTGCCGGAACGGCCTAGCCCGCGGGACCTGCGGCAAATGGCCGAAGACTGGAGCCCGTGGCGGGCAGTTGCCGCGCGGCTTTTCTTCACATACTACCGCTACGCAAAGGGGCGCGAGGGGGTCACATGACGCGGGTTTTGCAAGCCGAGAAAGTTCAGCCGGTTTCCGGTGATACACGGTCGGTTGTTGTGTTTGTGCACGGCTACGGCGCGAATGGCGCGGATCTTCTGGGTCTTGCCGAGCCACTGGGTGAGCATCTGCCCGACACGTTGTTTGTCGCACCGGACGCGCCCGAGGCAATCCCGATGATGCCGAACGGGTATCAATGGTTCCCAATCCCTTGGATCGACGGGTCAAGCGAGGAGGAGGCTGAACGCGGGCTTCTCGCTGCAGCCGAGGATTTCAACGCCTTTCTCGATGCCCTGATGGTTGATGAGGACGTGCTCCCCGAACAGGTGGTGCTCTTTGGTTTTTCGCAGGGCACGATGATGTCGCTGCATGTCGCGCCGCGCCGCGAGGACCCGGTCGCGGGGATCGTTGCCTTCTCGGGACGGCTCCTGCGCCCCGAATTGCTGACCGACGAAGTGATCAGTCGTCCGCCGGTTCTCCTGATCCACGGCGATCAGGACGACGTTGTGCCGCCCGAATCCCTGCCGCAAGCCGCCGAAGCCTTGCAGGAGGCGGGCTGGCAAGACGTATATGCCCACATCATGAAGGGTACGGCGCACGGGATTGCACCGGACGGGTTGAGCGTGGCGTTGGCCTTTATGCGTGACAAATTGGGGCTCTGACGATGAAAGCACGCAGTGGGATCATAGCAGCCTGTACCGCCATCGTCGTTGTCTCCGCCGCCATCTGGATGATCCGCGGCGGCACAACCGGGCTTGAACCGACCGAAGCAAATGCTGCGGTCACGCAAAGTGCCGAAGGTGCGGACGTTCCGAAACTGCCACAGCCCGCGGCCACAGTCACTGGCCCGCTGGCTCTCGAGGCCAAGCTGGGTCGCCCGATCGTTTTTTATGCGGAAGGCACGTTGGGGCAGGGGTTTTTTGAAACCTTGCGCGCCTTGGACGAACCGATCCGCGCATTTGACTATGAGGTACAGCCGGCCGCGTTGACCGATGTGGACGTGTACCTTTTGAAAGCGGCGAGCTGGGATGCAATCCGCGCGCGCACAAATCACGTGTTGCATGCGAACATGACCGCGAACCTCGAAGGGCGGTCCGACACGCTCGCCTTTAGCTGGTTCGAGGCGACGCTGTCGGCCAAAGACGGCAGTGTGCAGCGGGACGTGATGGTGATCCTCGCCAATGATCAGGGCCTGCAAAGCCTTTCGCGCTTCTGCACAATCGTATCGATCTACGATCTGGTGCGGTATGCCCATGACGGGGGTGCCTTGAACACCGCAGAAGGTGCACAGGTGCTTCGGACCGAGGCGTGCCGCAATCAAGGTTGGCAAAGCGTGGCTGACCTGCCGGCAGGCGAATAAATGCGCACCGCACCGTCATAAATTCGTCATTTTGTGCATGACAGTGCGCTGCGACATATCGTTGTTGTATCGAGGCTTGTCAGACCGTTTCCACAAGATATAGTCCAAACCATAACGGCTGGGGCGGGCTCCCCGTTCTGGCGCCATAACGGGCAGACAGGGCGAAGGCGGAGTCTCTCATGGAAGG
>JBCBCR010000246.1:0-4064 GCA_038530495.1 Pseudomonadota bacterium | reverse complement strand
TCCGTGTCCGTCTCGAGGACGCGCGCACCGGCATTTTTGGCGCCAACAGCCCCGGATATTCCAAGGGCCGGTGGCAGTTGCTGCGTTACTGTCGGCACTTGCGTCGCGTTGGGGAACTCGCGCAGTTGTGCGCTGATCGAAGCACCATCCAATAGCCGGTCTTCGGTCAGCGAGCGCACGCCGCCACCGCTCGTTTCTGCGACCACAATGATCGGCATGTTCGGCCCGCCCAGTGCGCTCCAGTTCGTAATTGAGCCGTCAAGCACGCGCGACAGCTGTTCAAGTGTGATCGACGAGACCGGGTTGCTGGGATGAACGGTGAAGGCCACGACCGTCTCACCAATCTGATGTCCGACCAGATTGACACCTTCCAAAAGTGTTGGGTCTTTCTTGTTGATTTTTGCAATCGTCACGTCGATCGGTGCCGAGATCATTGCCATGTTGGACGTGCCGGCAACCAGATCTGCAATACCCCGGCTGGATCCGTTGGCGACAATTTCCATCTCAACGCCTGCGCTGGCTTCTATTTGCTGTTCCATCGGCAACATCACAGCCGAGGCCACCGTCGTCGAGCCACTGACAGTCACATTTGCGGCCAGGGTGGCGGTTGCGAACGCAGCCGTTGTTATCCCAATGGCCAAACACTTTACTAAAAGGTTCATGTGTATCTCCATTCATGCACTTCTGAGAACAGGAACGGAACAACGCTAAAATCTGGTTCACAGCTCCGGCACGAAAGAGGCGAATTTGAACGAATTTCTATTTGCACGTTTCGAAAACGTACACGGCCGTACAGGCATCGCGGGAAATCTGGCTCACGCAGCTGTTTCTCTTTTTTGACCGCTCATAGAACGTACAGAGCGCAAACCTTCGAGAACGCCACACTGTCCGCGCACCTGCCAACGCGAAGCATCAAACTATGTCGACCAGCCGGACGTCTTGGCCCGGAATTTCGCAGCGCCGGCCACGAATGACCCTTCCTTCATTTGCACCGCAGCGTGATGACCTAAACGCGTTCACGCTGCGTTTGCGACAGCACCGTTGGAACGACGTCCGGAAACGGCAGTTTCCCGCCATCCCTTGAAAACGCACGTGCGGTGCGCGTCGCATTCCGACGGCTCACTCCCCGGGGCGTTTCAGGCTGAACGTCTCGCGCACGACGGTGTAGTCGCGATAGCCCATGCGGCTGAGCGGGTTGAATGTCAGCACGTCAAAGATACCGTCCACAATACAATCGTCACGCAGGTGCACGCCGACAACTTCGCCCAGCACCAGGAAATTTGCCGCGCCCTCAAGCGGAATGATCTGCGTCATGCGGCATTCAAGGTTGGCGGGGGCGCCTGCCACGCGGCCACAGTCGATCTCGGTGCATTCGGCGCGGTCGATCTGGGCCACGGAAAACTCGTCCTCGCCCGCGTCCCACGCGCCCGAGGACAGGTTCATCTGATCGCGCGCCGCGTACTCCACCACGTTCACGCAAAACACGCCGGTTTCGCGGATGATCGCCACGCTGTCCTTGGTGCCGTCGCGGTCGGGCTTGGTCCCGGTCGACGCAAACATCACCTGCGGCGGCACATAGGCCACCGCGTTGAAAAACGAATAGGGCGCGAGGTTGTTGTGCCCCGCCCCATCCCGTGTCGAAATCCAGCCGATAGGCCGCGGCGTCACGATGGCGTTGAACGGATTGTGCGGCAGGCCGTGGCCATCGGTGGGGCGGTAGAACATCAGGCTTTCCTTGGTGCAATCAAAGCGACAGGGAGGATTTGCGCCCCCCATACGCCCATGGTAGGCCAACGGCCAGCCCCGTCACGTCGATCCCTGTTGAGACCTCAGAATGTACACCCTCACGCCCGAGACGTCGCAGGATTGGTGGGAGGTCGAGGCGCTCTATGATCTCTGCTTTGCTCCGGGACGCGAGGCGCTGTCATCCTACCGGCTGCGCGATGGCGTGCCGCCGGTCGAGGCGCTGAGCCACACCGCGCGGGATGCCGACGGCATCCTGTCCGGCGCAATCCGGTTCTGGCCGGTGAATGTGGGCGGGCGGCGCGCGCTTTTGCTTGGGCCCATCGCCGTGCACCCGACCCGGCAGGGCGAAGGGTTGGGCGGCGCGCTCATGGCACACACGGTCGACCTGGCCCGCGATCTCGGCTGGGACCGGGTGCTGCTGGTGGGGGATGAACCCTATTACGGGCGCTTTGGCTTTGCCCGGCTTTTGGGGGTGGACATGCCGCCACCCACCAACCCCGCGCGCGTTCTGGGCTTGCCGCTGAAACCCGGCGCATGGGACGGCATCACGGGGAAAGTGACCCGCGCCGATTGAAATGGCGCCGGAAACAGCCCACTTTATCCCCCATGACAGAAATCATCTTCGCCCCCGCTGCGATCGATGCAGATGACGAGATTGCGCGCCTTGCCGCACGGCACCAGGCTGCGGGGGGCGTCGGAATCACCTTGTTGAACATGCTGGGCACACAGCTGGACGGCCTGATCGACCGGCTGCCGCGCGATGTGCAGGACCAGCTGGGGCAGGCGACCCAGGGCGCGCTGGTGCACGCCCTGAACGTGGCCAGCCGGTCGCGCGGGATCGTGCCGGATCAATCTGCGTGGATGAACCGCGCGGTGGGCGCGGGCCTTGGCGCGGCGGGGGGCTTTGGCGGATTGCCGTCGGCGCTGGCCGAACTGCCGCTGACGACCACGATGCTCTTGCGCCTGATCGAAGGGGTGGCGGTCGAACACGGCTTTGACCCGGGCGCAGACTCCGTGCGCTTTGATTGCGTGCAGGTCTTTGCCGCCGCCGGTCCACTGGCACATGACGATGGGGCCGATGTGGGGTTCTTGTCCGCGCGTATGGCCATCAGCGGGGCGGCGATGCAGGCGCTGATCACGCGGGTGGCACCAAAACTCGCCGCCGCACTGGGTCAGAAGCTGGCCGCGCAAACCATCCCGGTACTGGGCGCCGCGGCCGGGGCCGCCACGAACTATGCCTACGTCAACTATTACACCGATATCGCGCATGTGCATTTCGGCCTGCGCCGGTTGGCGATCGAGGCCGACATCCCGCACGAAGAGGCGGTGACCCGTCTCAGGTCTGCGCTGTCACTGCCCCGGAAATAGCGCCGGGGGCCACCGACGTGGCCTTGATCACGGCATAGACCTCATCACCCTGCGCGAGATCTAACGCGGCCCATGCCCGCGCCGTGATCCGGGCCAGCAGGTGCTCTGACCCCGCGGCAAGGCGCAGGGCCACCCCGGGACCGTCCCCGGCAAACCGCGCCTCGATCCGCGCGGGCAGAATGTTCAACGCGCTGATCCCTTGTGGCCGGTCGCGGGCGATCATCACGTCCTGCGCCAGCACGCGCAGACGGATGTCGGACCCTTCGGGTGCATGGACACCGGGCAGATGCAGATCCCCTGCGCCGGTCTCGACCCGGGTCAGTCCGTCCGGCGCACGTTCGCGCACTTTCGCGCGCAGAACAGCACCTGCCTCGCGCACGCCAAAAAGCGGGGTCAGCGCCGGGTCCGACAAAACGTCGAACAGATCGCCCTGCGCCTTGATCGCGCCGCGCTCGATCACCACCATCCGGTCCGCGATGCGCGCAATCTCGTCCATCGCATGGCTGACATAGAGGATCGGCACCCCGGTCTGCCGTTTCAGCGCTTCGAGATAGGGCAGGATTTCGGCCTTGCGCGGGGCGTCCAGCGCGGCCAACGGCTCGTCCATCAGCAAAAGCTGCGGGTCCGACAGCAGCGCCCGGCCAAGGGCAACCCGCTGCTTTTGACCGCCAGACAGCGTGGCCGGCGCGCGTGTCAGAAGATCGCCCAATCCGAGCAGATCAATGATCTCTGTCCGCCCTGCCGGGCGGGCGCCAAAGCGGCTGGCATAATCGAGGTTTTGTGCCAAGCTTAGATGCGGAAACAGCCGCGCCTCCTGAAAGACATAGCCGATGCGACGACGATGTGGCGGCAGGTGGGTGCCCGCGCCGTCAAAGACCGTGTCGTTCAACCGGATTGTCGCGCGGTCCGGCGTGATCAGCCCTGCGACGGCGTTGACGATCGTTGTCTTG
>JBCBCR010000245.1:0-4107 GCA_038530495.1 Pseudomonadota bacterium | reverse complement strand
ATTCCGACGGGATCGGCAATGGGGATATCGTGATCGACATGGATCGCCGCGGCACCTTTACCGTCGACGGCGAGGCCTGGGGCAGCCTGCAGAAAAGCGCTGCCGTGTTCGAAAACATCGTGCTGGGTGACGGCAACGACATCGCCTTTGGCAACCTGCATGGCAACATAATGATGGGCATGCGCGGCGATGACGAATTGCGTGGCCGCAACGGGCGCGACGAGCTGGACGGCGGTGTGGGCAACGACACGCTCGACGGCGGGCGTGGCAAGGACACCATCGACGGTGGCGAAGGCGACGACATCATCGTGGGCGGCGGCAACAACGACACGGTCAATGGCGGTGACGGCAACGACACCATCAACGGCGACGCCGGCGTGGACGTGCTGAACGGCGACGCGGGCAATGACGACATCAGCGGCGGGGCCGATAACGACACGATCAATGGGGGCGACGGCGACGACACGCTCAACGGCGATGCGGGCCGCGACAAGATCTTTGGCGGCGACGGCGAAGACACCATCAATGGCGGTCAGGACAATGACACGCTCAATGGCGAAGGCGGCGTCGACACGATCAACGGCGGGGGTGGTGACGACATCATCAACGGCGGCGCAAACGGCGACTTCCTCGATGGCGGTGGTTCGGGCAATGACGTCATCAGCGGCGGCAAGGGCAATGACCGCATCACTGGCGGCAAGAATGACGACACGCTGACCGGCGGAAACGGGGCCGATACCTTTGTGTTCGGGACGAATTTCGACATCGACGAAATCACCGATTTCAAGATCGACACCGACCTGCTGGAATTCGATGATGCGCTGTGGTCGGGCGATCCGTCCGGCCCCACCGATGGCGCGACGCTTCTGGCGTCGACCTACGTGACCACCTCGGGCGATGACGTGATCTTCAACTTCGGCGGCGGCAACATCCTGACGCTGACCAATGCGCTTTTGACCGGATCGCTCAACGATATGGCAAACGAGATCCTCATCTTCTGACGGGGCTCTCCCCCGGCCTCTTAGGCCCCTTGCCTTTGGCCCCCCGATCCGCAACACGCGGGGCCAAGGCATTTACCAAGCGGAAGACCAACCGTGCGCATCGCGATCGTTCACTACTGGCTCGTTGGTATGCGGGGGGGCGAGAAGGTCATCGAGGAGATCTCGAAGATCTTCCCCGAGGCCGACATCTTTACCCATGTGGCCATCCCCGAAAACCTGTCGGAGCGGTTGCGCGGGCACAAGATCACCGAAAGCTTCATCGCGCGGCTTCCGGGCGGGCGCAAACACTACCAGAAATACCTGCCGCTGATGCCGCGCGCGCTCGAGGCGTTCGATCTGACCGGCTATGACGTCGTGATCTCGTCTGAATCGGGGCCAGCCAAGGGGGTGATCACCGACCCCGACGCGCTGCACCTGTGCTACGTGCATTCGCCCATGCGCTACATCTGGGACCACTACTGGATCTATCAGTCCCAGGCCGGGCGGCTGGCGCGCATGGCGATGCCGCTCTTTGCGCCGGGGCTGCGGCTGTGGGACACCGCAAGTGCGGCCCGCGTCGATCACTTCGTGGCCAATTCCGCCTTTATCGCGCGCCGTGTGGCCAAGACATGGCGGCGCGAGGCCCATGTCATCCACCCGCCGGTGGATGTGGAAGGTTTCCGGCCCCAAGAGACTGTGCAGGCCCCTGCCCCGGATGCGCCCTATCTCTATGCCGGTGAATTGGTCAGCTACAAACGCCCCGATCTGGCCGTGGATGCCTGCACCCGGTCGGGCCGCCCGCTGGTGGTGATCGGCGAAGGGGCCGCGCGTGCCGATCTCGAACGCCGGGCAGGCCCCAATGTCACCTTTCTGGGGCGGGTCTCCTTCGAGGTTCTCAAGCAGAATTACCGCGACTGCCGCGCCCTGATCTTTCCGGGCGTCGAAGATTTCGGGATCATCCCGCTCGAGGTCATGATGTCGGGCCGCCCGGTTATCGCCTATGGCAAGGGCGGGGCCTGCGAGACGGTGGTCCACGGCAAGACGGGCCTGCTGTTTGACGCGCAAAGCGTGGACGCCACCGAGGCCGCGCTGACCGCGTTCGAGGCCCAAAGCGGCAGCATCATCCCTGAGGCCTGCATGGCCCATGCGGCGGGCTTTGACGCCGCGCGGTTCCGCCGGGACCTGTCGGCCCATATCGCCGCCGTCGCCCCCGAGCGGTTGCGCCCGGCGCTCCAGGCGCGGGCCGATCAGTTCGTGTAATAGTTCTGTTTGCCGTAGCCATAGCCGTAGCCATAGCTGTCATACCCGTAGGAGCGGGCGCGGCGCGGGTTGATCTGGCTGAGCACCAGACCCGTCACGTCCTGGCCCACGCTGGCGAACATGCGCAGGGCCTCCTGCACCTGCTCGCGGCCCGTGCCGTTCCACAGCACCGTGAAGATCACCGCATCGGCGTGGCGCGCCATGATGCGGGCATCGGGCACCAGAAGGACGGGCGGGGAATCCACGATGATGTAATCGTAGGTCTGGCGCAGGGTGGCCATCAGCTCCTCGAAGGCGGCCGAGGTAAAGAAGTCGGCGGCGTTTTCGCGGGTGTTTTCGCCCAACAGGACATGGGCGCCGATCTGGGTATCGGTGATCAGCAGATCGCCCAGTTTTTCGGGCTCCTTGGCCGCGGTCACGAGACCGCCCTGTCCACCGCGGGACGCCTCGCCCTCTGATGTCTTGGTCAGGAAGTAGTTCTTGAGCGTGTTGCGCCGGATATCGCCTTCGATCAGGAGCACGGATTTGCCCGTCCCCACGAGGCTGTGGGCCAGCGCGATGGAGTTCGTCGTCTTGCCCTCGCCCGGGACCGAGGAGGTCGACAAGATCACCTGCGGGGCTCGCCCGTCGCGCGGCATCAGCAGGGAGGTGCGCATGTTGCGCACCGCTTCGACCATGGCCGAGGCCGGTTTCGTGACGATGTAGTTCATCTGCTTGATGCGGCGGCGCATGGGCAAAAGCGGGATCTGGCCCAGCACCGTCAGCCCGGTCGTGGCCTCCAGAGAGCGGCCATCGCGGAAGACATTGGTGCGCACCTCGCGCTGCAGGACCCAGGCCAGACCCAGCATCGCCCCGATCACGCCTGCCATCATCATCGCCAGACGCTTGTTGGGCGAGGACGATCCATTGGGCACCACGGCGCTCGACAGCAGGCGGCTGTCGGCCTGCTGGATGCCTTCCTGGGCCGCGGTCTCCTTGAGACGGGTCAGGAAGTATTCATAGAGCAGGCGCGTGGCCTCGGCCTCGCGCGAAAGCTGCTGGAGCGTGATGAGATCGGCGCTCTGCTGGCTGATCTGTTCGTCCAGCTGGGCGATGGAGGGATCAAGCGTGGCGATCTGCGAGGTGGCCCGCGCCCGGTTCAGTTCCAGTTGCTGGGCCTGTTGGGTCAAAAAGCGGTCCACGGCCTCGGCGGCATTGGCATCGGTGTCGGCGCGGCGCGCCAAGAGGGTCATCTGGTCACTGTCAAAGAGCGCAACCTGGGCTGCGCGCCCCTGTCCACTGTTTTGGGCGGCCTCAAGTGCTGCCAGCGTCGCGGTGCTTTCGGCCACGACCTCGGCGGCGTCAGTGCGGCGGTCGCGCTGATCCTTGAGCTGGCGTTCCAGCGCGCTGAGCGTCTCGGGCGAGACCAGATCGGTGCTGCGGCTGAAACTCTGGACCTCGATCTCGGCCTCTTCGAGGGTGATCTGAAGTTCGGACACGCGGCCCGTCAGCCAGGCGGTTGCGGTCTCGGTCGCCTTGAACTTCTCTTCCAGCTGGTTGTCGATATAGGTCTGCGCGATCGTGTCGGCGATCAGCGCCGATTTCTGGCGGTTCTCGGTCTCGACGGCGATGCGGAACACATAGGTCTGGGGCACGCTGCGCACGGTGACCGCCCGCAACAGGGCCGACACGGTGGCATCGCGCGTCTGTTCGGGCGTGCGCGCGGCGCGGGCATTGGGTTGCGGCAGGAACGGCAGTTGCGCGCGCAGGCGGGCGACGGGTCCCGGCGGCTGCAGGCGGCGGTTGAATTCGGGGTCCTCGGTGAGGTTGAGCTGATCCACGACCCGCCCCATCAGGACGCGCGCGCGCAGCACCTCGACCTCGGAGG
>JBCBCR010000244.1:0-4130 GCA_038530495.1 Pseudomonadota bacterium | reverse complement strand
CCGACGGCGCTGACGCTGGCCTGTGCCGACAGTGTCGCGGCGCAGCGGTTGCAGGAAGACCTGTCGACGCCGGTTTTGCGGCTGTATCGCACCGGCGATGTGACGGGGGCGGAGATTGGTGGCGCGTTGAAGAACGTGATTGCCATTGGCTGTGGTGCCGTGGCGGGTGCCGGGCTGGGTGAAAGTGCGCGTGCGGCGCTGATGACCCGCGGCTTTGCCGAGATGCAGCGCGTGGCGCTGGAGATGGGTGCGCAGCCCGAGACCTTGATGGGGCTGTCGGGGTTTGGCGATCTGGTGCTGACCTGCACGTCGGATCTGTCGCGGAATTACCGGCTGGGGCAGGCGCTGGGCCGGGGTGAGGCGTTTGATCCGGCGATTACGGTCGAAGGGGCGGCGACGGCGCAGGCGTTGGTGGCACGCACCGATCTGGACCTGCCGATCTGTGCGGCGGTTGCGGACCTTGTGGCGGGGCGCGTAGATGTGGCGCAGGCGATGGCCCGGCTGATGGCCCGCCCGTTGGGAGAAGAATGATGCGGTATTGGCTGTTCAAATCGGAGCCGTCCACGTGGAGTTGGGACCAGCAGGTCGCAAAGGGCGACGCGGGCGAGGAATGGGACGGCGTGCGCAACTACCAGGCGCGCAACTTCATGCGCGAGATGAAGGTTGGGGACCGGGGGTTCTTTTACCATTCGCAGACGGAAAAGGCGGTTGTCGGCATTGTCGAGGTGATCGCCGAGGCGCATCCCGACAGCACAACGGATGATGACCGTTGGGAGTGCGTGGACATCAAGGCGGTGGGGCCGGTGGATACGCCGGTGACGCTGGACATGGTCAAGGCGGATGAGCGGTTGGCGGAGATGGCGTTGATCCGAAACTCGCGCCTGTCGGTGCAGCCGGTGACCGAGGACGAATGGCGCATCGTGTGCACGATGGCGGGTGTCGATCCCTAGGGTAACGGCCTTTTAGGCCAATGTTTCGACGGTTTGAGCGCGGGTCATGGGGGTGCTGCGGTGCCAGCGGGGGCTCGTTTCGGAGTGTTCGGCGATGCGTTGCGTCGGACGGGACATGAGCCGTTGTTCTGCGCGGATGATCGTTTTCAGTGAGTCAAACTGATGGCCAGACGACGCGGGATGCTTTGGGTCTGTTTCTAAAATCCTTTGAAAATCGGCGTTGTCTTGGCAAGTTGTCGGTGGTGGACAGCCAAGGGAGAGGTGTCATGGGATATTTGGCAGTGGTGGTGGCTGCGGTGGCGGCGATGGTTTTCGGTGCGATCTGGTATTCGGTTTTTGCCAAGCCGTGGATGGCGGTGTCGGGCGTGCCGTTGGATGAGACCGGGCAACCGGCGAACCGCAAAGACCCGATGCTGTATATCATGAATGCCATCGGCATGTTGCTGGTGGCGGGCATGATGCGGCACGTGTTTGTGCTGAGCGGGATCGACACGGTGGGCGAAGGGGCCGGGTCCGGGTTCGGGATCGGGTTGTTTCTGGTGGTGCCGTGGCTTTTGACCAACAGCAATTTTGCCGGACGACCAATCAAGCTGGCGGTGATCGACGGTGGGTTTGCGACGTTCGGATGCA
Source organism: Pseudomonadota bacterium (assembly GCA_038530495.1). GTDB lineage: Bacteria > Pseudomonadota > Alphaproteobacteria > Rhodobacterales > Rhodobacteraceae > Tateyamaria. The sequence goes on along the minus strand of JBCBCR010000244.1, from coordinate 2,550 downwards.
CGTTGATCGGCACCGTGCTGACGCTGCTGTAATGTCGAAAAATAAAAGGGTTCTGACCCGGGACGGTCAGAACCCTTACTCACCCTTACGTGCACTCCCATAGGCCACCACACGATCGGTTGAATTTCGGGACTGACCCTTCTGGTCGGTCACGAGTGATATACGCAGCCGGTGCGCGTCGCGCAAATCCTGAATGTCTTGCATTCTATTCAAACGCAAACGCCCGCCGAGATGAGCGGGCGTTTGTCTGGATGTGATCGGGGTCAGCCGTAGACCGACTCTTTGCCGAAATGCTTGGTCAGCATATAGTAGACCACGGCGCGGTACTTGTTGCGCTCGGACTTGCCATAGGTTTCGATCACCTTGTCGATGGCGTCCATCAGCTCAGGCCCGTCGGGCAGGCCCAGCTTTTTCATCAGAAAATTGGTTTTGACGGTTTCCAGTTCCGACTTTTGGCTGCCTGCCACGGTCGATGCATCTGCATCATAGATCGACGGGCCACAGCCGATCGTCACCTTGGTCAGCAGGTCCATGTCCGCTGTCATACCGCACTTGTTTTTCAGATCGTCTGCATATTGCGCAATCAGATCGTCCCGTTTGCCCATCGTTCATTCCCTCTGTTGAGCCGGCCCTACTATGAGCCTTGCGCGAAAGGTTAATTCAGCCGCGCGTTAGAAAGAAAGGAAAATTTTATCGGCACGGGGGTCTGGCGGGCGGATGCCCACCGGGTTCTAGAACCGGTTGATCTTGATTTCCGGTTTGGCTGGTGCACTGCTTTCGGCAGAGAGCATGCCCGCCAGTTCGAAACTCAACCCGCGAAAATAGAGCGTGCGCGGCTCTGTCATCCGGGTGGTGATCTCGACCCATTCGGGCGAGAACGCAGCGCTCCAAACCGCGGGGAAGTCGTGGACGAGGTTGTGCATGGTGATCAGGGCGATCCAGATGCCGACGGTTTTGGCGATCAGGTGCACCTTGTCCGTCATCCAGAACATCATGCGCAGCACGAAGGCGATGGCAAAGGCCAGCGCGCCATCGACGATCATCGTCATGTCGGGATCGCCGTTCGGGTCCGGCACGCCGGTGATGTGGAACATGCAGTAGCGCGACAGCGCAACCGCCAGAATACCCAGCAGGCACGCGCCCACGATCGACGCCGGGTAGCCAAGGTTGCGCAGCCATTGCGGGGTGCGCCCTTGTTTGGCCGCGGCTTGTTGGGTCTGGGTTTCCACCCGGATGGTGTGCGTTTCCGCCAGTCGGCTGAGCCGTTCCCCGAAGACATCCTGAGACATGGTTTACCCCGCGTCCTGCCTGGTCAAGGTCACGATTTCGGTCAAATGAAAGCTACGCCCCTGAATATACAGCGATTTTGGCGTGGTATGTTCGGTCATGTGCTGCACCCATTCGTTGGAAAAGGCGCGGGCCCATGCCTCGGGGTAGGCATGCACGAGGTTGTGCACGGTGGTCAGCGCGATGAACACGCCGATGATGCTGGCCGAGAAATGCATGCGCGATGTCATGTCCAGCGTCATGCGGATCACGAAGGCGATGCAGAACGCAAAGAGCGCGTCGATGATCATGGCCAGCCCCGGATCGGCGGTGCCGTTCGGCGTGCCTTGGGTCTGGAACATCGCATAGCGCGAGATCAGCACCGCCAGACAGCCGATGAGGACCGCCGATGTCAGCGAAAGTGCGCGACCAAGCGACGATCCTGATGCCGTGCCGGATCCGTCCACGAGAAATTTATAGCGTTTTCGGCGATGCGCATGGCTTTGATCAAGTCGCGCCAACCGGTTTACAAATGCTTCGTCCTGCCACGTCGTCATAACTCTTACCTCACTGCTCAATGCGAGCGTTCTGACGCTAAAGCGCGGCAGAAGTGGGGCATGGTTAAGGAATTGTTTCGAAACCGGCGACGGTCAGCGGATCGTCAGGATCTCGTCCAGCGGTTTCTTGATCTTGGCCATGGTGGGGGTGGTGGCGTCTGCTGCCGGGTGGCCCACGGCGATGATCATCGTCGCCTTTTCATTGTCGGGCCGCCCCAGAAGCTCGCGCAGAAACCCCATCGGGTTGGGCGTGTGCGTCAGCGTGACCAGCCCCGACATGTGCAGCGCGGTCAAGAGCATGCCGGTTGCGATGCCGACGCTTTCGGGCACGTAGTAATGTTTGACCTTGCTGCCATCCTCGGCCACGCCAAAGCGCTGGGCAAAGACCACGATCAGCCAGGCGGCGTCGGTCAGGTGCGGTTTGTGTGCGTCGGTGCCGATGGGGGCCAACGCTTCGAGCCATTCGTCGCTGGCGCCGCCGTCATAGAACTTGCGTTCCTCGATCTCGGCGGCCTCGCGGATCTGCGCCTTGGTCTGCGCGTCGCGGACGGCGACGAAATGCCAGGGCTGCTGGTTGGCGCCGGATGGGGCGGTGCCCGCGGCGGCAATGCAGGCTTCGATGATGTCCTGCGGCACGGGCCGGGTGTCATAGTCGCGCACGGTGCGGCGCGATTTGATCGCGGCATAGAACGCATCCGCCCGTGTCCGGGCCTCTTTGTCACTGACG
>JBCBCR010000243.1:0-4217 GCA_038530495.1 Pseudomonadota bacterium | reverse complement strand
CGCGGCCCGCCGATTGCCGGGGACCGCCAGCCGATCCTGATCCGCGCAGGCGCGCTTGGCCCCGGCACACCGGCGCGCGATCTGGTTGTATCGGGCCAGCACCGGGTGCTGCTGCGCTGGCGCGCGGTATGGCGGATGTACGGCGTCAGGGACGTGCTGGCCCCGGCCAAAGGGTTGACCGGTCTGCCTGGTGTGCGCCGCAAACGCGGGGTGCGGCGGGTGGATTACGTGCATCTGCTGCTGCCCCGGCACGAGGTGATCTGGGCCGAAGCCACCCCAACCGAAAGCTTTTATCCCGGCGATACGATCCTGCGCAGCTTTGATGCGGCGGTGCGGGCCGATCTTTTTGCGGCCATGCCGGCGCTGTCCCATGGTGCGGCGCAGGCGCTGGGGCCGCCCGCGCGCCTGTGCATTTCAGTGCAGGACACCCACGCGCTGGTGCGTGCGCACCGCGCAGATCTCAGGGCCGAACGGGCCAAATGGGACGACGATCACGCGGTTGAATGCGCCCTGCCGCCGCTCAACCGGGCGAGCTGAGCCAGCCCAGCACCTCGCGCGCCACCCGGTCGGGCTGTTGATGGCAGATCCAGTGATCCGCATCCTCCACGACCACCCGCGTCAAATCCGGCGCAAAGTCTTCCAGCCCCTCCGTCGCCTCGGGCAAAAGCGCTGTATCCCGCGCGCCCCAGATCAACAGGTGCGGGCACCGCACGTGCAGCCGGTCCAGCGGCAGGTCCGGCATCGTGCAGGGCACGCCAGGATCCGCCACCACCAGCGGCGAGGCGCGGTACCAATGGACCATGCCGCGCGCGCCCGACTGCCGCCATACCGCCTTTTGCGCCTCTAACGCGGCACCGGTCAGCCAGCCCACGTCCATATGCGAGGAAAACAGCGACAGCATCCGCGCGAAATCATCCGCCTCCAGGCGCTCATGGGCGTCGTCCCGGCGCAGCCAGTTGATGTATTGCGACGCCGCCGCCTGCGCGCCACCGGCGGCCAGCGCCCGCTGGAACGGCACCGGGTGCACGCCGTTCAGCACGATCAACCGGGACACCAGTTCGGGCCGGAACATCGCCAGCCCATAGGCCACCGACGCGCCCCAATCGTGACCCATGACCACCACCGGCTGGCCCCCCGCCAGTGCCGCGACATCCGCCACCAGATGCTGCAAGGCATAGTCCTGCACGTCCCCCGGCGCATAGCTCGCGCCATAGCCGCGCTGATCCGGCGCGATGCAATGAAACCGATGGCACAGCCGTTCGGCCAACCCAGCCCACGCGCCGCCATACTCGGGAAACCCGTGCAGCATCAGCAGCGGCGGCAAATCCGGATCGCCCCACCGCCGCACGGTAAACCGGTGCCCATTCAGGTCTTCGACGGTCACATCCATGGCCACATGCTGGCAGGCCAGCCTGCGTCCGGCAATCACAAATCCGCCCACGCGCGCCGGGCGGGCTTGAGGCGGCCCCGGCGGATCGCTAAATCTTCGGGTATGCGACAATGCCTTGCCTTGATCTTGTGCCTGCTGCCGGGACTTGCGCCCGCGCATCCGCACATTTTCGTGGACACCACCTTGCGGGTGGTGGTGGATGACGCGGGCAACCTGCAAGGGGTTGAAGTCAGCTGGACCTATGATGACTTCTATTCGCTACTGATCATGGCCGACATGGGGCTGGATCCCGATGGCGATGGCCGCCTGACCAAGGCCGAGCTCGCGCAGTTGCAAGGCTTCGATATGAACTGGCAGCCCGGGTATGCGGGCGACACCCACGCCACGCGCGCGGGCAAACCGGTGCCGCTGGGCCCGCCGCAACCGGGTGCGGTCAGCGTCAGGCGCGGGCTGATCACCTCCAGCCATTTCCGCGCCGCCTCGGGCCCCGCCGACGGGGTCGAGGTCAAGGCGTACGACCCCACCTTCTACACCGCCTACGCGCTCACCGGTCGGGTCAAGGTCAACGGCACCTGCAAGGCCAGCGTCACCCCCGCCGATCTCGACGCGGCCTACACGCTGGTCGAGGAATTGCTTTACGCCATGCCATCGGACCAGGTCGAAGCGGCCTATCCGGAGGTCGGTGAAAGCTTTGCCGACACGGTCACACTCTCGTGCAACTGATCCGGTGGGGCACTGTCGCGGCGGCGCTGGCCACGCTGGTCTGGCTCTTCGGCTTCGGCGGCATGGCGGATGTGGCGCGCTGGGCGGCGGCAGGGCAGGAACAGGCACAACGCGCGCTCGCGGGCGGCTTGCGTGCGGTGCGCGCGGGTGAACCGGGCGCGTGGGCCACGCTCATGGGGCTGTGCGCGGCCTACGGGTTTTTCCACGCCGCAGGGCCGGGCCATGGCAAGCTGGTAATCGGCGGCTATGGCGCCGCGGCCCGGGTGACGGCGCGCAGGCTTTCGATGCTCGCTGTGCTGTCGTCCCTAGCGCAGGCTGTCACTGCCATCGCGTTGGTGGCGGCGGGGGCGTGGGTGCTGGGCTGGTCCCGTGACCAGATGACCGACACCGCCGACCGTGTGCTGGCCCCGGCCAGCTACGGCGCCATTGCACTTGTGGGGCTGTGGCTTCTGATCCGCGGTGCGCGCAAGCTCTGGGCGACGGCAGCCCATCAAAAACACAACCACGACCACCACCATCACGGCGACGACGGGGTCTGCGACACGTGCGGCCACGCCCACGGCCCAACGGTCGCCGAGGCGGAACAGGCAACCTCCCTGCGCGATGCCGCAGCCCTTGTCGCGTCGGTGGCCATACGGCCCTGCACAGGTGCCGTGTTCCTGCTGATCCTGTGTTTTGCCCTTGGCATACCGTGGGCGGGTGTCGCGGGGGCCTTGGTCATGGGGCTGGGGACCGCGTCCGTTACGGTTCTCGTGGCGCTTGCCGCGGTCAGCGCGCGCGTCAGCCTGTCAGACGGGCTGGCCCGGACACTGTCGGATAAGGCGGCCCGGCGCTCGATGGCGATGGTCGAGATTGTGGCCGGTGGCCTGATCGCGTTGGTTGCGACAGCGCTTGCGCTGCCGCTTCTTTAACCAACACCTTTAAAAATTATCGAAAATCTGAAAAATGCACCCGGTCCGTCAGCGCGATCATCCATTTGACCAACGCTTCCTTGTGCGGGGACTCCGGACCCAGCAATATTTCACGTGCTTGCGGCGCGATGTCCGGCCATTTGGCGCAGAAATCGGGCAAGTCCTCAACATTGACCACATCCGGGTCCGGAGATCTTCGCAGTGAACGAACGCTACTTGTCATAACATCGTCATACATGCCGCAGCGCCTTTGGCGCGTCGCGTGAAAAAAACGTGAAGTCACTTCCCTGACGTGACTTTTAATGAAACTTTACCGCGGGGAAGGTGGACAGAAATCGATGTCAGAACGAATTTTAAATGTGCGATTGTTCGGCGGGTTTGCCTGCGACTGGTCGGATGGCACCCCGCTGGATATCCGCGGGGCCAAGCACCGTGCGCTGATCGCGATGCTGGCCACGTCCAAAAATGGCACCCATTCGCGCCGGATGCTGTACCAGACGCTCTGGTCCCGTTCAGGCGAAGAGCATGGCCGCTCATCGCTGCGCCGGTCGCTGTCCGATCTGCGCAAGCTGATGGGCGACGATTTCGACCTGCTGTTCACCACCAGCATGGCCGACGTCAGCATCGACGTCAGCCGCGTGCGCCTTCTGGGCAATCCGTCCGACGGGCTGTTCCTCGATGGCGTCGACCTGCGCGATCCCAAATTCGATGCCTGGGTCGCCGAGAAACGGAATTTTCACGGCAGCCGCGCCTTCCAGGTGCTCGAGGCCGGGCGCGACATGACCCCCCGCATCGCGGTGCTGCCCTTCGTGCAGCACATGATCGACCCCGCCACCGCGCGGATGGGCGAATGGTTGTCGTGCGAACTGACGCGCGTGCTGTCGCGGTCTTATCTGGTCGAGGTCGTCTCGCACCTGTCCACCCGCCAGTTCGACAGTGATCTGGTGCAACTGTCCCAAGTGACCGAGGTGCTGGATGCCGATTACGTGGTCACCGGCCACTTCGCGGCGGCAGACGACGCCGTACGGCTCACGGTCGATCTGTGTCAGGCCGCCACCGGCAAGATTGTGTTGTCCGAAACCGTCACCCTCAGCCAGAAAGAGCTGATCGCCGGTCAGTCGAACCACCTGTCCACTGTGGCCACGCGCATCGGTTTTGGCATCTTTTCCAGCGCGCTGGAACTGGCCGAAAGC
>JBCBCR010000242.1:0-4279 GCA_038530495.1 Pseudomonadota bacterium | reverse complement strand
TCTTGATTTTCCGAAAATCAAGAACGGCGATGGTCTCGACCGCGTAGCGCTCGAAATCCGCGATCCGGTCAAACAGGATCTGCAGCGCAAAAACGATGCCCAGTACCGTGCTGTAGATCCGCCCTTCGGTCTGGCGTTCATGCGGCAGCGCCAGCGGCGACCACTGCTCGGGGTCGCGCGGGAACACGCGACTGCCCAGCCACAGCGCAAAAAACACGCTCAGCCCCATCGGCTCCAGCGCGTCAAGGATCACGTTGGCGCGTTGGCCATAAAGGCCCGTCGCCCCGACCGCGCGCAACAGCGCCAAGAGCCCCAGCATCGGCAGCACGATCTGGCCCAACGACACCACAAAGGCCGCCACGCCGCCGCTCGACGACACCGCCGATTTCGACAACCGCCGCGCCAGCGCCTCGGACCACGCGCGCGACCGCGCCAGCAGCGCAAGCCCCAGCGCGGTCAGTGCCAGCACGAGGGGCAGGTTGTCCCGCGCGCGGGTGCGGGTCGACGGGTTCGACCATTCCTGACCGATCCCCGACAGCGTGGTCTGCACCGTCTCGCTGACATCGCGCGCCGCTTCGGGCCAAAGCCGCACGTTCACAGGCCACGGCCCCATATTCAAAAGCTGTTCGGTCTGGCGCTGGCGCAGGATCTCGTCGATCTCGCCGACGATCCCGTTGGCACGGCTGAATGCCTCTTCGGCGGTCCGGCGCGGTGTGCTCAGCCGCTCCAGCTGCGCGGTCAACTCCGCCCGTCGCGCGGCGATCTCCTCGGGCTCGGTTGCGCCTTCTTCAGGCGCAGGGCCCAGGGCGCCGATCTGGTCGTTCAGCGTCTGGATGCGGCTGGCATTGGCATCAAGCTGGTTCTGAAACTGCGTGCGCCAGCCGACGACTTCGGCGCGCAGATTGGCCAAAGCCTCGTCCGAGGCGCGCGCCGCTTCGACCGCGGCCTCGGCCCGTGCGGCCACCTCGCCCCACGCGGCATAGTCCGGCCCGGTGTCCTGTGCCGCAGCTAGGGCCGCCCAGCACAACATCACCGCGCCCGCAAGCGCGCGCACCAGCCACGAAAACGGTCTGGGGCGCATCACGCCTCCTCAAACATCTGCGGCAAATCGGACGGTCCGCGCTCCAGCCACGCGGGCACCGGCAAGCCCTTTTCGCGCAGGAACGCGGGGTTATAGAGCTTGGTCTGATAGCGCATGCCGTAATCGCACAGGATGGTCACGATGGTGTGGCCCGGCCCCAACTCACGCGCCAGCCGGATGGCGCCGCCGATATTGACGCCGGTCGATCCGCCCATGCACAGCCCCTCTTCGGCCAAAAGGTCAAAGACGATCTGACAGGCCTCCGCATCCGGAACACGGTAGGCAAAATCCGGCGTGAACCCTTCGAGGTTGGCAGTGATCCGGCCCTGCCCGATCCCCTCGGTAATCGAATTGCCGGGGTTGTCCTCGCCGGTGTAAATCTTGAACATGCCCGCGCCCTCGGGGTCAGTCAGGCCGACCTTCACGCCCTTGGGCTGCAACACCTCGGCCACGCCCGCCAGCGTGCCGCCCGACCCGATGGCGCAGGTGAACCCGTCCACCTTGCCCCCGGTCTGTTCCCAGATCTCGGGGCCGGTCGTGTCGATATGCGCCTGCCGGTTGGCCACGTTGTCGAACTGGTTGGCCCAGATCGCACCATGGGGCGCGGTTTTGGCAAGTTCGTCCGCCAACCGGTTGGAATAACGAATATAATTGTTGATGTCCTTGTAGGGTTTCGCGGGCACCTCGACCAGTTCGGCACCGGCCACGCGCAGCATGTCCTTTTTCTCCTGGCTCTGGGTCTCGGGGATCACGATGACGCTCTTGAACCCCATCGACGCCCCCACCAGCGCCAGCCCAATGCCGGTGTTGCCCGCGGTGCCCTCGACGATGGTGCCGCCGGGGCGCAGCGCGCCACTGGCGACGGCGTGGTTGATGATCGACAGCGCCGCACGGTCCTTGACCGACTGGCCGGGGTTCATGAACTCCGCCTTGCCCAGAATGGTGCACCCCGTTTCTTCACTGGCGCGGCGCAATTTGATCAGCGGCGTGTTGCCCACGGCAGAGGCAAGGTCAGAAGCGATGTGCATGGGATCGGACTTTCATGTGCTGTTGCGCGCTCAGATGTAGCGGTGGCGTGCCGCGACCTCAACCCGCGCGGCGCAACCGGTCGCGGTGAAAGGCCAGCCAATAGGTCAGATGCGCCAGCACCAGATTGCCGCAGCGGCGATCCTCGGCCATGGCCATGAGGTCGGCAAACGGCATCAGGTGCGTGCGGATGTTCTCGCCCTCGCCCGCAGCGCCGCCCACACCGGTGATCCCGTCAGGCAGGTCGCACAGCCCCACGAACATGTGAAAGAAATCCGTGCTCGACCCCGACGAGGCATAGCATTCGCCTACCGGCTCCAACCGGCCCAGCGTGATGCCCGCCTCTTCCATCGCCTCGCGGTGCACGGTTTCTTCGGGCGTCTCGCCGGGATCAATCAGCCCCGCGATCCCCTCGAACTGCCACAGATGCCGGTCGCCGCGAATGATCGGCCCGGTGCGCACTTGTTCTGTCAGCAGCACCCGGTCCCGCACCGGATCATAGGGCAAAACGAATGCCGCGTCCGACACCAGAAACACCGACCGCGCCAGCGGCTCGGACATGGTGGCGTCAAACCGTTCGTGGCGAAAGGTGAACTCATCCACCGCAAAGAACCCGGCATAGGCCTGCGCGTGCGCCTGCAGTTCCACCCGACCCTGAAACGTGCCCGCGCCATGCCGCCCGCGCTGCGCCAGCACCTTGGACCAGGCCCGCGCCCGAATGCGCGGATAGCGCTGCGCGATCTGGTCGGCAGGCACACGGCCATAGACGCCCATCACCTCGCGCGCGGCATGTTCCGTCATCTCACCCCAACGCGCCGCCCACGCGTCCAGATCCCATGGCCCATCCGGCGTCCACTTGGCCTCGGCGGGAAAGAACACGCGCACATCCGCGCCCGCCCGCGTTACATGCGGCAGCAGATCGAAATCATACCCGGCCTCGTAATATTCCAGCCGCGCGATGTCCGCGTCCGACAGCCCGCCCACCACGATGCCCTGCGCCTCGGCGCCAGGTGCGGCCACGATCATCGGAAACGGCCCTTCGGCAGCGGCAAACACCGCGTGGTCCGGCAGCGTGTCGGCGCGTATGTCCAGATCCGCCGCTCTGCGCCCCAGCACGATCTCGAGCACCGGCACATATTGCAGCGTGCCAAAGAAAAACAGCGCGGTCATGTCAGGATCACCGCCAGACGCGTCCCGCCCTGTCGGCCACAAGGCCCACAATAATGCCGCCGATCACGGCTGTGGCCCAGAACGGAACCGTCGACATCAGCAGTGCCCATTCGGCCATGATCTCCATCACTTCGGTCAGCGCCTCCGACACGCTGTCAATCCGGCCCTTCATCGACAGGTCGAACATCTTGTAACAGGCCTGCAGAAACAGCCCCCACAGGATCAACAGCACCGTCCCGGTAAAGCCCACGTTGATCGCTGATATCGTGCCCCGCCCCGTCCGCGGACCAATGAACACCCAGCCCACCGCCAGCCCGATCACCGCATTGATCGGCAGAAACCAGCCAAAGTTGGTATCCTCCTCGAACAGGCCCATCACGATGGTCGACAGCACGATCCCCAGAATCGCAAGGCCCACAGCCGCAAACAGTTTGGCGGCGTTAGGCATCGTGCGGGTCTTTCATGGATCTATCCGGGGCGTTTGATCGTGATCTGCGTTACGTCGCAGTTGGCACTTTCGAACGTGGCCGCGCAAGAGGTCAGATAAAAATTCCACATCCGCCGGAACCGCGCGTCAAACCCCATCTCGGCAATCTGGTCCCAGCGGTCGTTGAACGTCTCGTGCCAGCGGCGCAAGGACAGGTTGTAGCTTTGCCCGAACTCGATGGATTTCTCCACCGCCAGCCCCGCCTTGACCACCTGCTGACGCAGCACTGTGGGGCTGGGCAACATGCCCCCGGGAAAGATGTATTTCTGAATGAAATCAACGCCTCGGCGGTACACTTTCCAGCGCCGGTCGGTCACGGTGATGATCTGCAGCGTGGCGTTCTTGCCGGGCTTCAGCCGGTCGCGCACGGTGTTGAAATAGGTGGGCCAGTATTTCTCGCCCACGGCCTCGAACATCTCGATGCTGGCGATGCCGTCATAGGTGCCGCGCTCGTCGCGGTAATCCTGCAACTTGAACTCGACCATATCCGAAAGTCCAGCGTTCTGAATGCGTTG
>JBCBCR010000241.1:0-4336 GCA_038530495.1 Pseudomonadota bacterium | reverse complement strand
CTGTTTTACCAGTACAGTCAGGCGGTGATCCTGTTGGTCACGTCGCTGGTGGCGATCCTGATGGGGATCTGGGTGGTGTCGCGCGCGGTCAGCGTGGGGGCCGAGGTCATTCCGACGAAGGATCGCAAGCTTTTGACCGAACTGATCAAAAAGCCGAACGAGGGTGGTGTGAACCAGTACATCCGGATTGCGTCGCTGTCGGGGCGGTCGGGGCTGTTTACCAAGCTGGGGTTTACCGGCTTGCCGCTGGCCACCGCGGGTCTGGGCGTGCTGCTGGTGTTCCTGTCGTTGGGGATGGAGTTGACGGGGGCGGACGAGTCGCCTGCGCAGTTGATGGATTTGGCCAAGCTGGTGCTGGGGGCGTTCATCGGGTCCTTTGTTCAGCGCAAGGTCACGCAATCGGGCGGTGACAAGCTGGAAGACACGATCTAGCCCCAGGTCACGTCGCCGAGAAAGATGTAGCCCGCGCCGTAGATCGTTTTGATCAGGCGCGGGTTTTTCGGGTCTTCGTTCAGTTTGGTGCGCAGGCGGCTGATGCGGACGTCCATGGCGCGGTCAAAGCTGTCGCCTGCGGCACCGCCCAGTTGTTCCTGCATCTGGGCGCGGCTGATGAGGCGTTTGGGGGTTTCGAGGAAGAGGCGCAGCACCTCGCCTTCGGCTTGGGAAAACGGGGTTTCAAGGCCGTCTGCGTCACGCAGGGTGTAGTTGTCAAAGCTGGCGGTCCAGCCGTTGAACTGCGCCTGCTGGCTGGGACGGGGGGCGGTTTTGGCCGACCGGATGCGGGCGCGGATGCGGGCCACGACCTCGGCCGGTTCGAACGGTTTGATGATGTAGTCATCGGCGCCCAGTTCCAGCCCGGTGATCCGGTCCTGCACCTGCGCGCGGCCCGAGATGATGATCACGGTGGCGCCTTGTTCCAGCGCCAGCCGGTGCACCAGTGTCAGGCCGTCGGTGTCGGGCAGGCCCAGATCGACAAGGCAGATGTCGGGGGGATGGGTGCGCAATCCGGCCTCGAACGCGGACGCACGGCCATAGCCGATGGTGCGAAAGCCGGCCTCTTGCAGCGCGTCGGACAGGATGGCGCGCACCTCGGGTTCGTCATCGAGAATGGCGATCAGCGGGGCGGTCATTGGGCGGCCTGCGGTGAGAAGAGTGCCACGAAGTCGCGGGCGGAAAACGGTTTTTGCAGGATCGGTGCGGTTTGCGCGGCCTCGACGCGCAGGGGGTCGTCGCCCGGCAGCGAGGTCATAAGGATCACCGGCAGATCGCCGCCCAACTGGCGCGCGATGTCGACGCCGCTGCGGGTGCCGGTGCCAAGGTTGATGTCCGACAGGACCAGCGTGATGTCGGGGATGTCGGCGCTGAGTGCTATGGCTTCGTCGACGCTGCCCGCTTCGATCACGGCGTGGCCGAGGTCCATCATCATGTCGCGGAACTGTTCGCGTAAGCTTGCGTCGTCTTCGACCAGCAGCACCAGCCCTTCGCCCAGTTCGGGGGCGGTGCGCTGGGGCAGGCGCAGGCGGACGCGCGCCCCGGTGCCGGGGTTGTCGAGCCGCAGGTGCCCGCCCGAGCGTTTGGTCATGTCGTAGACCTGTGGCAGGCCGAGGCCGGAGCCTTCGCTGCCCTTGGTGGTGAAGAACGGATCGCACGCCATATCGAGCGCTTCGGCGGAGAAACCGGGGCCGGTGTCGGTCACGGTGAATTCGAGCCACGTGTCGTGCAAGGCGGCCACGTCCACCGTGATGCGGCCCGACCGGCCACAGGCGTCGCGGGCGTTGAGGATCAGGTTCAATAGCGAATCCTGCACCATGCCCGGATCGAGCATGAAGCGCCCCGGCGGTGGCGCCAGCGGCATGACCAGTGTCAGCCCGTCGGGCAGGGTGGACCGCGCGAGGGTCGCGATTTCATCCAGCAGCGGCGCAAGGGCGGTGGCCTGCGGGCGCGGGTCGCGGCCTGCGGTTACGTCCGAGATGGCGCGCAGGAGTGTGCCACCGCGCCTTGTGGCGGCAAGGGTGCCGTCGATGAGCGCGCGCGCCTCGTCCGGCAGGCCGTCGATCCGGGTCAGCTTCGATTGCAGGCCGAGGATGATGGTCAGCAGGTTGGAAAAGTCATGCGTCAGGCCCGAGGTCATCTGCACCGCCAGTTCCCGCTTTTGCGTCTGTTCGAGGGCCACGCGGGCCTGCGTTTCCTCGGTCACGTCCATCGACAGGATGTAGGTGCCGCCCGCGCCATCGGGGGTAAAGGCCACGCGGATGTGGCGGGCGCTGGCCTCGTCCGTGAATTCGAGCACGCCGGGGGTGCCGGCATAGGCGCGCATCAGCGTGTCCTTGATCCGGGAAAAGGCGAACTGTCCCAGGGCCTCGGCTATGGGTTTGCCGACGATATCGGACGACCGGCCCGGCAACACCGCGCTGAGGCGGCGATTGGAGAAGGTGTAGGTGCCGGAGGCGTCCACGTGGGCGATGTGGGCCGGCATCATCTGGGTTGTCAGGCGCGTGCGGGCCTCTGTCTCGGTCAGTTGGCGCTTGGCCTCTTCCAGTGCGGACACCGAACTGACCAGCGCGCGGTTCGACGCGCTGAGCGCCTCGGCATGGGCCAGAACCTGATCGTTCAGATCAGAGGCGCGCGCGCGCAAGAGCGCCTCTTGGTTCTTGATCTGGCTGATGTCGGTGTAGACGGCAACCCAGCCGCCTTGGGGCAGTGGCGCACCCTCGATCGAGATAGAGCGGCCATCGGGGCGGGTGCGTTCGACATAGTGCGGTTTGAACGCGCGGGCGAGGTCGACGCGGTCCTGCACGAAGGCGTCGATATCGTCGATCTCGCCATATTCGCCGTGGCTGGCGACATAGTGGATGGTTTCGGCAAAATCCGCCCCCGGGGTCACCAGCGCATCGGGCAGGTTGAACATCTGCTGAAAGCGCACGTTGCACACGGCAAGGCGCAGGTCCTTGTCGTAAATGCTGAGCGCCTGAGCGATGAGGTTCAGGCCCGATGTGGTCAGCGATGTGGCGAGGTCCTGAGACATGGGTCATGGCTAGCACCGGTTCCACGGCGCGCACAACGGCGCAGGCGCTGCTGTTACAATTCGTAAGGTTTGCGAAAACATCAGGAAAAAATTGACCTTCAGCATTTGTCCTGCATCCTTGGTGCATAGGGGAATCGCGCAGGCGATCACAAGACGCCCCCATCAAGGGGCGCACGGGAGGAAACATCGTGAACGACACGCCCATGGGCGAAAGCGGGCTGACATCTGTCCCGGCCTTGTTGCAGCGCAACGCTAAGAGCTTTGGCGATGCGCCGGCCTACCGCGAGAAGGAGTTCGGCATCTGGCAAAGCTGGACCTGGGCCGAGGCGCGCGAGGAGATCGAGGCGCTGGCGCTGGGCATGCTGGATCTGGGCGTGGCGCCGGGCGATCACGTGGCGATCATCGGGCGGAATCGCCCGTATCTCTATTGGTCGATGATCTCGGTGCAGATGTGCGGCGGCGTGCCGGTGCCGCTGTATCAGGACGCGGTGGCCGAAGAGATGGCCTATGTGCTGGATCACTGTGGCGCGCGGTTCGTGGTGGCGGGTGATCAGGAGCAGGTCGACAAGGTCATCGAGGTGCAGGATCAGCTGCCGAATTTCGAGCAGATGATCTATCTCGATCCGCGGGGATTGCGGAAATACGACCATTCCAAGCTGCACCAGTACACCCATGTGCAGGAGGCGGGCCGTGCCAAGCGGGATGAGCTGGGCCCCGTTCTGGCCGAGCGCGTGGCCGCGCTGGATTACGACAGCACCTGTGTGATGCTGTACACATCGGGGACCACGGGCAAGCCCAAGGGCGTGGTGCTGAGCAACCGCAATGTGATTGAGACGTCGAAATCGTCGTCGGAATTCGACGGGCTGCGGCAGTCCGATGACATCCTCGCCTACCTGCCGATGGCGTGGGTGGGCGATTTCATCTTTTCGGTGGGACAGGCGCTGTGGTCGGGGTTCTGCACCAACTGCCCCGAAAGCGCCGAGACCATGCATGTGGATCTGCGCGAGATCGGGCCGACCTATTACTTTGCCCCGCCGCGGGTATTCGAGACGCAGCTGACGCAGGTGATGATCCGCATGGAGGATGCCGGGCGGCTGAAACAGTGGCTGTTTGCCAAGTTCATGGATCACGCGCGCAGGGTGGGCCCTGCGATCCTCGACGGTGAGAGCGTCGGGCTGATGGACCGGCTGACATACGCGCTGGGCGATCTGATGATCTATGGCCCGCTGAAGAACACGCTGGGGTTTTCCCGGGTGCGCGTGGGCTATACCGCGGGTGAGGCGATTGGGCCGGAAATCTTTGATTTCTATC
>JBCBCR010000240.1:0-4337 GCA_038530495.1 Pseudomonadota bacterium | reverse complement strand
CGCGATCCTTCTGGATGCGCCGTGTTCGGCCACGGGCACGATGCGGCGGCATCCCGACCTGCCCTATGCCAAGGATGGATCGGACTTTGGCGCGTTGATCGACATGCAGGCGCGGATGCTGGATCATGCGCTGACCCTCTTGGCGCCCGGCGGGCGGCTGGTGTTTTGCACTTGCTCGCTTTTGCCCGACGAGGGTGAGGTGCAGATCGAAGAAGCGCTTGCGCGGCACACTGGTCTGCGCACGGACCGCGCAGCCCTCGACCGGCCGGGCATTGATCCGGCATGGATCACCGAAGAAGGCGGGCTGCGGCTGCGCCCCGACTATTGGCGGGATCATGGCGGGATGGACGGGTTCTATATCGCTTGTTTGCGCAAGGACAGCTAGCGACAGGTGACATGCCCGCCGCGGGCGCGTAAGGTGCCGCGCAAGAGCACCCGAAGGTGCCCATCAGGTCGAGGCAGTGTCGATGTCCAATTCCACCGGGTTTTCCGCGCGGAAAGCGAGGTTCCTGAACCGATGGCATGCGCGCCGCGCCACGCGGGCGCAGGCGGCGACGGCGTTCGTGTCGTCACCCGAGCCGCGCACCATCGGCAGCTTTGCCCGCGGGCGGCAGTTGGTGGCGGGCAATTACCTGTTTGCAGGCACTTTGATCGAAGCCAAGGGCGATCTGATCTGGGATGTATACCCGCCGGATGCGGCATGGATCGAGGCGATCCATGGCTTTGCATGGCTCGATGATCTGGCGGCGGTCGGTGATCCTTCGACGCGGGCGTTGGGGCAGGACTGGCTTTGGGCTTGGATCGAACGCTATGGGCGCGGCACCGGCCCGGGCTGGACACCGGATCTGACCGGGCGCAGGCTGATCCGATGGATCAATCACGCGCTGTTTTTGCTGCGCGGGCAAGAGGCGGGCGCGTCGGATGCGTTTTACAAGTCACTTGCCGGGCAAACACAGTTTCTGGCCAAGCGCTGGCACGCAGCGGCCCCCGGGGTGGCGCGGTTCGAGGCACTGTGCGGGTTGATCTACGCCGGTTTTTCGCTCGAAAGCTTGAAGGACTTGGCGCGACCGGTGGTCACCGCGCTGGCCGATGAGTGTCGCACGCAAATCGACCATCAGGGCGGGTTGCCGACGCGCAACCCCGAAGAATTGCTCGAAGTCTTTACCCTGCTGACGTGGACTGCCGCCGCCTTGGAAGAACATGGCGCACAAGTGCCTGCAGCGCAGCAGGAAGCGATCGAGCGCATCGCGCCGACATTGCGGACCTTGCGCCATTCGGATGGCGCGCTGGCCCGGTTTCATGGCGGTGGCCGCGGGCAGGAAGGCTGGCTGGACCATGCTTTGGCGGCGTCCGGCATCAAGAGCAGTGCGCCCGATGGCCTGTCGATGGGTTTCGTGCGGCTGAGCGCGGGCCGTACGTCGGTCATCGTCGATGCAGCACCCCCGCCCAGCGGAATGGCGAGCCAGAACGCGCACGCCTCGACCTTGGCGTTCGAACTGACCTCGGGGCGGCGACCCCTGATCGTCAATTGCGGGTCCGGCGCCAGTTTTGGCCCCGATTGGCGCCGCGCCGGGCGCGCGACACCGTCGCATTCGACACTGTGCCTGAACGGCTATTCCAGTGCGCGACTGGGCGAGCCGGAAAAGGGCAGCGGGACAG
Organism: Pseudomonadota bacterium; assembly: GCA_038530495.1. Classification (GTDB taxonomy): domain Bacteria; phylum Pseudomonadota; class Alphaproteobacteria; order Rhodobacterales; family Rhodobacteraceae; genus Tateyamaria. The sequence continues at coordinate 2,678 of JBCBCR010000240.1, read as the reverse complement.
AGCGGCTGATTTCTGGACCGGCCCATGTGCCGATCGAGATGAAACAAGCGCCAGATGGATTGCAGTTTCAGGGCGGGCATGACGGGTATCGCACCAGTCACGGGCTGACCCATGCGCGGCAACTGGACCTGACCTTTGACGGGCGCGGCATGGCGGGCGAAGACATGCTGTTGGCCATGGAAGACCCTGAAAAGCGCGTGTTTGATCGGCTGATGGACGCGCGCAAGCTGGCGGGCATCCCCTTTGCCATCCGGTTCCACCTGCACCCCGAGGTGGATGCCGCGATTGATCTGGGCGGGGCGGCGGTTTCGATGGCGCTGAAAAGCGGTGAGATCTGGGTGTTTCGCCATGACGGCACCCGCGGGCTGGCGCTGGAACCCAGTGTTTACCTGGAGAAAGGCCGCCTGAAACCGCGGGCCGCGCAGCAGATTGTGCTGTCGGGTCTGGCGCTGGGATATGCGACACGGGTGCGCTGGTCCTTGTCCAAAGCGCAGGAAACTGCCATTGGCATCCGCGATCTTGCCCGCGATACGCCGGGCACCGAGCCGACAGAAGACTAGGACCCTGCATATGCCCGATCTCGCCCCCCTGCGCCGCGCCCTGATTTCCGTTTCCGACAAGACCGGACTGGTGGAGTTTGCGCGGGGCTTGGCGGGGCATGGCGTGGCGCTGTTGTCCACAGGCGGGACGGCGCGGGCGCTGCGGGAGGCTGGGCTTGACGTGACGGACGTGAGCGAGGCCACGGGGTTCCCCGAGATGATGGACGGCCGGGTGAAGACCTTGCACCCGGTGGTGCATGGCGGCCTGTTGGCGTTGCGCGACAACGCCGAGCACGTGGCCGCGATGCAGGAACACGATATCGCACCCATCGATCTGGTGGTGGTGAACCTCTACCCGTTCGAAGAAACGGTGGCCAAGGGCGCCGCTTATGACGAGGTGATCGAGAATATAGACATCGGCGGCCCCGCGATGATCCGGTCGGCGGCCAAAAACCATGGCGACGTGGCCGTCGTTGTGGATGTCGCGGATTACGATGCGGTGCTGGCCGACATGGCCGCCAATGACGGTCAGACCACCTATCCGCTGCGTCAGCGGCTGGCGCAGACGGCCTATGCCCGCACCGCCGCCTATGACACGGCCGTGAGCACATGGATGGCCAGCGCCGTGGGCGGTGCGCCGCGGCGGCGCAGCTTTGCGGGGACGCTGGCGCAGACCCTGCGCTATGGCGAGAACCCGCATCAGGCGGCGGCGTTCTATACCGATGGTTCGGCGCGCCCCGGTGTGGCCACGGCGACGCAGCATCAGGGCAAGGAACTGTCCTACAACAACATCAACGACACCGATGCCGCGTTCGAATTGATCAGCGAGTTTGCCGGGAAGGGCCCGGCCTGCGCGATCATCAAGCACGCCAACCCGTGCGGCGTGGCCACCGGTTCCACGCTGGAAGAGGCGTATACCCGCGCGTTTGATTGCGACCGCACCAGCGCCTTTGGCGGGATCATCGCGCTGAACCAGCCGCTGGATGGCCCGACGGCGCAGGCGATTGCGGGGATCTTCACCGAGGTGGTGATCGCGCCCGGTGCCGATCAGGCTGCGCTCGACGTCTTTGCCGCCAAGAAGAACCTGCGTCTGTTGACCACGGACGGTCTGGCCGATGCATCGGCGGCAAATGTCGCGGTCAAGCAGGTGGCGGGCGGCTTTCTGGTGCAGGACAAGGACGTTGGGCGGATCACCGAAAGCGACCTGAAGGTCGTCACCAAACGCGCCCCGTCTGACCAGGAGTTGAGCGACATGCTGTTTGCCTGGACTGTGGCCAAGCACGTGAAATCCAACGCCATCATCTATGTCAAAGACGGCGCGACCGTGGGCGTGGGCGCAGGCCAGATGAGCCGCGTTGACAGCACGCGCATCGCCGCGCGCAAGGCGCAGGACATGGCGGAGGTCATGGGCCTGCCCGCGCCGCTGACCCAAGGGTCTGTCGTGGCCTCGGACGCGTTCTTTCCCTTTGCCGACGGGCTGCTGACCGCCGCCGAGGCGGGCGCCACCGCGCTGATCCAGCCCGGCGGGTCGATGCGCGATGACGAGGTGATCGCGGCGGCAGATGAAGCCGGGCTTGCCATGGTCTTTACCGGCATGCGGCATTTCCGGCACTGAACGCATGAAACTCCTCAGCCTCACAGCGGTCATCGCCTTTGTCCTGGATCAGGTCAGCAAGTACCTCGTGATCCATGTGATGGGTGTGTCCGCGTTCAAGAGCATCGACGTCGCGCCGCCGCTGTTGCGGTTCATCTATGGCGAAAACCGGGGCATCAACTTTGGCCTTGGCTACGGCATTCCGGTCTGGGCGTTGATTGGCGTGGCGCTGGTGATCTGTGCGGCCGTCCTGTGGTGGATGACCCGGCGGGCGCAGCCTGCGCTGGCGCAAATCAGCGCGGGGCTTCTGATCGGCGGGGCCTTGGCCAACGTGCTGGACCGGCTGCTTTATGGCTTTGTTCTGGATTTCCTCAACATGTCGTGCTGCGGCATCGACAATCCGTTTGTGTTCAACGTCGCTGACATCTTCATTTTTGCCGGTGCCTTTGGCAATCCGGGAATCTCGGCCGTGTTTGCGCTTGCTCTGCTGGCGCTGGTCTGGCTTCGGCGACGGCTGCTCAATGCGCTCGATCATCTCTCCGACA
>JBCBCR010000239.1:0-4354 GCA_038530495.1 Pseudomonadota bacterium | reverse complement strand
CCGCACCATTGCACCGATGGCCTTACGCCACAGATTGCGCCGCGATCCGCTGGATGAGGCGGGCAGCGCCACGCGTGTCAGCCGCACGGTTGAAACCGTGCTGGCCTGAACCGGCGATGACCCACCACAGCTGGCATCACGCGCACCTCGCCCTGCAGCTGCTGGCGATTGACCCTGTGCATCTGGGCGGTGCCGTGATCCGTATGCGCGCGGGGCCTGCGCGCGACGCCGTGGTGGCGGCCTATGGCGCGACGGTGCCGATGCGCAAGGTGCCGCTGACGATTGGCGACGAGCAACTGTTTGGCGGTGTCGATCTCGCGGCCACGCTGGCCGCGGGGCGGGTGGTTCATGGGCAGGGGCTTTTTACCGAAACTTGCGGCGCGATCCTGCCGATGGCTGAACGCTGCCCGCCCGATTTGGCCGCGAAACTGGCGCAGCTGATTGATCAGGCTCTGATAAAGGGCATTTTGGCCCTAGACGAAGGGATCGAAGACGAGGAAGCGGTGCCCCAGAGCCTCGCGGATCGCGTGGCCTTTCATCTTGAACCCGAGGGGCGCATGCCACCGGATTGGGATATCACACCGCCGGATCCGGGTGGGCCAAAGGTCTCGGGCAAGAAGGCGATTGAGCAACTGACCGAGCTTGCCGCGGCGTTTGGCATCGCATCCATGCGCGCGCCGCTGTTTGCGCTGCAAGCAGCACGGGCGCATGCGCTGGTTTACGGGCGCACCTATCTGACCGCGGTCGATGTCGAAACGGCGGCCACGCTGGTTTATCCGCATCGGGCGACACAGCTGCCAGAAGCGGAAGAGGAGCACCGCTCCGATGACGCGCCGGCGCAGGAAAACACCACGCCCGATGACGCAACAGCCGAGCAGGCGATGCTGGATACGGACATGCTGATCGAGGCCGTGCAGGCGCTGTTGCCTGCCGGTGTGCTGGAACGGCTGGGCCGGTCCAAAGCGGCGCGCACTGCCAAAGGCAGTGGCGCGGGCCGCAAGCGGCGGTCGAATCGGCGCGGGCGGCCCCTGCCCTCGCGTCCCGGCACACTGGGTGGATCTGCGCGCATCGACCTGATTGGCACACTGCGTGCCGCCGCCCCGTGGCAGCCGATGCGCCGCAAGGCACAGCCTGAACGAACGGGCCTGCTCATCCGCCCGTCGGACATTCGTGTCAGGCGGTACCAGCAGCATTCCGACAGGCTGTTGATCTTTTCCGTTGATGCCTCGGGATCGGCGGCGATGGCGCGGCTAGGCGAGGCCAAGGGCGCGATCGAGATACTGTTGGCCGACGCCTATGCAAGTCGCGATCACGTCGCGCTGATTTCTTTCCGGGGCGACAAGGCGGAAACCCTGCTGACCCCGACGCGGTCGCTGGTACAGACCAAGCGTCAGCTGTCCGGCCTGCCGGGGGGCGGTGGCACACCGCTGGCCGCCGGGTTGCAATCAGCGATGCAGATGGCCGCGCAATCGCAGAGCCACGGGATGACACCCACGATCATCGTGTTGACCGATGGGCGCGCCAACGTGGCGCTGGATGGCAGTCCGGGGCGGGGCACCGCCGCGCAGGATGCCACCACGATCGCCCATGCGATCCGGGCGCAGGGCACCGATGCGCTCGTCATCGACACCGGCAACCGACCGGCCCCGTCGCTGCGCGATCTCAGCGGCGCGCTCGATGGCGCCTACATCGCCCTGCCGCGCGCGGATGCAGCAAGGGTCAGTGCCGCAGTGGACGCCGCGGTGCGGGCATAGGCGCCCATGGACTGGTCCGAGATCGAGAGCTGGCCGCTGGCGGACACCTCCCGCCAGATCACAGGGCCAGTGCATCGTTGGCACGTGCAAGAGGCGGGCGAAGGGCCCGTTGTTCTGCTGTTGCATGGCGCGGGCGGGTCAACGCACAGTTTTCGTGATCTGATCCCGATCTTTGCCGCCGGGTTCAAAGTCGTCGCCGTGGATTTGCCCGGCCATGGGTTCACCCGGCTGGGCGCACGGCAGCGCAGCAGTTTGCCCGCAATGGCCGACGACATTGCCGCGCTGTGCCGACAGGAAGGCTGGGCGCCGCTGGTGATCATTGGTCATTCCGCGGGCGGTGCCGTGGCGTTGCAGATGGCGCGGGGCACGGGGCAGCATGTCATAGGGTTGAACGCTGCACTGGGGGAGTTTCCGGGACTTGCAGGCCTGATCTTTCCGCTGATGGCCAAGGCGTTGGCGGCGATGCCCTTTGCCACGACCCTGTTTTCAAGCGCGTCATCCAGTCCCGAGCGGGTGCGCACCCTGATCCAGTCCACCGGATCACGCCTGGATGACAAAGGTTATGCCCTGTACCGTCGTTTGGTCGGTGACAAGACGCACGTGGATGGCACGTTGCAGATGATGGCGCAGTGGGATTTGCGCGGGCTGCTTGACAATTTGCCAGCGCATGAGGGCCGCGTGGATCTGATTGTTGGCACCGAGGACAACACGGTTCCGCCGAAAGTGTCCCACGCCGTCGCCGCACGCATGGCCGACACGCACGTGCACGCGCTGCAGGGCCTGGGGCATCTGGCACATGAAGAAGCGCCCGAGCAGGTCGCCGGTTTGATCCTAGACCTGCTGGAACGCTGATGCTCATCAAGCGCTGACGCGCTTTCTTCGCGACAGTGTCAGGCCACTGCGTGGGCGATGGCGCACTGCTTCCACAGATCCTTGAGCGCGTTGACCAGATGTTCGATGTCGTCCTCGCTGTGCAGGGGCGACGGCGTAAAGCGCAGCCGCTCTGTCCCCTTGGGCACGGTCGGATAGTTGATCGGCTGCACGTAGATGCCGTAGCGCTGCATCAGGTAGTCGCTCAGCATCCGGCATTTCACCGGATCCTTGATCATCACGGGGATGATGTGGCTGGGGTTTTCCATGTGGGGGATCCCCTCTTGGTCCAGCCGCTTGCGCAGGTGCCGGACGCGCTGGCGTTGCAGCAGGCGTTCCTGATCGGACTGTTTGAGGTGCCGGATCGACGTGCGGGCCGCTGCCGCCACCGCGGGCGGCAGGGCAGTGGTGAAGATGAACCCCGACGCAAAGCTGCGGATGAAATCGCACAGCGCCTCGGACCCGGTGACATAGCCACCGACCACGCCGTAGGCCTTGCCCAGCGTCCCTTCGATCAGGGTGATGCGGTCGGCCAGACCCAGCTCTTCCGAGATGCCGCCGCCGCGCGGGCCGTAGAGGCCGACGGCGTGCACCTCATCAAGGTAGGTCATCGCGCCGTGCTTTTCGGCCACCTCCACGATTTCCTGCATCGGGCAGATGTCGCCGTCCATGGAATAGACGCTTTCGAAGGCGACGATCTTGGGCGTATTGGCGGGCAGGGCTGCCAGCTTGCGGTCGAGGTCTTCGGGATCGTTGTGGCGCCAGATCACCTTGTTGCAGCGGGCATGGCGGATGCCTTCGATCATGCTCGCGTGGTTCAACTCGTCCGACAGGATCACCGCATCGGGCAGGCGCGCACCCAGGGTGCTGAGCGCGGCCCAGTTGGAGACATATCCCGAGGTGAACAGCAGCGCGCTTTCCTTGCCGTGCAGGTCCGCCAGTTCCTGTTCCAGAAGCTTGTGGGCGTGGTTCGTGCCAGAGATGTTGCGCGTGCCGCCCGCGCCTGCGCCGCAGGCGTCAATCGCCTCTTTCATGGCGCGGATCACCGACGGGTGTTGGCCCATGCCGAGATAGTCGTTGGAACACCACACCGTCACCTCGTCTGGGGCATCGTCGTTGTGGCACTTGGCCCGCGGGAACGCGCCTGACTGGCGCTCAAGCTCGGCAAATATGCGGTAGTTGCCTTCGTTTTTCAGCGCGTCGATCTGCGTTTGGAACAATGCGTCAAAGTCCATTATGTCCCCCTTGGGTCTTTTGGTTCTTTTGAGGTTGTGGCGCGGGCAGCATCCAGCGCCACAGCCGTTCGTCCGGGATCGGCAGGACCATCACCCAGTGTTCTAAAGTGGCCAGCGCGGTGAGCGCCGTGAGCAGGGCAAAGCCGATCTGATCGGCTTGCGTTTGCGCGGTATAGAGCCGCTCGAGCCAGCAGGCGGCGGCGAATGTGAGGGCAGAGACCGACAGCGGGAACAGCCAGTTCATCTGCGCGCGCCGAAAGTAGGTCGGCAGGTGCGACAGGGCCGAGGGCAGAAACTCGGTGTGGATGCGAGAGACGCCGAGAAACAGGTTCAGCTTGGCCGAAACGCGGGCAAAGAACAGCACCGCGAAGGTCCAGAAGGCAAAGGGGTTGTCGGCCAGCCCAAGGCCGAGACCAAGCGCGATGAGGGCGATCACCAGAAGCGCCTCGTGATAGGCGATGGTGCCCAGAGCCAGCGAAAAGCGGTCGCTGCCCG
>JBCBCR010000238.1:0-4360 GCA_038530495.1 Pseudomonadota bacterium | reverse complement strand
AGACCGCGCTGGAGCTTCCTTGGCTCCGCGTGGAGGTCATTTCGGGCGATGCCCGAGCAACGTTGCCGCTCTGGCACGGCGCGGCGGATGCGTGGTTCCTCGATGGGTTTTCACCGGCGAAGAACCCTGAGCTGTGGGGTGCCGATCTGATGGCGCAGGTTGCCCGGCACACAGCCCCCGGCGGCACAGCGGCGACCTACACGGCGGCGGGGCATGTGCGGCGGGGGCTGGAAGCGGCGGGGTTCACGGTGACACGCGCGCCCGGCTTTGGCCGCAAGCGGCATATGACGAAGGCTGTGCTGGGGTGAGCGCGGGCAGCAACACCAAGCTGGGCATCGCGTTGATGATGGGCGTGTCGGTCGTGTTTGCGGCGCAGGACGGCATCTCGCGCCACTTGGCGGCGGAATACAACGTGCTGATGGTCGTGATGATCCGGTACTGGTTTTTTGCGGCCTTTGTCATCGCCATTGCCGGGCGGCAGGCGGGTGGTGTGCGGGCGGCAGCGCGCACGGACCAGCCGTTGCTGCAGGCGGGGCGGGGCCTGCTGCTGGCGGCCGAGATTTGCGTGATGGTGAGCGCCTTTACCTTGCTGGGGCTGGTGGAGAGCCATGCGATCTTTGCGGCCTATCCGCTGATCGTGGCGGCCCTGTCGGGGCCGATATTGGGCGAGCGGGTGGGCTGGCGGCGCTGGCTGGCGATTGGTGCGGGGTTTTGCGGCGTGCTGGTGATCCTGCGGCCCGGTGTGGGTGTGTTTGATCTGGCGGCTGTGGTGCCGCTGCTTTCGGCGATCATGTTTGCCACCTATGGGCTGCTGACGCGCTATGCGGCGCGGCGGGACAGTGCGGCGACCAGCTTTTTCTGGACGGGCACGGTGGGGGCCGTGGCGATGACGGGCGTGGGCCTGTGGTACTGGGAGCCGATGGTGCGCGCCGATTGGCTGTGGATGGGGTTGTTGTGCCTGACCGGGGCGCTGGGGCACTGGTTGCTGATCAAGTGCTATGAGGTGGCGGAGGCGAGTGCGGTGCAGCCGTTCGCCTATTTCCAGATGGTGTTTGCCGCGCTGGTGGGTCTGACCGTGTTTGGTGAGGCGCTGGCGTGGAACGTGGTGCTGGGCGCGGCGATCATCGTGGCGGCAGGGCTATTCACCTGGTGGCGCGAACGACAGCAGGCTGTTGCCCGCTAGTTCGTCGCTGAAGGGGATCGGCAGCGGGTCGCCGCCGAGGCGGGCGCGGTAGATGGGCAGGCTTTCGGTGACGCGCATCACGTAGTTGCGGGTTTCGCGGAACGGGATGTGTTCGATCCAGTCGACGATGTCGAAATCGTTCGGAAGGTTGCGCGGGTCGCCGTAGAGGTCCTGCCAGCGGTCGGCGCGCCCGGGGCCGGCGTTGTAGGCCACCGACATCAGCACGACGTTGCCCGCGTAGCGCGCGGCCATTTGCGACAGATAGGCCGCACCCAGTTCGGCGTTGTAGACCGGGTCGGTGATCATGCGGTCGGTCGTGTGCTCCTCGCCTTTGCCAAGGCTCCTCGCGACCTCGCGGCCCGTGGCGGGCATGATCTGCATCAGCCCGCGGGCGCCTGCACCGGATTGCACGGCTGGGTCAAATTCGCTTTCGCGGCGGGCGATGGCGAGGTTCATTTCGGGCGCCATGGGCAGGTCGGCCTGCGCCAGCGGGTGCAGCGGGTAGTAGGGCGCGTGGATCGTGAGGCCGCGTTGGGCGACGCGTTTGCCGATCATCACCGCCAGGTGCGGCTGGTCCATGTCGATGGCGGCCTGACCCAGCTGGCCTGCGGCGGTGCGCCCGAGGTCCTCGGCGAGGTGGGTCCAAAAGCGTTCTGCCAGCGACAGCGCGCCCGAGGCTTGCAGCAGCATGCCCGCCTCGAAGAGGTCGCGGCGGGCCAGGTCGGACAGCCGCCAGTCGCCGAAGTCCTCGGCGCCGTCGAGGTCGGGGTCTGGCGGCAGGCCGCCGCGTTCTGCAGCGAGCAGGCCGTAGAACGACGTCTGGAACTGGGCGCCGTCGGCATAGGCCGCAGCGGCGGCGTCGGCGCGGCCCGCAGCTTCGTGCGCGCGGCCGATCCAGTAGCCTGCGCGCCCGCGCGAGATGGGCGAGCGGATGGCGTTGCGGTGGTTCTGGAAATGCGCGAGGGCGGTGTCTGGATCGTCGAGAAAGCGCAGGGCGATGTAGCCCGAGAGCCATTCGAGATCGGCGTAGGCGGACCCTTCGACAAGCCCGTGGGCGGCGGCGAGCGTGTAGGCGCGGGCCGGTTCGCCGTCGCGCATCTCGTCCCGGGCCAGCGCGCGGCGGCGGTTGGCCCACGCCTGCGGCTGGCCGAGGCCGTTTTCCATGGTCGAGCGTTGTTCCAGAAGATCCTTGGCGTCGGCCCAGTTGCCTGCGCGGATGCGCCATTCGAAGCGGTCATGGGCGAGGCCGGGGTGATCCTGCAGCGGCTTTGGCACGGCGCGGGTCAGGGCGGTCACCGTGTCGAGGCGCAACTGCAGGGCGATGCGGGCGCGCGCGAGCGCCTGTTGATCGTCGGGGACCAGATCGAACATGGCGCGGGCGGCGTCGCGTTCGCGGGCCCAGAGCATCGCGTCGAGCCGGGCTGCGTGGTGGGGGGCCAGCAGGTCGGCATGGGCGTCGAGAAAGCGCTGTTGATCCTGCGGGCCGAGGGGGCGCGTGCGCCATGCCAGAACGATGTTGGCCTGCGCCTCACCGCTTTGACCTGCGGCGGTCAGGGCGGCGGCGTGGGCGAGGATGCCGCGGGCGGTGCCGGGCGGCGTGTCGGCGAAAAAGTCCCGGATGGCCTCGTCGCCCTGCGCGATGACCGCGCGTTCGGAGCGGCGGCGCAAAGCCGCTTCGCCGGGCCAGTTGGGGCGGCGGTCGAGAAAGGCGGTGACGTCGGCATAGCTGCCGAGGCCCGTGCGCAGGCGGTGCCATTCGATGATATCGACGGCCACGTCACCGTCGCGCGCGGCGATGCGGGCGGCGTTGTCCCAACTGCCGTTGCGCATGGCATCCAGCGCCCAGCCCAGCGGACGGGGGCGTTCCGCCGCCACCGCCAGCGCCGTCACACAGAGCGCCATAAGGGTCATCAGAGCGAGGCGGCCTGCGCGGTTCATCCCTTGCATTTCCTTCGGCGCCATGGTCAGAGCCTTGAGCATATGCGGCCCGGGAGGGGATTCAACTCAACTCTCAGGCATCGCATCCCAGGCCCTTTGCCTGCCATGTTGAAACACGGGTCCTTAACAGGCCCAAAACAGGAGCGTGAGAATGTTCAAAGGTTCTATGCCTGCCCTCGTCACGCCGTTTCGGAACGGCGCTTTGGATCTGGAAACCCTCAAAAAACTGGTCGAGTGGCATGTCGGCGAAGGCAGCCACGGGCTGGTGCCCGTGGGCACGACAGGCGAAAGCCCGACGCTGAGCCACGAGGAGCACGAGACCGTGGTGGACACCGTGGTGAAGGCCGCGGCGGGGCGGATCCCGGTGATTGCCGGGGCCGGGTCGAACAACACGGTCGAGGCGATCCGCTTTGTCGAATTTGCGGCCCGGGTGGGCGCCGATGCGGCGCTGGTGGTGACGCCTTACTACAACAAGCCCACGCAACGCGGGCTGATCGCGCATTTCACCGCGCTGCATGATTGCGCGGATATCCCGATCATCATCTACAACATCCCGGGCCGGTCGGTGATCGACATGACGCCCGAGACGATGGGTGAGCTGGCCAAGCTGCCGCGCATTGTCGGCGTGAAGGATGCCACGGGCGATCTGGCGCGGGTGAGCGATCAGCGCATGACATGCGGTGCGGATTTCGTGCAGCTGTCGGGCGAGGATGCGACGGCGCACGGGTTCAACGCCCAAGGCGGCGTGGGCTGTATCTCGGTCACCGCCAACGTCGCACCCGGGATGCTGAGCCGGATGCAGAACGCCTGTGCCCAGGGCAACTATGCCGCAGCGCTGGAGATCCAGGACCAGTTGATGCCGCTGCACAAGGCGATCTTTGCCGAGCCGGGGCTGGTGGGTGCGAAATACGCGATGTCCAAGCTGGGCCTGTGTTCGGACGAGGTGCGGTTGCCGCTGACCGGGCTGGCCGACGAGACCAAGGCACAGATCGATGCGGGTCTGGCGCACGCCGGGCTGCGTTGACGCATGGTGCGCCGTAAAGGCGCACCCTACATTTCCTAAGTCGCCGGATGACGTAGGGTGCGCATTCACTGCGCACCGCTCGCAGGCAGCGACATGCTCAATTGGGATGCGTAGGGTGCGCCTTCACGGCGCACCACAGCTCAGTGCAGCCCGGCGTGCGCCAGACCCGCATCGATCTGTGCCTTGGTCTCGTCGGCCAGCCCGGTCAGCGGCAA
>JBCBCR010000237.1:0-4442 GCA_038530495.1 Pseudomonadota bacterium | reverse complement strand
CGGTCAGATTGAGGGCGGCACAGCGCACAACATTACCGCCAAGGATTGCCGCTTTGGCATGGATTTCCGCGCCGTGCCGGGCGACGACCCGGAGGCGCTTACGGCGTCTTACCTCGCCCACGTGGCCGCGATCGAACGTGGCATGAAAGCCGTGCGACCCGAGGCACGGATTGAGGTCGAGACCCGTTTTGCAGTGCCGCCGCTGACACCTGAAGAAGATGGGGCTGCAGAAGCCATCGTGCGCCGGATCACGGGTGACAATGGCAGCCACGTGGTCAGTTACGGCACCGAGGCAGGGCATTTTCAGGCGGCCGGGTATTCTGCGGTCGTTTGCGGGCCGGGCGACATCGCGCAGGCGCACCAACCCAACGAATTCATCACTCAAACCCAATTCGATGCGGGCCACGCGTTTATGGGCAAACTGGTGTCGGGTATCGCCTAGGTCATCGCGGTCTAAGGATTTCTTCACATCGTGACCGACTTTCCATTTCATAGCCTCGGCGCTGTCAGCTTTGCGGGTCCGTTGCCAGAAAGCTCGGATGTCGTCGTCATCGGTGGCGGTGTCGTTGGGGTCACCACGGCGTTGTTTCTTGCGCGCGCTGGTCACTCTGTCACGCTGCTGGAAAAGGGGCGCATTGCCGGGGAACAATCGGGCCGCAACTGGGGCTGGATTCGACAACAAGGCCGCGACCCCGATGAACTGCCGATCATGATCGAAGCAAATGCGCACTGGCGCGCGCTGGCCTCAGAGACCAACGTGGACATCGGCCTTACCACCGGCGGCGTCACTTATCTTGCCCCTACCGATGCGCAGATGGAAAAATACGCCGCGTGGTTGCCTCACGCATTAGCGCATGGTGTGGACACGCGGATGGTTTCCGCCGCCGACGTGAAAACGCTGATCCCGGGTCTGACCGGGCACTACGTGGGCGCAATGTATACCGCGTCCGACATGCGCGCCGAACCGTGGGTGGCGGTGCCAGCACTGGCAGGTATCGCGGCGCGTGCGGGTGCAAAGATCATCGAACGGTGTGCCGTGCGCACCCTCGACTTGGCTGCGGGTCGGATCTCGGGCGTCATCACTGAAGCCGGGCGGATCGCCACGTCCGAGGTCGTGCTGGCGGGCGGCGCGTGGTCTTCGCTTTTTCTGCGGCGGCACGGGGTCAGCCTGCCGCAACTGTCCGTGAGGGCGACAGTTGCCGCACTGGATGCCGCGGACATGGCGTATCAGGGCGGTGCCGCAGACGACAAAATTGCTTTCCGTGCCCGCAAGGACGGAGGGTATTCCGTCGCGGCGGGCGGCTTTCACGAACTTTTTGTCGGCCCCGACGCCTTTCGCGCGCTGCCCAAGTTCCTGACCCAGTTGCGGGCAGACCCGTTCGGTACGCGGTTTTATCCTGCGGCGCCCCGCGATTACCCGGACAGTTGGCGCACCGCGCGGCACTGGGCTGCGGATGAGCAAACCCCGTTCGAACGCCAACGCCTGCTCGACCCTAAACCCAACGCGGCCAAGGTGCGCCAACTCAAACGTGATTTTGCCGCGCGCTTTCCAAACCTTGGGCCCGTACGCCTGCGCACGGCTTGGGCCGGAATGATCGACACCATGCCCGACGTGGTTCCCGTGATCGACCGAATTGCGTCTGTTCCCGGACTGACAGTCGGCACGGGCATGAGCGGCCACGGATTTGGCATCGGTCCGGGTGTGGGTCGTGTACTTTCCTCTCTGGTTACTGGCGACGATCCGGGCCATATTCTAAGCAGGTTTCGCTTTGACCGATTTGCCGATGGCAGCCCGATGCGGCTTGGCCCGGCACTTTGACCCCACAGGAGACGACTGATGCCGATCAAGAACCGCTTTGCCGATTTGCACGCCGATATCACTGCATGGCGGCGTGACATCCACACGCACCCCGAAATTCTGTTCGACACGCATCGCACCAGCGCGCTGGTCGCGGACAAATTGCGTGCTTTTGGCTGCGACGAGGTTGAAACCGGGATTGGCCGGACTGGCGTGGTGGGCGTGATCAGGGGGCGCGGGCAAGGTTCCGGCAAGGTGATCGGTTTGCGCGCCGACATGGACGCGCTTCCGATCCACGAGGCAACCGGCCTCGACTATGCGTCGGGCACCGACGGCGCAATGCATGCGTGCGGCCATGATGGGCACACCGCGATGCTGCTGGGGGCCGCGCAATACCTCGCCGAAACGCGCAACTTTGATGGAACGGTGGTGGTCATCTTTCAACCCGCCGAAGAAGGCGGCGGCGGCGGCCGCGAGATGTGCGAAGACGGGATGATGGAGCGCTGGGGCATCCATGAGGTGTATGGCATGCACAACTGGCCAGGCCGTCCTGTTGGCGAATTTGCGATCCGGACCGGCCCGTTTTTTGCGGCGACCGATTTGCTGGAAATCACGTTCGAAGGGCGCGGAGGCCATGCAGCCAAACCGCAGGAAACCGTGGATACCACCTTGATGGCCAGCCACGCCGTGACAGCCCTGCAAAGCATTGTCAGCCGCAACGCGGACCCGATTGACCGGATCGTTGTGTCGATTACGTCGTTCGAAACTTCGTCCAAAGCGTTCAATGTCATTCCGCAACGCGTTGAAATAATGGGCACAGTGCGCACCATGAGCGCCGAGATGCGCGATTTGGCCGAAAAACGCGTGAATGAGATATGCCAAGGGATCGCCGCGACCTTTGGCGGGACTGTGAACGTCCATTACCTGCGCAACTACCCGGTGATGGTCAATCACGACGAACAAACCGAGTTTGCCGCAGACGTGGCCCGCAGCATCTCAGGCCAGTGTGACGAGGCGCCTCTTGTGATGGGCGGTGAAGACTTTGCCTTCATGCTCGAAGAACGCCCGGGCGCCTACATCCTTGTGGGAAATGGCGACACGGCAATGGTACACCATCCGGAATACGACTTTAACGACGATGCAATACCGGCGGGATGCTCGTGGTGGGCCGAGGTGGTTGAGCAGCGTATGCCGCTACAGGGCTAAGCCCCCAGCAATTTCCGGTAAATCTGTGTGATGGCGTCCGCTTCCTGTTGGAGCTGGAAGCGGGCAACCATGTCTTTACGGGCGGCCCGGGACATCTCTGCGAGCCGGCCAGGCGCATTTAGAAGCGCGCGCGCCGCCTCGGTCATCGCACTGACATCGCCGGGCGCGATGAGGTGCCCGGTTTCGCCTTCGACAACCAATTCCTCGAACGCGCCCACTCTTGTAGCGATCACAGGCGCGCCACAGGCCATCGCCTCGAGCGGGGTCAGCCCGAAGCCCTCCCAACGTTGCGGTGCAATATAGAGGTCCATGGCCTGATAGTATTTCGGCGTGTCCCAGACCGGCACTTCATCAAGAAACCGGATGCGATGTTCCAACCCGGCTTGGGCAACGCGCGCCTTCAGGTCGGCCAAGAACCCCTGATCCTTGGACAATGCGCGCCCGAGGACGATGGCCTGTGCTTTTGGATGCGTGCGGGTCGCGCCGATCATAGCGTCGACAAAAACATCGGTGCCTTTTTGTGCGCGGATACGGCCCAGACAGCCGATCAGCGGCCCCTCGGGCGAAAGCCCAAGCTCACGCCGCGCGACGTCGCGATTTTGCGCGGGGCAAAATACTTCGGTGTCGATACCGTGATGGATCACAGTGGACGCGCGCTCGAGGTATTGCGCTGTTTTCGCCGAAGTTGCGATCACCGCGTCCATCCGCGCGATCAAGGCGCGGGTCAGCCGCGTGTGTTTGCGCTGGCTCGCAGAGGTAAAGACCAGCTTCAGGTCTTTGCCCAATGCGCGCAGGACAAGCCCTGCGATCATCTCCACATTGCGCCGCGCGTGCCACACCCGCGCCCCGTGCGGCCCGCGCCGCGACATGGTCAACAGGCGGGGCCACGCGATGTTTGGCACATGATCCGGCATCACCGGTGCGCAGGCCGTGATCGCGACATCCTCGGCCTGGAGCGGCACAAGACGCACAACCGTCGACGTGACGCCAGAAAGGCGCCGTTTGAAGTTGGGTGCAATCACGTCGATCTGGGTCAGATCAACCATGTGCATGCTCGTGGGCAAAGGCGGTCAGCCCCGAGGCAATGGCAGGCAGAACGGTCGCACCATCCTGTGCCATTGGTCGGGCGTTCTGGGCCAGGGCGACCGCGTTTTCCGGATTGGTCAGCATGTCCGAGATTTCCCGGCTCAACGTCCGTTCATCGGTGACCTCGATAGCAGCTTTTGCCAGATGAAAGGCGGCGTACGCTTCGGAAAAGTTGGCGTATCGCGGGCCGTGCAAGATAGCAGCACCGGCTGCTGCAGGCTCGTAGGGCGTATGACCACCAACATCGGAAAAAGACCCGCCGACAAAGACGATTGGACACAGATCGTACCATAGATCCATCTCGCCAAGGGTGTCGGCGGGTCTTTTTCCGATGTTGGTGGTCATACGCCCT
>JBCBCR010000236.1:0-4465 GCA_038530495.1 Pseudomonadota bacterium | reverse complement strand
CTCCTATGAGGACATCGATAGCGCGCCTGAGGAAAAGGCCCGCGGCATCACGATCAACACCGCGCACGTGGAATACGAGACCGAGAACCGTCACTATGCGCACGTCGACTGCCCCGGCCACGCCGACTATGTGAAGAACATGATCACCGGTGCGGCCCAGATGGACGGCGCGATCCTGGTTGTGAACGCCGCGGACGGCCCGATGCCGCAGACCCGCGAGCACATCCTGCTGGGCCGCCAGGTCGGCATCCCCAAGATCGTCGTGTTCATGAACAAGGTCGACCAGGTCGACGACGAAGAGCTGCTGGAACTGGTGGAAATGGAAGTCCGCGAGCTGCTGGACACCTACGAGTACCCCGGCGACGACACCCCGATCATCGCGGGGTCGGCTCTGGCGGCGATGGAAGGCCGTGACGCCAACATCGGCGAAGACAAGATCAAGGAACTGATGGCCGCTGTGGACGACTACATCCCGACGCCCGAGCGCGCCGTGGACCAGCCGTTCCTGATGCCGGTCGAAGACGTGTTCTCGATCTCGGGTCGCGGCACCGTTGTGACCGGCCGTGTCGAGCGTGGCGTGATCAACGTGGGCGACGAGATCGAAATCGTCGGCATCAAGGACACGCAGAAGACGACCTGCACGGGCGTCGAAATGTTCCGCAAGCTCTTGGACCGCGGTGAAGCGGGCGACAACATCGGCGCGCTGCTGCGTGGTATCGACCGTGAAGCGGTGGAGCGGGGCCAGGTGCTCTGCAAGCCCGGCTCGGTGACGCCGCACACCAAGTTCGAGGCCGAAGCCTACATCCTGACCAAGGAAGAGGGTGGCCGCCACACGCCGTTCTTTGCGAACTACCGCCCGCAGTTCTACTTCCGCACGACGGACGTGACGGGCACGGTGCAGCTGAACGAAGGCACCGAGATGGTGATGCCGGGCGACAACGTGAGCTTTGGCGTTGAACTGATCGCACCGATCGCGATGGAAAACGGCCTGCGCTTTGCCATCCGCGAAGGCGGCCGCACCGTGGGCGCGGGCGTGGTTTCCAAGATTACGGAGTAATCGCGGAAACACGCCAGTGGACGCCACCTGCGGCAGTGCCCCGGACCTGATCCGGGGTCACGAGAGCAGAGGCGTCACACCCGGTGGCAACACTGCGAGGCGGCCCCACGGTCGCCTCCAAAAAGACAAAAAGACGCGACGAGGGGCGCCGGTGGTCGGCCTCCTCCCCCCTTCGGCGCTTTCAGGTCACGCGTCGCCGAACTGTGGCTTGCCATTTGTCAAAGCATCCTGAAGCACGCCAGACTTGTTAATCTTTCGGTGACGATGCACACTCGACCCCAGCAACCACCATAAAAGAGTGGTGCCGGACAGTTGAGAGAAAGCGGTGACACATCCCTACGAGGCCTTGGGGCCTGAAGCGTTTTGGAAGACTGCGGTCGCTGATGCGGGTCCTTTCGGACTGAGTGGTCTTTGGTCCCCGAAATTCTCGATTTCGCCACGGGACATAATTGCGACTGCGGGGTCTTGCTTTGCCCAGCACATTGGCAATGCACTGACGCAGCGGGATTATTCCTGGACTGATTTTGAACCTGCGCCGCCAAACATAAACCCGGAGAGCGCCAGGCGCTTTGGATACGGCGTATTCAGTTTCCGCACGGGCAATATCTACACACCGTCGATGTTGCTGCAATGGCTCGAGCTGGCTTATGGCTTGCGCCCGGATTGCAAAGAGGTTTGGACGCAAGACGGGCGATACTTCGACCCGTTGCGACCAGCGATTGAACCCAACGGGTTTGCCACCGAGACCGAAATGATCGACGCACGTCAAGAGACGTACGCCGCGTTGCGGCGTGCGGTCGAGCAAAGCAGCGTGTTTGTTTTTACCCTTGGGCTCACGGAGCATTGGGTCAACGCAGATACCGGTTTGGAATACGCACTGTGCCCGGGAACCGTCGCAGGCGCATTCGATCCGCAGCGTCATAGATTTGTAAACGCGGACAATCGCAGTGCTTTTTCTGCTTTGGTGCAAGCAATCAAGCTGATGCGCGCCCGGAACTCTAACTTGCGCGTTCTTTTGACCGTGTCGCCAGTCCCGTTGACCGCAACGGCGTCTGGTGAACATGTCCTGACGGCCACGCAATATTCCAAGTCGGTCCTGCGCGCCGTTGCCGGGCGGGCGACCCAGCGGTTCGCGTTCGTCGATTATTTTCCATCCTTCGAAATCATCACCCATCCTGTGTTTCGCGGCATGTTCTTTGCGCCGAACATGCGGTCTGTGGTGCCCGAAGGTGTTCAGACGGTCATGACACATTTTTTCAACGATCAGACGCGCGTGTTCCCTTTGCGCAGACGCAAACGACAGAGGAAAGACAAGACCACATCGCAACCGGAAAAATCCTTTGATTTGCAGTGTGAGGAGGCAATGCTTGGCGCTTTTGCAAAATAAGACGCTGTGTGTCATTGGCGACAGCCAAATGGCTTGCGCCGCCCGCGGGTTGAAAGAGGGCCTTACCCAGGCGCCCCCCGGATGGGACGTTGAATTTTGGGGGGCCGAAGGGCCGCTTTTTCGTGCGATGGACTTTAAAGATGGCGCCATGCGCATGACCAAGGCAGATGCCACAGCGCGGGTTATCGAGATCAATGAACAGCAGCGCGATCATATTGCGCCTGGAGATTTTGATGCGCTTCTGTTCTTTGGAGCGCGCCTTCGTGTGGCTGCTTTTTTTGCGGACTATTTTCAGTGGCAGTCCACGCGGGTCAGTGAACCAACACGGGCTGTTTTGGAGGCTGCAATCCATGATTTTTGTATTTGCACGCGGGCTTACCGTATCGCGCGCGCATTTGCGGAACAGGGCGACGCCGTTTTCTTTGCGCCCGATCCGTTCATGACGGCTGGCATTTTGGACTACTTCGGACCCGACGGTGTTTATGCGGACCAGCTTGCGGCGCAGACTGCAACAGCGCAGCAGCGGGCAGCGCTGTGGGACGGTTTTGAACGCGTCGCTGCGCAAGATGGTATCAAGCTCTTGGCGCAAGACGACGAAACCGTACAGGACGGTATTCTCACCAAGCCAGAGTTCGCGATCGCAGGGGCCGAGGCGGTTGGAGATCACGCGCATAAGTCTCCGGCATTCGGTGCGTTGCGCCTGCAACAGGTGTGGCAGGAATTGCCGCCAGTCCGAAGCGCGGCGTGATGGCAATTGTGCTATTGACCCTTGCAAAGCGGCATGCGCCCGCGTAATCGGATCGGACCCTGCAGGGGTATAGCTCAGCTGGTAGAGCGACGGTCTCCAAAACCGTAGGTCGCGGGTTCGAACCCTGCTGCCCCTGCCATTTCCCTGAAATCCATCTTTCTGTCTTGCGAGCGGCGGCAACGGGTCATCGGCGCTGCGACCATTCGGCCCGCTCTGACGTCTTGAGGTCTTGCGTGGGCATGGTACCACCGTCGCGGCGGGTCACAGTGCGCGCGACCGATAGGCCCGAATTTGGCCGGGCCAATGTCATTTTCCGCACGCCACCCGGCACCCGCGATGCCAAGGCAAGGGGCGGTACAGGTATGACAGCACTCATCGATGAATTCCGCGGCATTGTCGGCCGTCGTCATGTTTTTACCGGGGACCGCGCGACCGAACGGTTTCGGCGCGGATTTCGGTCCGGTGTTGGGGATGCGCTCTGCGTGGTGCAGCCGGGGCGGCTGATCGAGTTGTGGCAGGTGCTGCAAGCCTGCGTTGCGGCGGACAAGATCGTGATCCTGCAGGCCGCCAATACCGGCCTCACCGAAGGTTCGACCCCAAAGGGCAGCTATGACCGCGACGTGGTGCTGATCAACACCCGCCGGATGGATGGGCTGCATGCGCTGTCCAAGGGGCAGCAGGTTCTGGCGCTGCCCGGCTCGACCCTGTTTGCGCTGGAAAAGATGCTGGCGCCGCTGGGGCGCGAGCCGCATTCCGTGATCGGTTCGTCATGCATCGGCGCGTCCATCGTCGGTGGCGTGTGCAATTCGTCCGGCGGCAGTCTGGTGGAACGTGGACCGTCCTATACCGAGCTTTCGCTTTATGCGCAGGTGGACGCAGACGGCACCCTGCACCTCGTCAATCATCTGGGCATGGACCTGGGCGACAGCCCCGAAGAGATCCTGACAAGGCTCGATGAGGGGCGCTTTGATCCTGATCCGCCGGCCACCAATCTCAAGGCATCCTCGTCAGGCTATGCCACAAAAGTCCGCGAGGTTGACGCGGCCACGCCTGCGCGGTTCAACGCAGATCCGTCGCAACTGCACGAAAGCGCCGGCTGCGCGGGCAAGCTGGCGGTTTTTGCCGTGCGGCTCGATACCTACGCGAAACCTGCGGCCCAAAGGACATTCTATATCGGCACCAATGATGTGGGCGTTCTGACCAATCTGCGCCGCCACATGCTGTCCGAATTCAAGACCCTTCCGGTGTCGGCCGAGTATATGGAACGCGAAGT
>JBCBCR010000235.1:0-4492 GCA_038530495.1 Pseudomonadota bacterium | reverse complement strand
TTCATTTATCCGAATGTGGATGGGTAGACGAAACCCAATGTGTTGTGCGCTGGTTGTGAACCGGTAGGTCGCCCAACAGGCGGTTCTGGCCCATGCGGGCAGCAGCATCGTATCCCCGGACAAGCGGAACAGAAGCGTCTTCCGGCCAAGCATCCGCCCCCAACGTCACCGCGCATCCGGTCCTTCCGGCGTCACCCGCACAACGCGGTCAAACCGGTCATCGCCCGGCAGGGTGTCGAGGTTCAACCGGCTCAGCACCGCGATGGCGGCGGGGGAGGCGAGCGCCACCTTGTGCTCCAACCCGCCATCGGAAAACGCGCTGACGTCGACCACGGTGATCGGCAGATCACCAACCGACGTCCGGTCGATATCCGACCCCAGCCGGTTGCTGCGCCCGGTCAAAAAGGCCGAAACCCGCAACGCGATGTCCTGTTCAGCAGCTAGCACCACGCTGTATTGCGGCAGCGATGGCAGCGATGCGGCCTGGGTAAAGAACAGCTCGCCGTCGATATCCGGCGAGATCATGAACAGCGCGCTGATATCATTGCGGATGTCCATGCTGCGCGACCGCCCGATCTGGCGCAGCGTCTCCATCACCAGCAGGTTGCCCATGGAATGCGCCATGATCACCACCTTCTGGCGCTGGCTCAGCGCGACCAGCAGATCCTCAAGCTGATCCCGTGCGATCAGCACCGAGTCCCGGTCATAGAGGTACCCCACGGCCCGCGCCGCCGACGGCCATGAAAACAGCACCGTGGGCACCGGCACCTGAAAATCGTGGCTCACCTGCGTGAGCAGATGCACCGCCTCGGCGTGGTTGGTGTTGTAGCCGTGCACAAACACCATCACCTCGTTCACCTCGTCGATCTCGGACCGGACGCTTTGCACAAACCGGCCCATATCGTCGTAGGTATTGTGGCTCAGGCTGACCATGTCGGTTGCGGCATTTGGCGTGCCCTTGGGCCAGGCCACGGTGCCCGGCTCGTGGGTGGGCGGCACGGACATGCGGTATTTCTCGTAGCTTATGCGCGACGGGCGGGGCGGGCTGCGGTCGCCTGTCGCGGGCGGGTCGGTGGGCCGGAAATTGGCGACAAAGATGTCATAGGCCGACGCCGCCGGGTCGGCGGGGGCAAAGCTGAACGTGCCGCGGTCCGAACAGGCCGCGACGACGATCAGCAGGGCAAACAGGGTGTACCGCATGGGGCAGGGGGTCTCGCAGCAGATCAACCCCACGATCAGGCCGCACCGCGCCCGGTTTTGTCAACCTTTGGGCGAAGTATCCCGGCCCCGCGCCGCCAGACGCGGCAGCATGGCGGAAAAATCCTTGCCCCGTCCATCCTCGTCCTCGACGAAGGTGCGGTAGAGCTCCAGCGCCCGTGCACCCATGGGCGTGTCGGCATCCACCGCCGCGGCGGCCTGCTGGCTCAGGCCGAGATCCTTCAGCATCAATTCCGCTGCAAATCCGGGGGCATAGCCGTTGTCCGCGGGGCTTTGCGGCCCGATGCCGGGGGCGGGGCAATAGGCGTTCATGCTCCACGAATAGCCCGACGAGGTGCTGACCACGTCAAACATGCTCTGCCGGTCCAGCCCCAGCTTGTCGGCCAGCGCAAAGGCCTCGCAGGTGGCGATCATGGTGGCGCCAAGGATCATGTTGTTGCAGATCTTGGCGGCCTGGCCCGCGCCCGCGTCGCCGCAATGCACGGCCTTCTGGCCCATGATGTCAAAGAGGGGCTGCGCGGTTGCAAACGCCTCGGCACTGCCGCCGGCCATGAAGGTCAGCGTGCCCGCCGCCGCCCCGCCGATCCCGCCCGATACGGGCGCGTCGACGGCGTGCAGCCCAGCAGCCGCGGCGTCGCCTGCCACGGCCCGTGCGCTTTCCACATCCACGGTGGAACAGTCGATCAGACAAGCGCCCGTGCGCATCGCCGGGATCACCTCGGCGGCCACAGCGCGCAGGATCTCGCCATTGGGCAGCATGGTGATGACCATGTCGCGCCCCGTCGCCGCTTCCGCCGCCGATCCCACCATCTCGACACCCTCGGCAGTGGTGCCCGCCACGTCAAACCCCGTGACCGCGTGGCCCGCCTTAGCAAGGTTCGCCGCCATCGGCGCGCCCATATTGCCCAGCCCGATAAACCCGATCTGCATCCCCGTTCCTCCCAGCTTCAGCGCCTTGTCCCCCAGCGGCATCAACATCTTGGACACCGCAACCGGGGGCACGTTCATGTCTGCGTATTGCCACGCGGGGCGGCGGTCTTTGTCAATGATCGCGGCGCGAATACCTTCGAGGAAATCGCCGTGTTCAGACGCACGCGCAGTGAACCGGTATTCCAGCTCCAGAGCCTTTTCCAGCGTCAGCGATGGCCCGCGCAGCCGGTTCAGCATGTCAATGGTGCAGGCCATCGACAGCGGGCTGTTGCGGCCCATCCGCTTGAGCGTATCGCGCGCAAAATCACTGTCCTCGGCACGCAGCGTGGTCAGCACATCGCCCAGCGACACACCGTGAAAATGCCGGTCGATGTCGGCTTGGGCGGTCTGGATGGGTCCCGCAGGGGGGGCGACGCTGCGCGTCGCGATCCTGTCAGCGTCGCCTGTTTCAACCAGTTCCGCGGTTAGGTCTGCCCACTGATCCTGTGGCACGTAAACGTCCGCAAACCCTGCATAAATCGCATCCGCCCCGTTCATCCGCGCACCGGTACAGCCCAGATACGGCCCCAGCCCCCCCGGCGCCAGCGCCAGCATCAGCGTGCCGCCCACGTCCGGCACCAACCCGATCCCGCATTCCGGCATGGCGATCTGGCTGCTCTCGCCGACGACCCGGTGTGAGCCGTGACACCCCAGCCCCACACCGCCGCCCATGGTGAAGCCTTGCAACAGACTCACCACCGGCTTGGGATAGTGAAAGATCTTGTGGTTCAGCCGGTACTCATCGGCCCAGAATTTTTGGCCATAGGCAAAATCCCCGGCCCGCCCGGCAGCGTAAAGATCGGCAATATCGCCCCCCGAACAAAACGCCCGGTCCCCTTCGGCATCCAGAACGACCAACGCCACCGCATCGTCCCCGCGCCAGTCATCCAGAGCCCGCTCAATCGCCAGACACATCTCGTAGGTCATGGCATTCAGCGCCTCAGGCCGCTGCAATGTGATCCGGCCCGCGCGGCCGGAGGTGCGGATGGAGATGTCTGTCATGGCTCGCCCACTTTGCGTTGGAGGTGCTTTAGTCGTTTTTCAGAATGGGTCGGTTCCGTCTTGCGCCGCCACCCGAAATCGACGGCGTCGCCCAGATACCCGAACGAATAGGTCAACCGCAGAATGCCGAAAAGACCCCACACGTAGCTGACAGCGGCAAGGCCGAACAAGCCCCAGAACACGACCCCACCTGCGTCATACAGAATGACCGCATAGGTCGTGACGATCACGGGCACCGCGTACCAGACAAGCAGGGTTTCATGGCGCAAAAACGCGATGAAAAACTCCTTGTCCACGATGGCTTTCAGAAACCAAATCTCGTGCTGCCAATAAAGGCGCGCCAAGCGTTTCATCTGTTCTTCAACATGTCCCGCGCCACGATCACGCGCATGATCTCGTTGGTGCCTTCAAGGATCTGGTGCACCCGCAGATCGCGCACCAGCTTCTCGATCCCGTAGTCGGCGAGATAGCCATACCCGCCATGCAGTTGCAGGCACTGGTCCACCACCTTCGATCCGGCCTCGGTTACGAACTTCTTGGCCATGGCACAGAACTTCGTTGCATCCGGCGCGCCGGTGTCCAGCTTCCACGCCGCTTGCCGCAGGAACGTGCGCGCGGCCTGCAGTTCGATCTCCATGTCCGCGAGGCGAAACTGCAGCCCCTGGAACTGGTCGATGGGCTGGCCGAACGCCTTGCGCTCGCCCATGTACTGCAACGTGGCGTCCAGCGCGGACTGCGCCGCCCCCAACGAACAGGCGGCAATGTTCAAACGCCCGCCATCCAGCCCCATCATCGCATATGTGAAACCGCGCCCCTCTTCTCCGACCAGATTGCCGCTGGGAATGTTGCAATTGTCAAACTGCACCTGCGCCGTCGGCTGGCTTTTCCAGCCCATCTTGTCCTCAAGCCCGCCAAAGCTCAGCCCCGCGGTCCCGTCCTCGACATAGACCGTGGACACGCCCTTTGGCCCGTCCTCGCCCGTGCGCACCATGCAGACATAGGCATCCGAATAGCCGCCGCCCGAGATGAACGCCTTGGTCCCGTTCAGCACGTAGCCTTCGTTGGTCCGCTCGGCCCGCGTGCGCAACGCGGACGCGTCCGATCCGGACCCCGGCTCGGTCAGGCAATAGCTCAGCACCGTGTCCATGCGCAGCACGCCCGGCATCACCCGCGCCTTGAGCGTCTCATCGGCAAAGCTGTCCAGCATCTTGGCGCACATGTTGTGGATCGACAGGAACGCCGCCACCGACGGGCGTGCTGCGCATGGACACGGTGCTGAGCTATTGCCTGACCGAGCCGGGGT
>JBCBCR010000234.1:0-4576 GCA_038530495.1 Pseudomonadota bacterium | reverse complement strand
AGGTGTGCGGCCACGAGGTCCGGACCGTCATGCCCCGGATCACCGATCTGACACATGCCATCGACGCATTCGGCCAGAACGACAAGGCGCGTGATGCCGCCGAAACACCGGAACCGGCGCGCAGACCCGTGCAGATCGTGCCCCTTGCAGGGGGCTGGTTCACGGCCCGGCCCGACGTGTCGGGCACCGGCAACCCGGTCGTCTTCAAACGCGCAAGGGCCGTGGCCGCCCGACCAAAGGTTGCCACAGTGCCGCCCAGCGATACACTCCAGGCATTCGGGGAAGACGAATTCAGGTTCCACGAATTCGGAGCGGATCGCAGATGAGATCGAAAAACCCGCCAACCAATCCGGCGCTCGGCAAGGTCGAGCTCTGGAAGGCGTTGCGTCCCAGTTACGGGCTGTTGGGCTGGATCTTTGCCTTCAGCGTCTTCGCCAACCTGCTGATGCTGACCGGCCCGTTCTACATGCTGCAGATCTATGACCGTGTGCTCAGTTCGCAATCGGTCGAGACACTGATTGCCCTGTCGGTGCTGGTGGCGGGACTCTTCGGGCTGATGGCGATGTTCGATTATGCCCGTGGCCGGATGATGGCACGGGTCGGCGCGCGCTTTCAAAGCGCGCTGGACGCCCGTGTCTTCGAGGCCAGCCTGAAGGGCGGGCAGGGCGCGCAGGACCAGGCCGAGGCGGCGGGCGCGCTGCACGATCTGGACGCATTGCAAAAGCTGTTCATGTCGCCGGTCCTGATGACGATAATGGATTTGCCCTGGACCCCGGCGTTTCTGGTGCTGATGTTCATCTTTCACCCGATGATCGGCTGGCTGGCGGTGCTGGGGGGCGGTGTGCTGGTCCTGCTGGCGGTGGCGAACCACCTGCTGACCGCCCGGCGCACGCGCATATCGCAACTGGCCGCGCAGCAGTCGCACGACATGGCAAGCGAAACGCGGCTGGGCGAGGAAGTGGTGCTGACGCAAGGCCTGCGCCCTGCGATGACCGAACGCTGGCGCCGCACCCGTGTCGAGGGGCTCAAGCGGTCTTTGGGTGCCAATGACTGGACCGGCAGTTTCACGTCGGTGACCAAATCGTTTCGGCTGTTGCTGCAATCGGCGGTGCTGGGTGTTGGTGCCTATTACACGCTGCAGGGCGAGCTGACGGGCGGTGCGATGATCGCGGGGTCGATCCTGATGGGCCGCGCGCTGGCACCGATCGAACAGGCGCTTGGCGGCTGGCCGGTGCTGCAACGGGCGCGGGCGGGATGGCGGACGCTTGGCGCGTTCCTGTCCAGGAACCCGCCGGTCCCGCAGCGCACGGAATTGCCCCAACCCGAGGCGCAACTGCGCGCCAAGAACGTCACCGTCCTGCCACCCAACGGCACGGTGCCCGTGCTGCGCGGCATCAACTTCCAGCTGGAACCGGGCCAGGCCATCGGGGTCATCGGCCCGTCCGGATCCGGAAAATCGACCCTGGCCCGGGTGCTTCTGGGCTATTGGCCGGTCTCGGCCGGAGAGATCCGGCTGGGTGGGCCCACGCTTGACCAGTACGGGCCCGACACGCTGGGCCATCATATCGGGTACCTGCCGCAGAACGTGCGCCTGTTCTCGGGCACGATCGCGCAGAACATCGCGCGGATGGCAGACACGCCCGATTCCGCGGCTGTGGTGCGCGCGGCAAAGGCGGCCAATGCCCATGACATCATCACCCGCCTGCCGGACGGCTACGACACGGAACTGAAAGCCAGCGCGCTGGCGCTGTCGGGCGGTCAGTGCCAGCGGATCGCGCTGGCGCGGGCGCTGTATGGCGATCCGCAACTGTTGATCCTGGACGAGCCGAACTCGGCGCTGGATGCGGACGGCTCGGACGCGTTGAACGCGGCGGTGCGCAACTTCAAGGAGCGGGGCAGGGCGGTGATCATCATGACCCACCGCCCCAACGCGATTGCCGAATGCGACCTGCTGATGGTTCTGGAAAACGGCGTCGTCTCGTCCTTTGGCGAGCGCGATACCGTGATGCGGAAAATGCTCAAGAACGCGGATACCGTGCAACGCACGCTGCACAGCCTGCCGGGGGGCCGCAATGGCTGAGCGTCACGACAGGACCGGGCCGACCTGGCCCGCGCGGCTGCCCCTGACCATCGGGGTGTTTGCCATGGTGATGCTTGTCGGTGGCGTGGGCGGATGGAGCGTGGGCACCACGCTGTCGGGCGCCGTGATCGCGTCGGCCAGCGTCAAGGTCGAATCCAACCGCCAGGTCATCCAGCATCCCGATGGCGGCGTGGTCCGCGACATCATGGTGCGTGACGGGGATCGGGTCGACGCCGGTGATGTGCTTTTGCGGCTGGACGGGCGTCGGCTGCAATCGGAACTGACCATCGCCGAGGGTCGCCTGCGCGGGCTGGCCGCGCGCCGGGCCCGTCTGATCGCCGAACGCAGCGACGCGGAACAGGTCATCTTTCCCCCCGACCTTGTGGAACGGGCGGCCACCGACCCTGAAACCAGGGGCCTGATCGAGGGCGAGGCGACGCTGTTCGCCGCCCGCCTCGAGGCGCTGCAACAGCAAAGCGGGCTTCTGGACGAACAGAACGAACAGATCGCCAGCCGCATCGAGGGCATCGAAGCCCAGCTCGACGCGCTGGACCGGCAGACGGGTCTGGTCACGCGCGAGCTGGCCAGCAAGCGCAAGCTGCTGGACGGCGGGCTGGCCCCGGCCTCGTCCGTGCTGGCGCTGGAACGTGAACTGGCCGGGATCGAGGGCGAGACCGGGCGGCTCAAGGCCGAGATTTCGGGCCAGAAGGGCGCCATCACCGCCAACGAGATCGAGCGCCTGCGGCTGTGGACCGTCCGCCGCGAGGAGGCGACAAGCGCCGAACGGGAATTGCAGTTCAACGAGATCGAACTGGACGAGCGCCGGATAGAGCTGATCGACAGGCTGTCGCGCATGGACCTGCGCGCGCCGGTCAGCGGCATCGTCTACGAATCCCAGATCTTTGCCGAACAGGCGGTGGTGCAGCCGGCCGAGCCGGTCATGTACATCGTGCCGCAGGATCAGCCGCTGATCGTGTCTGCCCGGGTCGAGGCGATCGACGTCGCCGACGTCCATATCGGCCAGGATGTCGCCCTGCGGTTCGTTGCCTTCAACCAGAATGGCCGTGAACCCAGCCCCGGCAAGGTGCTGCGCATCTCGGCCGATGCCATCACCGACCAGACGACCGGAGCCAGCTATTACGCAGTGGATATCCGCCCGTCCCCCGAGGTCGCGGCCAGCCTGAGTGCCGACGAAGAACTGGTGCCGGGCATGCCCGTCGAGGCCTATATCCGCACCCGGGACCGGACCGCGCTGGCCTATCTGGCCGAGCCCTTCACCGCCTTTTTCGCCCGCGCTTTCCGCGAATAGGGCGGATTGCGGGACGTGACACCGCGGCAACAGGCCGTCCTTGATTGGCGTCCGGCAGTGTATGGATATGCGGTTTGGGCGCAAAACCCTGCTATGGTCATGACCGAACGATCCGAAGGTGCCCCGCAACGAGGGTGCCACGGATGGTCATGAGGCAAGGCAGGAACGACACATGGGCGTACACGACATGGTGTGGCCGACAGTGCCCCGGTTTGTCCGGGGCAGTTTGGCATGGGTGTGTATCGGGCTGTTGACCGGGTGTTCACCGACGGTGCCCGACGTGTCCTCCGATATCAATCTGGCCGCGGTCTATGATACCGAAAACCAGGACGCCGCCTCGCTGGCCGGGATCCCGGAGATCGGGTTCAAGGACCCGGTGCTGACCCAGCTTGTGACCGCTGCGCTGGACGGCAATCCCGGACTGGCCGCCGCCCAGGCCCGCCTGCGCGCCGCCGCCGCCGAAGCCCGCGCCGCCGGGGCCGAGGTCTCGGGCAATGGTGATGTGGGCCTGCGCAGTGACAATACGGGCACGGGATCGCTGGATGCTGGTCTCGCCGCCCGTCTCGACCCGTCCCGTCCCGCTCGGCAGGCCGCCGCCGTGGCCCGGGCCGAGGCGGCCCAGTTCGATGCAGACGACGCGCGGCGGTTGCTGGTGGAACAATTGGTCACCACCTATATCGACCTGCGATTCTTTCAGCAGCTTCTGGAATACCGCCGCGCCGATGTCGCCTCGCGCCGGCGCACGTTGAACGATCTCGAAATTCTGCTGGGCGCCGGTGCGGCCACCGAGGTCGACGTGGTCAGTGCCCGCGCCTTGCTGGTCGAGGCACGGGGACAGTTGCCGCAGATCGAGGCGCAGGCCCTGCGCCAGCGCAACCAGCTGGCGGCCCTCGTGGGACGGCCCAGCGGCGAATTCGGCGTGAACCTGACCTTTGCCCGCAAACAGCCCCTGCCGCAGGGCAAGGTCGATCAGGGCCTGCCGGCGGACCTGCTGCGGGCCCGGCCCGACGTCCGTCGCGCCGAACGGCTTTATGTGGCGGCGGTTGCCGATATCTCGACCGCCCGTGCAGCACTTTACCCGTCGCTGACCCTCAGCGGGCGGATCCAGGTGCCGCTCAACAACGCGCCCGATCTCACGACCCTGACGTCGGGGCTGTCCATTCCCGTCTTTGGCCGCTTCGCGCTCA
>JBCBCR010000233.1:0-4658 GCA_038530495.1 Pseudomonadota bacterium | reverse complement strand
GCTCAGCACCGCGTAGATCGACCTATCCCCTTCATAAGGCAGAGGTTTTAGCGTGTCCTTGTTATAGCCAAACTTCTCGTGCTCGGTGCCGATCCGCCAGTCCGCCTTGGGCTTGCAGCCATCGGCCAGGTACTGCGCCAACTGGTCGCGATGCTCGATGGGACCGCCGCCGGATTGGGGGATGGACATGGGGAATGCTCCGATAATCTACGAGGGGCGGGGTGAGGACTTATACTCAGGATTGAGGGCGATTGAAGTCAGTGTCAATGCACGCTCCCCCTTGTGCAAATTTCAGGCACGCCCGCGGGGCGGCAGGCTGGCCAGATCGACCGGCCCGCGTGTCCAGATGATGACCTCGCCCTCGGGCAGGGTGTCCAACTGTGCCAGCATCCGTTCGGTCTTCAGGCCCGGCAGGCTGGCAAAGACGTCAAACAGCGCCTCGGCCCCTTCGGCATTTATGGGGATATGCAGCGGCGGCTTGCCCGGCTGTTCCAGCCGCCAATGCGCGGGCCGCGCACGACCATCAAGCGCCAAGCGATTGATTTCACTCAAAGCAATGGCCCCACCGGTCAGCGGGCCAAAGTAGGCGATCTGCCCTTCGACCACCTGCACCGCACCGACTCCGCCGCCCGGCCCACGGAACCGCCCGCGCTGAAACCCGACCATGATCAGCGCGCCCGCCGCCACCAGCAGTGCCGGTGCGATGTACCGCAAAAGCCCGGTGGACTGCGCCAGCCACCACAGCGCCAGCACGGCCAGCGCCACCCCGATCAGGATTTCACGCCAGCGCCACAAAGCGGCGCGCGCCTCGGGCCGGACAAAGCTCATCGCCAGTCGCCCAGCCGCGTCTGCCACAGCGTCAGCGCCGCCACCGCGGCGGTTTCCGCCCGCAGGATCCGAGGGCCAAGGGCCACCGGATGCGCCCCGGCAAGCCCTTGCAATCGCTTGCGTTCCGCGTCCGAAAACCCGCCTTCGGGTCCGATCAGAACGGCCCACGGTCCCGGCGCATCGGGCAGGTCTTGCCCCTGACCTGCCAGCGCCTCGTCACAGAACATCACACGCCGATCGCCGAGATCGGCCAGCACCCGGTCCAGCCGGGAAAGTTCTGCAACTTCGGGTACATAGGTCGCGCCACATTGTTCCGCCGCCTCGACCGCGTTGGCCTGCAATCGCGCCTGCTGCACCCGGCCTGCATTGGTAAACTCGGTCTGCACCGGCACGATCCGCGCCACGCCCATTTCCACCGCCTTTTCCACGATGAAATCGGTGCGCGTTTTCTTGACCGGCGCGAAAAGCAGCCACAGGTCGCAGGGCGTGCCTTGCGCCAATGTCTGCTCTGCACAGACCAGCGTGCCGCCGCGCTTTCCGGCCTCTGCCACGTCGGCGCGCCATTCGCCGTCGCGGCCGTTGAACAGCAGCACCGCAGCGCCCACGCTCAGCCGCATCACGCCAAACAGGTAATGCGCCTGCTCCCGCGACAGCGGAACAGATTGCGCGTCCCCAAGCGGGTGATCTACATAAAGGCGGATTTTGGCGTCACGCATGGACCCCTTCTTATGACCAACCCGCCCGAGGCACCAGAGAGCCAAATCGTCGACGCCGTGGCAGGCAATTGGGTCGATCGCTATGCGCCCGGTTTTGCCCTGCCCTACCTGCGGCTGTCGCGCGCCGACCGGCCCGCGGGCACGTGGCTGTTGTTTATCCCGTGTTTGTGGGGGCTTACGCTGGCGATGCTGTACGATCAGTCGCCGCAATGGCACGATCTGTGGATCGCCGTGGGCTGCGGGATCGGCGCGTTCCTGATGCGCGGGGCGGGCTGCACGTGGAACGACATCACCGACCGCGAGATTGACGCGGGCGTGGCGCGCACCCGCACACGGCCCTTGCCCGCCGGTGACGTGACCGTAACCCAAGCGCTGGCGTGGATGGTGGCGCAGGCGCTGCTCGCCCTCGGAATCCTGCTGACCTTTCATCCCGCCGCAATCCTGCTGGGTGTGCTGGCGCTGGTGCCGGTGACGGTCTACCCGTTTGCCAAGCGGTTCACGTGGTGGCCGCAGGTTTTTCTGGGCCTCGCGTTCAACTGGGGCGCGCTGCTGGCCTGGACGGCGCATCGCGGACAGCTCGATGCGCCTGCGGTCCTGCTTTACGCGGCGGGAATCGCGTGGACTCTGTACTACGACACGATCTATGCCCATCAGGATATCGAGGATGACGCCCTGATCGGCGTGAAATCCACCGCGCGGCTCTTTGGCGAAAACACCCCGCAATGGCTGCGCCGGTTTCTGGTCGCGACCGTGGGCCTGATGGGGCTGAGCGTGATCTTTGCCGGCACGGAAAATGCATCCGTGCTGGCACTGGTGATCGCGCTGGCAGGCCCGTGGGCCATGGGCTGGCACCTTGCCTGGCAACTGCGCAGCCTCGACATCCATGACCCGGAAAAATGCATGATCCTGTTCCGTGCCAACCGGGACACCGGCCTTATTCCGCTGATCTTTTTCGCCGCTGCGCTGTTCGCGTGATTGAACTCCGCGGCCCGGATGCGTAGACCAGACCAAGCCCCAGACGCTCAACAAGGCTGACAGATGCGCTTGTCCTCACTGCTTGTGATCACTGGTATTTTCAGCATCGCCGCGGCGATGGCGCTGGTGGCTGCGAACCTGTCGGTGAAGCTGATCGAAGAGACATCGGAAATCGGCGTGCGTCAGGCGCTGGACGAGCGCGGCATGACATGGGCCGAGGTCGAGGCTGACGGGCTGCAGGTCACCCTTGCCGGCATCGCGCCCTCCGAAGCGATCCGATTTTCCGCGCTGTCGACCGCCGGGGGCATCGTCGACGCCGCCCGCGTGATCGACGAGATGGAGGTCGAGGCCGTCGCCGCCCTCGCCGCCCCGCGCTTTAGCGCCGAGATCCTGCGCAATGACGCGGGCTTTTCCATGATCGGGTTGATCCCGGCAGAAACCGACCGGACCGAGGTGGTCGATCGCATCACCGCGATAAACGGGGGCGAGCCCGTCGCCGACCTTCTGGAAACCGCCAACTACCCGGCACCGCAAGGGTGGGAGGACGCGCTGGCCTTTGCCATTCAAGCGATGGAACGCCTGCCGCGGGCCAAGGTGTCGGTGGACGCTGGCCGCGTGGCCATCACCGCAATCACCGACAGCGCGGCGGAAAAGGAACGGCTGGAAACCCAGTTGAACCGCGCGGCGCCCCCGGGGTTGCGACTGGCGTTGAATATCTCGGCACCCCGCCCGGTCATCACGCCCTTTACCCTACGCTTTGTGTTGGACGCCGATGGCGCGCGGTTTGACGCGTGTTCAGCCGATACCGAGGATGCGCGCTTTGACATCCTGCGGGCGGCCCGTGCCGCTGGCATGACCTCGACCGACATCTGCACCGTGGGCATGGGCGTGCCCAGCCCGAACTGGAGCCGCGCGGTTGTTCAGGGCATCGAAGCGCTGCAAGAGCTGGGCGGCGGGTCCATCACCTTTTCGGACGCCGACGTCACGCTGATCGCCAACGAAGCGACCGCGCAAGCCGATTTCGACCGCGTGGTGGGCGAACTGGAAAACAGGCTGCCGGATGTGTTTGTCCTGTTTGCGAAGCTGCCCGAGGCCGTTGACCCGACCCAGGGCCCGCCGGAATTCGTCGCCACCCTGTCGCCCGAGGGCCTTGTTCAACTGCGCGGACGGCTGTCCAGCGATAATCTGCGCACCGTCGCCGAAAGCTATGCCAAAGCGGCGTTCGGATCGGACAACGTCTATACCGGTGCCCGCGTGGTGGATGACCTGCCCGAGGATTGGTCGGTGCGCGTGTTGGCCGGTCTGGGCGCCCTGGCCGAACTGTCAAACGGTGCCGTGACGATCACACCGGACAACCTGCGCGTGGCGGGCAACACCGGGAACCCCGACGCCTCGACCACCATCGCGACGCTGCTGTCATCAAAACTGGGCGAAGCGCGCGAGTTCGAGATCAAGGTGGCCTATCAGGAAACGCTCGACCCGGTGATCCTCGCCGCCGTGCCGGAACCCGAGGAATGCGAGGCCGAGATTGCCGCGATCCAGGCCACATCGAAAATCAGCTTTGAGCCGGGCAATGCCACCGTCGATGCGGCATCGCTGGGGACCATGGACGACATCGCCGAGATCCTGCGCGACTGCGGCGACATCCGCATGGAAATCCAGGGCCACACCGACAGCCAGGGCCGCGAAGAGATGAACCTGAACCTCAGTCAGGCCCGCGCGCAGTCGGTGTTAAACGAACTGCGCGCTCGCCGCGTGCTGACCGCGACCTATTCGGCGCGCGGCTACGGCGAAAGCCAGCCCATCGCCGACAACGACACCGAAGAGGGCCGCGAAGCCAACCGCCGCATCGAATTCCGCCTGATCCGCCCGGCCCCGTCGGTGCCCGAAGGCGAAACAACGCTGGATACTCTGGCCGGATCGGGCGATAACGAAGTCGTGACAAATCAGGACGCAGACACGGAAACGGACGGCGATGAGCAGAACTGAGTTTATCATTGCGACGGCCATCATCCTGTTCATCGCGTTCTGCATGGGTTGGTTTGCCAATTGGCTGATCCACCGCTTTACCCGGGTCGCCGCAGGCGACGTCGCCGAACTGGACCGCATGAGCCAGGAGCTGCACGAGGCCGAGGAAAC
>JBCBCR010000232.1:0-4659 GCA_038530495.1 Pseudomonadota bacterium | reverse complement strand
ATGCCGCCCTGGACGCGGGGAAAAAGCGCGACATCCCGCTCAACTCTCTCGAAGGGTTCGTGCGCCAGATCATCGGCTGGCGCGAGTTCATGCGCGCCACGTACGAGGCGTTGGGCGTGAAGATGCGCACGACGAACCACTGGAAACACACGCGCAAGATGCCCGCCAGCTTTTATGACGGCACTACCGGCATCGACCCCATCGACGACACGATCAAACGCATCCTCGACACCGGCTATTTCCACCACATCGAACGGTTGATGGTACTGGGCGGGTTCATGTTCCTGTGCGAGATCGACCCCGACGAGGTCTACCGCTGGTTCATGGAGATGTTCATCGACAGCTATGACTGGGTGATGGTGCCCAACGCCTATGCCATGAGCCAGCATGCCGATGGCGGGCAGATCACGACCAAGCCGTATTTTTCCGGCTCAAACTATGTCCGCAAGATGAGCCATTGGGGCAAAGGCGATTGGGCAGATGCGTGGGATGGCCTTTATTGGCGGTTCATCATCAATCACGCGGACGAACTGGCCAGCAATCCCCGCTGGGCGATGATGTGCCGGACAGCCCAGCGGATGAAGGACGAGACGCGCGAGGCGCATCTGGCCAATGCCAAAGCATTCCTGAAAACGCTTTAACCCGCCGCCCACGGCCCGTGTTGCGGACCGTCACGGTCCAGCCGTTCAAACCCGTGTGCCCCAAAGATGTCGCGCAGGGCCTGGATCATGTCCGTGGTGCCGCGCGCCTGGCTGGTTTCGTCGAACCACGACACCGCCGAGGATAGTGCTGGCACCGGGATGCCCACCATCACCGCCGTGGACACAACCCGGCGCAGGGCGCCGATGTTGTCGCGCAGGATGGCGGCAAAGTGGTCCGACAGCACCAGCCGCCCCAGTGGCAGCTCACTGCGGAACGCGGTGGCAAAATCGTCCAGCATGGCCGAGCGGATGATACAGCCCGCGCGCCAGATCTCGGCGATGCGCGCATAGTCGAGATCCCAGTCGAATTCATCCGACGCGGCCTTGAGGATCCGAAAGCCCTGCGCATAAGCCAGCACGCGCCCGACGATCAGTGCCGCTTCCAGATCGGCCTCGTCAAACTGGGCCGGCCCCCGGCCCTGCGGGGCGAGGATCCCTTCGGCCCTCAGCCGCACGGGCCGTTCCGAGGACAGCACCCGTGCGCCCACCGCCGCCTCGATGATCGACGCGGACTGTCCCAGGCGGATCGCTTCGATCACTGTCCAGCGTCCGGTGCCCTTTTGCCCCGCCTGATCGACGATCAGATCGACCATCGCCGTGCCGGTGTCGGGATCGACGGCGGCCAGAGCCGTGCCCGCAATCTCGATCAGATAGCTTTCCAGCGGGCCGTCGTTCCAGCGCTGAAACAGTGGCGCGATGTCGGCGGCACTGCGCCCCTCGCCATCGCGCAACAGGCCGTAGACCTCGGCGATCATTTGCATGTCGGCATATTCGATGCCATTGTGCACGGTCTTGAC
Source organism: Pseudomonadota bacterium (assembly GCA_038530495.1). Lineage (GTDB taxonomy): Bacteria > Pseudomonadota > Alphaproteobacteria > Rhodobacterales > Rhodobacteraceae > Tateyamaria. The sequence continues at coordinate 3,161 of JBCBCR010000232.1, read as the reverse complement.
GAAATGCCCCGCGCCATCGGGGCCGAGGTGGGCGACACAGGGGTCATCCTGATACTTGGCAGCGATTGCCTCGAACACCGGGCGCAGACCGCTCCAGATGTCGGGCGAGCCGCCGACCATCATTGACGGGCCATGGCGCGCGCCTTCTTCGCCGCCGCTGACGCCGATGCCGAGATAGCCAAAGCCCGCCGCCTCGACCCGCTTGGTGCGCGCCTGGGTGTCGCGGAAATCGCTGTTGCCGCCGTCGATGATCGTGTCGCCGGGGGACAGGTGCGGCAGCAGCGCGTCAATCGACGCCTCGACAGCGGCACCTGCAGGCACCAGCATGATAATCGCGCGGGGCGCGGGCATCATCGCCACCAGTGCCGCCACATCGTCGGCCTTAGAAAAGTGCTGCGACAGCGGCCCGGCCCGGGCGATCAGCGCGTCAACCGCATCGCCGTCGAGGTTATAAAGCGCGATGTCATATCCGTTCTCGGCGATGTTCTGGGCAAGTGCGGCCCCCATCGTGCCCACGCCGATCAGACCCAGCGAAACCGTTGTCATGCCCATCCCCTTGCCTCATGTGTTTCGCCATTCATGCGGCATTCGCCGCGCGCTGGCTAGGGGCAAGGGGTCAGTACACGTCCCGTTGATAGCGGCGCGCATCGCGCAGGGCGTCGACATAGGCAATCGCGGCCTCGCGGTCCTTCTGCCCGTGTTCTGCAACGATATCGACGAGGGCGGCCTGCACGTCCTTGGCCATCCGGTTGGCATCGCCGCAAACATAGAGATGCGCGCCCTGTTCGAGCCATGCATAAAGCTCGGCGCCCGCGTCGCGCATGCGGTCCTGGACATAGATCTTGTCCGCCTGATCACGGCTGAACGCCACGTCGAGCCGGCTGAGCGTGCCGGATTTCAGCCAGTCCTGCAGTTCGACCTGATAGAGGAAATCCTGCGTGAAATGCGGGTTGCCGAAAAAGAGCCAGCTTTGGCCGGTCGCCTCTTGCGCCTCACGCTCCTGCAGGAAAGCGCGGAAGGGGGCGATGCCGGTGCCGGGGCCGATCATGATGACCGGCGTGTCCGTATCGGATGGCAAGCGGAACAGGTCGTTCTGTTCGACATAGACGCGGACGGTGTCGCCTTCGGCCAAACGGCGGCCAAGGTGGCCCGAGGCACCGCCCAGATGGGGGTGATCCTCGGCGTCCCATTCGACGACACCAACGGTCAGGTGCACCTCGTCCTCGACCTCGGATTGGCTGGACGCGATGGAATAAAGCCGCGGCTGCATCTTGCGCAGGCAGTCGGCCAGCGCCTGCGGGGCGATGGCATGCGGGTGGGCGCGCAGGATGTCGTAGATCTGGCGCGACTCGATGAAGGCACGCAGGGCGGCCTTGTCTTCGATCAGCGCGGTCAATTCTGCGTCACCCGTGGCGGCGGCGTATTTTTCCACGAAACCGGGGTAGGACTGGGTCAGTTCCAGATCTTCGATCAGCGCATCGCGCAGCGGTTTGCGCGCCTCGCCCAGCGTGACGTCTGCGCCGCCGTCCACGCCGAGCAGCGTCAACACGGCGTCGATCTCATCCGCGTCGTTGTGGAAATAGATACCCAGCGCATCGCCGGGCTGGTAGGTCAGGCCCGAGCCGTCGAGCGATAACTCGACATGGCGCACGTCGCGCGTGCTGTCGCGTCCGGTGATTTTCTGCACTCCAAGCACTTCGGCAACAAACGGGTTCTTCTTGGTAAACGCAGAGACCTGGGGGGCCGCCAGACCCGGCATGGGCACCACGTTGGACGGGGTCGCCGCCTTGCCCATCTCGGGTTCGAACACGTCCAGCGCGCCGTCGATCCATGCGGGCGTATGGTCGTCATAGTCCACGTCGAGCAGGGCACGCTCGACCACGACCGTGGCGCCAAGCGCCACCAGCCGTTCTTCGAAATCCACGGCGTTCTGGCAGAACTGTTCATACGAGCTGTCGCCCAGACCAAGGACCGCGATTTGCGCGCCATCGAGTTTGGGCGCTTTCTTGGACGCCAGAAAATCGAACAGTTTTTGCGCGGGCTCGGGCGGTTCACCTTCGCCGTAAGTGGAGGTGACGATAGTCAGGAACTTCTCGTCCTTCAGCTTCGCGGGCTTGTAGCTGCCCAAGTCGATGACCTGCACGTCGAGACCGCGCGCGCGGGCCTTGTCGCCAAGTTCCTGGGCCACATGTTTGGCGTTGCCGGTTTGCGAGCCATAGAGGATCGTCAGCGGTGCACCGACCGCCGCCGGGGCCGCTGCGGGGGCCGAGGACGCGCTGCCCAGCGCGGAGGAGGCCAAGTAGCCGCTGATCCACGCCTGTTGCAGCGGCGACAGCGCGCTGATCAGTTGGTCGAACTGTTTGGCCTGATCCGGCGACAGCGGATTGATGCCTTGGGGCAGTTGGTTCAGCATGTCGGGCCTTCCTGTTCTACATGCAGTCCGCATTCGCGGACCTGGCCAAAGAAACGGGTGTCTTCTTCGGACATCCCGTCCCCGAGTTTGGTGGTGGTGTGGGTGTCGCCGACGCTCACGTACCCTTCGTCCCAGAGCGGGTGGTACGGCAGATCATGCGCCTTCAGATAACGGTGCACATCGCGGTTGGTCCAATCGACGATGGGGTGGAATTTCACCCGCCCGTGCTGAAACTCGAGGATCTTGCGTGCCGCACGGCTGTCCGATTGCACCCGGCGCAGACCGCTGTACCACGTGCCCGCGCCCACATCGCTCATTGCGCGCTGCATCGGCTCAACCTTGTTGATGGCGTTGTATTTCTTGATGCCTTCGGCGCCCTGTTGCCACAGCTGGCCAAACCGCGCCTCTTGCCACGCAGGCGTCATGTCGGCGCGAAAGACGTGCAGGTTCAGGTCCAGCCGTTCCGTCATCTCGTCGACAAAGCGGTAGGTTTCGGGAAACAGGTATCCAGTGTCAAACAGCAGAACGGGGATGTCCGGCACGGCCTGCGTCATCAGATGCAGCATGACCGCCGACTGGATTCCAAAGCTGGACGACAGCACATGGTCGCGCGGCAGGTTTTCCAGCGCCCACGCCACGCGCGCGGCCGCCCCCTGCCCCTCAAGCCAGGTGTTGGCCGTTGTGAACACTTTGGGGCCTGTGGTGGCCGGATCGTTTTGTGCAACTGCGGACATGCGCCCCTCCGATC
>JBCBCR010000231.1:0-4703 GCA_038530495.1 Pseudomonadota bacterium | reverse complement strand
GAAGCCGTCGACGATCACGGTTTTCATCGCGTCGTCCATGCCCATGAACTTTTCGTTGTTCATCCACCACAGGGCGCCCATGTAGGCGTGACCGTCGAGCGTGACATATTGCAGGCCCGCATCGGGGAATTTCATGCCCATGATGTCGGTGATGCCGTTCTTGGAACCTTCAACCACGCCAGTCTGGAACGAGGTGAAGAGTTCCGGCCACGGGATCGGGGTCGGCGAGGCGCCCAGCGCGCGGACCAGTTCCTGTGGCAGGTCGGCGACCACGGTGCGGATCTTCAGCCCGTCCATGTCCGACGGCTCGGCCACGCGGCGCTGGGTGTTGGCAAAGTTGCGCCAGCCGCCGGTGTTGCCGATGGTCATCAGGCGGATCGCGTCACCGCTGTCCTCGAGCGCCATGGCGCGCATCTTGCGGGTGAAATCGCCCGACAGCACGTGTTCGGCGATGCGGTCGTCGGCCATCAGGTAGGGCAGGTCCAGCACCTGCACATACGGGAAGATGCCCGAGGCGCCGCCCGAGGTGGAAATGTAGATGTCGATCGACCCGTCGGCCACGCCCTGCAGGCATTCCGCGCCGTTCGAGCACAGCTGCGTGCCGATGAACAGTTCCACGCCGATGGCACCGTTTGAGGCCGCTTCGACATAGTTCTTGAACACCACGAGGCCGTCGTAATCCTCGTCATTGGTGTTCGAGTTGGCGGTGGCGCGCAGCGTGATCGCGTGCCCGTCGGCATAGGCGGCCATGGCGCCCCCGACGGTGATCACGGCCGCAGCCGCCAGTTTGGTGAGACCCTTTAGCATATCATTCTCCCTGTTTTGCTTTGCGGTCAGTTTGCGAACCCCGTGATACGGGGGATCGTCATGGAAAGGGCGGGCACGTAGGTGATCAGGAAAATCACGATCACCTCGATTGCGAGGAACGGCAGGATGGCGCGGGCGATGGTTTCGACCTTTTCGCGACTGACGGCGGCGGCGACAAACAGCACCAGCCCCATGGGCGGCGTGGCAAGGCCGACGGTCAGGTTCACGCTCATGATGATGGCAAAGTGGATCGGGTCCACGCCGAGATCGGTGAAGATCGGGCCGAGGATCGGGCCAAGGATGATGATCGCGGGGCCTGCGTCGAGGAACATGCCGACGATGAACAGCAGAAGGTTGATCAGGAACAGCAGGATCAGCGGGTTTTCCGACAGGGTCAGGATGAAATCGGCGAGGATCTGCGGCGCGTAGGACAGCGACACCACTGTTTTGAACGCAAGCGCGGCACCCACAAGCAACAGCACCACAGCGGAGGTGAGCCCTGCGCGGCTGAGCACATCGGGCAGGTCCTTCAGCGACATGGTGCGCAGGACGAAGAACGCGACAAAGATGGCGTAGGCCACGGCGACGGCGGCGGCTTCGGTGGGGGTGAACACGCCACCCAGGATACCGCCGAGGATCAGCACCGGCGTCTGCAGTGGGACGATGGCGCGTTTGCAGATGGTGCGGAACTCGGGCGACACTTGGGTGCGCAGGGCCAGCATCAGCGCGTGCGCCACGACCACCGAGCCTGCAAAGAGCGCGACGCTGATCGCACCGGAGGCCGCGACTGGCACCAGCACGTAGATCAGGAGGCCAAGGTTCAGGCGCACCAGCGCCCACGAGATCCAGCGTTCGGACGCGCTCAGGTCGACATTTTCGAACGTGACCTTGTGCGCGGCGGGCAGGTCATAGCGGTCGGCGGTGACGCGGATCATCACCATCAGGCCGACGCCCACGAGGATGCCCGGCACGATGCCAGCAAGAAACAGCGCGGCCACGCTTTCGCCCATGACATAGGCGTAGATGATCATGATGCCCGAGGGCGGGATAATCGGGCCGATGACAGAACTGGCCGCTGTGATCGCGGCGGCATAGCGGCGGGTGTAGCCCTCTTTCTCCATCGCGGGGACCAGCATGGAGCCCAGCGCGGAGGTGTCGGCCACAGCAGAGCCCGACAGGCCCGCAAACAGGATCGACGAGAGCACGTTCACCTGCGCCAGACCGCCGCGCAGGTGGCCCATGAGGGCCTGCGAGAACTGGACAAGGCGCAGGGTGATCCCGCCCTTGTTCATCAACTCGCCCGCGAGCATGAAGAACGGGATGGCCATCAGCGGAAAGCTGTCCATCCCGTTGTAGACATTGCGATAAAGCAGCGTGATGTCCTTTTCCTGCCCGTTCAGCCACAAGAGCAGGCCGGGGGCTGCGAGCAGGCCAAAGAACACCGGCAGGCCGATGAGCAGGAACAAAAGGAACAGCGGCAGGAACCAGATCAGCATGTCATTCCGCCCCCGCCATCTTGTCCCCGATGTCGAGGTCGGGCAGGTCGTCGCCGCGGCCCCCGATGCGCACCAGTTCGCGCAGGATCAGTTCGATGTTCACCAGCGTCAGCAGCGCCACGCCCACGAGCAGCGACAGCATCATCCACGACCGCGGCACGCGGAACCAGCCATCAAAGGTGGGCAGGTACAGAGACGCGGTTGCAAAGCGGCCGCCGAACCCCGTCACCTCGGCATAGCCGATGGGCAGGGCGACGATCAGGATGGTGATGGAGATCAGCAGCAAGACCAGGCTGAGGAGCGCCGCAAGGCTGCGAGGAAGCACACCCGAGATCATGTCGAGCGCGACGAACCCGCCGCGGCGGAACGCGGTGGGGGCCATCAGACCGGTCATCCACAGCATGGCAAAGCGGGCGGCCTCGTCTGGCCAGGGCAGTGCGTTGTTGAAGACATAGCGGGCGACCACCTGGATCAGGATCGCCACGACCATCGCGGCAATGGCCACGATCCCGATCGCGCGCCCGACCTTCAGCAACAGGCCGTTCACAAAGCTGATCGGCGCAAGCACCGTCAGTATCAGGCCCATTTGCGGGCTCCTCCCTTATCCGGGCGCCCGGCGGTTTTCCCAGCCGGTGCGTCGTCTCCCGTGATTGCCCCAGCGGTAAGGGTCGTCTTTTTCTTGTGCCTTTGCGGCACCTTGCCTTTACGGCTTGAGCGCGCCGATCTTGCCGCCGTAGAACGTCAGCGGTGCGCCGTCTTGCATGGACACGCGGGCCACCTTGCCCACGATGATGTCGTGATCACCGGCCGCGTGTACCGCCACTCTGCGGCATTCAAAGCGCGCAAGGCAATCCTCGATCAGCGGCACACCGTCGGAATTCACGGTGACGTCACCGGCAGACAGCGCGTGCGCGTCCTTGGCCGCTGCGTCGCACAGCGCCTTTTGGCCCGCGTGCAGCACGTGGATGGCGTAATGTTCTGCCGCTTCAAAGTGTTGGTAGCGGTTCGACCCGTGATCGAGGCACCACAGCACCAGCGCGGGATCCAGCGACACCGACGCAAAGCTGTTGGCGACGATGGTGACGGGGCCGTCATTGCCCGCACAGGTGATCAGGGTGATGCCGGTGGCGAACTTGCCGAACGCGTCGCGCAGTGCGCGGCTGTTGTCGGCATCCGGGGCAAAGCTTTGGGGCAATTTCGGGGTATCCATGTGCATCACGCCACCTCGCGTCCTAGGGCAGCCTCGTAGAGGCGGAACCATGTGGGTCGGTCAATTGTCAGCGTCATCGCGTCGGAAATGCGAGCGATGCGGTCGATCGTGTTGGTGCCCATCACCGGGATGATGCGCGCGGGATGCGCCAGCAGGAACGCGGTGGCCACCGCCGCGCGGTCCACGCCGCTGTGCTGGGCAATCTCGTCCATCACCGCCTGCACCGCGCCATTGGCCATCATCAGGCCACCGCCGCCCAGCGGCGACCACGCCATCAGCGGATCGCCGCGGCGCTGGTGAAAGGCGATGTCGCCGTTGGTAAAGGGGCTGATCTCGCTGAGCGAGATTTCGATCTGGTTGGTGACCAGCGGGTGTTTCATCGCCGATTCGAGCAGCTCGACATCGTAGGGGCGAAAATTCGACACGCCCACGGCCCCCACCTTGCCGGTGGCGATCAGCTCATCCAGCGCCGCACCTGTTTCATGGTGATCCATGAACGGGTCGGGGCGGTGGATCAGCAAGAGGTCGATGTGGTCGATCCCCATTTCGGTCAGCGACGCATCGACTGACGCCATGATGTGCGCCCGGCTGGTGTCATAGTATTTCACGGGGGCGGCTGCGTGACGGCCCACGGGGGCGATGATGTCGCATTTGGTGACAATCTCGATCTTGGACCGCAGGCCCGGATCGGCCCGCAGGGCCGCGCCAAAGATCGCCTCGGCCGCGTAGCCGCCGTAGATGTCGGCCTGATCCATCGTGGTGATGCCCTGATCGAGGCAGGCCGCCACCTTGGCCGCCACGTGTGCGGGCGAGGTGTCGGCATCATCGCCCAGCCGCCACATGCCATAGACGATGCGCGACATCTCGAGGCTGTCTGTCAGTTTGATGCGGTCCATCTTTATCCTTCGCTCCGGGCTGCCGCCGCGACGTCGAGGTCCCGGCTCAGGCCCGGGACGGGTGTTTCTGTTGATCCCATCAACGCCGCACTCCTGCGGCCAAGGGGGTGGCGGGCGCCGCGTCGGGCACCCGGCCATAGACATGGGGCAACGAGCAGGTTTTCAACTGCGGCAGAACGCGCTGGCCGAAATGCTTTGCCTCGTCAATGTGCGGGTAGCCCGAGAAGATGAAGGCGCGGATGCCCATCTTTTGATACGCCTCGATCTTCGACAGCACCTGATCGGTCGATCCCA
>JBCBCR010000230.1:0-4744 GCA_038530495.1 Pseudomonadota bacterium | reverse complement strand
CCGGATGCCGCCGGCGAGGCTGTGGTTGCGGTTGATCACGAGGTGGTGGGTGGTGATCGTGGCGCCCAAGGTGTGGTCCTGGGCGCGGGCATAGTCTACCGCATCGCGCGTGGTGATGTGTTCCATGACTACTTTCAGGCCCGGCGTGCTGCGGCGGATCGGGTCGAGGACGCGGTCGATGAACACCGCCTCGCGGTCGAAGATGTCGATGTCGGCATCTGTCACCTCGCCATGCACGCAGAGCGGCAGGCCGATGAGCGCCATGCGGTCGAGCGTGGCCCGGACCTTGTCGAAATTCTTGACGCCCGAGGCCGAGTTGGTGGTGGCACCTGCGGGATAGAGTTTGACCGCTTTGACCAGCCCGCTGGCGTGGGCGGCGGCGACATCGTCGGGATCGGTGTCTTCGGTCAGATAGAGCGTCATCAGCGGCTCGAATGCCATGCCATCCGGCAGGGCCGCGAGGATGCGGTCGCGGTAGGCGGCGGCGTGGGCAGCGGTGACCACGGGGGGCACCAGGTTGGGCATGATGATGGCGCGGGCAAAGTCGCGCGCGGTCCAGGGCAATACGGCGCGCAGCATCGCACCATCGCGCAGGTGCAGGTGCCAGTCGTCGGGCCGGGTCAGGGTCAGCGTTGTCATGCGCTGCCCCTAGCATGGGATGTGAACGGGTTAAAGCGCGGCGGGCTCTGTGCTGGCGCGCGTGCGATTGATTTCGGCCAGGCGGCGCTGGAAGCGCGGGGCGGGCGCCAGCCGCGCCATCACGTTGGTGCAAAGCATCTGCGACAGGCCAAGCGTTTCGCGGGCGTCCGCCGCGGCCAGCACGCGGCGCAGGTAGCCGCGGTTGTCACGGCGAGCGCGGTAGAGCGTGGCAAAGGCCGCCTCATCCAGGGTGCCTGCGGCGGTGTGGGTCAGGAGGGGAGCCAGCACCTCCATCTCGATCAGCGCGCTTTGGATTGCGTCGCCCATGTGGCGCAGGCGCAGTTTGGTGACGCCGGGGCGGGTGAAGAGGGCCGCGTGCATGGCATCGAGCGGCTCTGCCGGATCGTAGAGCACGAAGGCGTGGTCGCAGGCGTCCAGCATGTCGGGCGCATAGCCGTAGCGCGAGGTGAAGTCGGTGCGGCGCATATCGGTGAACCGGTCATCCCATTCGGTGATGCGCGGATCGAGCGTGGCCTGCGGTTGCACTGCGATGACCCGCGCGCCGGGGGCCGCGACCGAATAGGCAGCAGCGGCATAGCCGCAGGGGCCCGCGCCGTAGAACAGTACGGTGTCAAACTCGTCGAAAAAGCCGTGGTCGATCAGGTTGTCAAAGAGGCCGAAAACGGCGCGGTCACGGAACCACGTGTCGCCGTCACAGGCCAGGAGCAGGTGTGACCAACCCGCATTGCGCACCATGGACCAGCCGATGGGTTCGGCTGATTCCGACAGGGCGCGGATGCCCTGCACGGTTTCGAACGTAACGAGGAGCGTGTCACCGCGGCGCACGTGGGCGGCAAAGTGGCGGCGGCCAAGGGCGTTGAAAAACCCTTCGTCCTCAGCGACTTGCGCCAGTCTGGTCAGCCAGCCGCCCTTGGGCAGATCCGCCAGGTCGGGGTCGAAGGCTGCGGTGGTGTCCTGCATTGTCATGTCCTCGTGCCCTGCGTTGCGCGCAGGTTTGGGCGCAGGGATACTGCGAGACTTAGGCGAAAATTTGAAGAAAGTTAGAGGCTACTGTGCCTGAGCGGCTTTGGCGCGGGCGGCGTGGGCGACCATGAACTGCGCGGCCTTGCGGCCCACGGGGCGCGTGGGCGGGGTCATCAGCAGGCGGCCAAAGAGCGCGCGATAGGGTTCGTCCTGCATGAGCGTTTCAAATTTCTGCGTGCGCCAGGTGACGGCGGTGTCGTGCAGGTCGGCCAGCGTGGCGTCGGATTTCAGGTCGCCGAGATGCGCGTCGCGTGCCGCGTCATAGCGGCGGATGCTGTCGTCACTGTCAGAGCAGAAGTTGCGTTCGACCCAGTAGTCCATGCCAAGGACATCATTAGCGTGCACCGCGCGGCCGCGGGCGGCCTTGAGCACGTAGCTTTCCATTGCGCCGAGCGCGTAGTGGTTGAGCTGGGCGAGGCCGTAATTGGGCTGGCCGAAATTGGAGAACACGCGGCGGTTCTTGAACATGTCGTCGAGCGGGCGGCCGTGGCTGTCATACCAGCGGGCGGTGGCGAGCCGGTCCTGATCGGGGGCGCGGGGGCGGTGAATGCCCGGTTTGGCATAGGTGCCGTCGTTGCGGTAGAGCGTCTTGAACATCGACGCGCGCCACGGCCAGTAGAGCACGTCGGGCGCGGCCTTGGGGAAGGTTTCGGTGACGGGTCGGTCGCGAAAGCGGACCTCGCCGTTGTTGCCGAAGAGCCGCCATGTGAGCGTGATGGCGGTGGCGTCGGGGAGGGCGGCGTGCAGGGCCGAGAGCGTGCCGTCGCCAACATGGATGTTCACGAATTCGTCGATGTCGAGGGCGAGGATCCAGTCGGCGGTCTGTACCGGCGCCATCTCGGCCGCGCGTTTCATCGCGGTGAACTGGATGCCGCCCTGATCGTAGGGGCCTGTATTGCGGATGTGGGTGAGCCAGCCCAGTGCGGCAAGCCGGTCCAGCATCGTGTCGGTGCCATCCTCGCAATCATTGGAAAACACGAGAAAATCATCAAAGCCCACGGCACGATGATGGGCCAGCCATTCGAGCAGAAAGGCCGCCTCGTTGCGCACCGTCAGGAGGGCGAGGTGGGTCACCGGAGGGGCCAGGCGCGGCGGAAGGTCACCACGTTGCGGATCGACTGGCGCGGGGCATAGGCGAGACCGGCATCCATGAACGGGCGGAACACGGCGTTCACGCCTTCGGGGCCAATCCAATCCGGGTGCAGTTTGACCACGGCAGTGCGCACGGTCGACAGGTCGAGCAGCGGGATGACCTCGGCTTCGGCGCCTTCGATGTCGCAGATCAGGAAGGTCGGTTTGATCGACTTGATGGTTGAGCGGGCGTTCACCACCGCGACCTTGTGGGTTTCGACCACGCCGCGGCCGTCGCGTGCATCGAGCGAGGACGCTGCGACCTGTTGGCGGATGTAGAAATCGGCGGTGCCCTTGCGTTTTCCCAGCACGGCATTGTGCACGGTGATGTTCTTGAACCCGTTTACCTCGTGGGTCTCGTGCATGTAGTCCACGAGATCTGGATTTGCTTCGAACACGTGGATGTGGTCGACATCGCGGTGTCGGGAGAGCATCGAGGACATGTAGCCGATGCCGCCGCCAAGTTCGAGCACCACATCGCCCGGTCGCACCATGCGCAGGGCGGCGTCGGCCTCGTGTTTTTCGTAGGCGTTGGATTTCAGTTTGTCGCGGATGCGTGGGCCGACGATGGCGCCGCGCCACGGGAATTGCACCTTGCGCGCTGTCACGTAGCCTTTGGGGGGCGGTTCGCGGCCGTCCATGTCAGCTCTCCATGTCGAGGGCGAGGGCGTAGGCCACCCGCTCGCTTTCTGTCAGTTTGACCTTGAGCGCCTGGGCATAAAGTTCTTGGAATTCGGGCATGTCGTGCAGTTCGTCGGCCTTGGCACGGTGCCATTTGAGGCCCTTCTGGTGCAGGGCGCGCAGCTTTTTGTCCTGCATCAGCCGGTCGTATTCGGCGCGCAGGCGGGGCACGTTGCGTTTGATGGTGAGGTCGCGGAAATCGGACCAGTCCATGCGAATCCAGTAGTTGATCCCGATGGAGCGATCCACGTGCAGCGCGCGCCCGCGCTGGCGTTTGATCAAAAAGCTTTCGGCAGAGCGCAGGGCGTAGTGGTTGAGCTGAATGAGATCGTAGCCGATGGTCTTTTTCGAGCTGCGCCAGCCGTTCTTGGCCGCGGCGGGCGTGATGTCAGTGCCCGAGCCGTTGACCCAGCGCACCTTGTCCTCGAACCCCTCTTGCAGGCCGTTGGGGCGGTGGCAGCTGAATTTGCGGTAGGCGCCCATGTTCTTGAACATGGTCTTGAAACCCCAGACGGTGTGCGGTTTGGGGCAGTAGGCGGGGGCGCAGTGGTCGAACTGGTCGATTACGAAGTCGTCGTTCAGCTTGGTCACGCCGTTGTGGCCAAAAAGGCGCCAGGTCATTGCGATGTTGGTGGCATCGGGCACGGCGGCAAAGAGATCATCCAGCGTGCCGTTGCCCACGCGCACGTTCATAAATTCGTCCACGTCGATGTGGGCAATCCAGTCGGCGCCGGTGATCACAGGTTCCTTTTGCGATTTGTTCAGCGCGTGTTGCTGGGGCGAGTTGCCTTTCCATTTGTCGTTGTTGCGGTGCTGGAGCACGCCCATGTCCTGCAACCGATCAAGGATTTCCGAGGTCCCGTCCGAGCAGTCGTTGGTATAGATCAGGAAGTTGTCGACACCGATGGCGCGGTGATAGGCGACCCATTCGATGATGTAGGGGGCCTCGTTCTTCATGCAGCCGACGATGACGCGGCCGGTGCTGCCGTTTTGCAGCTTGCGCGGGGCGAGCGGCGTGAAGGGGGCGGTTTCCGCGTCCTCTTTCACGCGGCCAAGGTTGTTGTGCGGGCGGATATGCGTCGACAGCACGATGCGGTGGTTGACCTTGAGCATTTCGGCAAAGTCGGTGTAGCCGTCTTTCTGGTCTGCGGCGGGCTCAAGCACCACTTCGAGCTTTTGACCGATCTTTTCGCTGTCGGCGGTTGCGGCGCGTTTTTCTTCGAGCGTGGGGCTGTTGCGGTCGATGCGG
>JBCBCR010000229.1:0-4753 GCA_038530495.1 Pseudomonadota bacterium | reverse complement strand
AAAACATCGGCACAAAGGCCGCGTTGAACGCGCCTTCGGCAAAGAACCGGCGGAACATATTGGGCAACCGGAACGCGGCGACAAACGCGTCCATCAGCGGCCCCGGCCCGATGAGACCCAACAGCATGACCTCGCGCACAAAGCCCAAGACCCGGCTGGCCAGGGTCCAGAACCCCACGGTCAGAAAACCGGCAAAGAGGCGGATCGGTCGCATGATCAGGTGCCTAGCGGCTGCGCGTGTCCCACGCAACGGGCGCGCGCCCGTTGCGCCTGCGCGGTGGATGCGCAGTGGCCGCTATAGCACAACGCGCCATGCGTCTGGTCCTCAGCCAGCTTTTCGTTCCCGCAGGGCACGGTCGCGATGGTGTCCCTTGATGACATGACGATTGGCCCGCGTGCGGCTTGGCCGAATGCGCAACGGTTCTATGCTGATTGCGCAGCCGCCTTTCGCGCGAGTGTGGATTTCGACCTGCCTGATGGAACCAAGATGGACGACCTGTTAATGGGCTTTGCGCGGCGCACACCTCCCTTGGTCGAAATTTCCGGATCCTGGCGGATGCGCAAATGCGCAGTCTGCCTGACCGCGACAGGCGCAGAGGTGCACGCCACGCTGTGACGAAAGATCGATGTTGAGGCCAGATTTTGCAATGTTATAACAGTGCAAAACCCTGCCGAGCGAGCCCATGCCCACGAACCGCGGTGCCACATCTTTGAAATCCCGCCGCCGTGCGGCAGACCCCATGCGCGAGTTTGACGCGTTGCCGCCCGAGCTGCGGCAGTGGGTGGCGGATGGGTTGCGCCCATGGCGCGCGGGATCGGTGCGCAAGACCTATGCGTCGGCCATCGCCCGCACCGGCGACGCGCAAAGTGCGCTGGCAGAACTGGACCGCATCGAACGCGCCGCGGTGGCCCGTGACGCGCGCAAGATCTGGGGCGCGGACCACCCCGAGGCCGTGACCTGACGCTCATCCAGACCTGACGGCCTGTCTTCGCTGCGATGTTACCGCCCCAGGCGCCGCCGGGCGGATTTCATCTGCCCCGTCGCGGGCACCACCCCCGCAGCCTTGCCCAACCCAAATGCGGGCATGCCGGAATACAGGCTCTCGTACTGTCCGGGCTGGACCACATAGGTCTCGTGCCAGATGCCAACGTCGCCGCGCGCCTTGCCCACCGCATGGTTAAACCACGCCCAGGCCGATTTGTGCCTGTGGCTTTCCGCGTGCGCGTAGGCTTCGAGGTGTTCGAAACTGCGCCAGTATTGCACCGTGATCGCCGGCCCGCGCGTATAGGTGCCAAGGCACCCGCTTTCATCACGCGGCAGGCGGGCCAGTTCCGCCTGCATCCGGATCATCGCCAGCGCCGTGGGCACCCATTTGTGCACTTTCCACCAACGATTGATCCGCATCCCGATGAGGAACACGACGAACTCGCCGTCGATCTGCGCCGACACACGTTCGGGCACAATCTGCGCCATTCCAGTCCTCCTCTGATGGCGTAGGGTGTGCATTCACTGCGCACCAAACGTCGCTTCACAACGGGCGCGATGGCACCCAGGCATAGCCGTCCGCATCAAGGATATAAGCCTCGCGCAGGCCGTGCGGCTTGTCGGCGGCAGGTTGCAGGATCGTTGCGCCCAAGGCGTCTGCCCGCCCCACAGCGGCATCCGGGTCCGTATCATACAGCCGCACCTCAATGCCGCCCCCCCGCGGCGGGTTTTCCGGCACCACCCCCAACAACGGATTGGCGTGGTAGGTGCCGTCACTGTGCAGCTGCAGCACCGCATCGCCATAAGTCATGATCGCGAAATCCGCGGTGACCTGATGCCCGCGCATATCAAACACCGCCTCGAGAAATCGCACGGTCGCCGGCACATCCCGCACCAGCAAGTTCAACCCAATGCCGCGCAGGCTTTTGCCGAAGGTGTCGGCGTCAACGGTCTCATAGTCCATGGCTGCAGCGTGCCGCGCCTAGTCCGACCCGTCAATACGGCGTCCGCTGGCATCAAGGATCGGTGTGCCATCTGCGTGCGCGTAGGGGCCCTTGGGCCAGGTCGGCAGCAGATCCAGCACCGTCTCGGACGGGCGGCACAGACGCACGCCACGCGCACAAACCACAAAGGGTCGGTTGACCAGCACCGGATGCGCCAGCATCGCGTCGATCAGCGCCACGTCGCTCACGCCCGGGTCCAGCAGGCCCAGCTCTTCGGCAGGGCTCTTGGACACCCGCAACGCATCCCGGGCACTGACCCCCGCTGCCGCAAAAAGCGTAAGCAGGTGTTCCCTGCTCCAACCGCGCTCGAGATATTCGACCACCACCGGATCGAATCCGGCATCGCGCACGATGCGCAACACATTGCGCGAGGTGCCGCAATCGGGATTGTGATGAATGACGATGTCCATGGTATAAACTATGCCTGCATATCGTAAAGGTTTAAAGACAATGCCCCGGCCCCTCTTGCACGGGCCGTCAAAACTTGATGTCATATGACATGGAACACGACCACTTTCCCTCTTGGCCCGACACTGCCGCAGCGCTCGTGAACGTCGCTGCAGGCCGCGCGCCTGCCGATGTGGTGATCAAGGGTGGCACCTGGGTCAACGTGCACACGCGCGAAGCGTTGCCGGACCATGACATTGCAATCAAATACGGTCGGATTGCCTGCGTCGTGCCGGATGCCTCCGCCTGTATCGGACGCGAGACCGAGGTGATCGACGCCACCGGTCGCTACATGATCCCCGGCCTGTGCGACGGGCACATGCACATCGAATCCGGCATGCTGACCCCGGCCGAATTTGCCGCAGCCGTCATTCCCCACGGCACCACGTCGATGTTCACCGACCCGCACGAGATCGCCAATGTGCTTGGCCTCGAAGGGGTGCGGCTGATGCATGACGAGGCGATGCTGCAGCCGATCAATATCTGGACCCAGATGCCCTCCTGCGCGCCCTCGGCGCCGGGCATGGAAACGACCGGGTACGAGATCGACGCCGCTGACGTGGCCGAGGCGATGGGCTGGCCCGGCATCATCGGGCTGGGCGAGATGATGAACTTTCCCGGCATGTCCGCCGCCGATCCGCAAATGCTGGCCGAGGTGGCCGCAACGCAGCGCGCGGGCAAGACGGTAGGCGGGCACTATGCCTCGCCCGATCTGGGTCCGGATTTCGCCGCCTATGTCGCGGGCGGGCCCGCCGACGATCACGAGGGCACCTGCGAGGCTGATGCCATCGCGCGGATGCGCCAGGGCATGCGGTCGATGATCCGGCTGGGCAGCGCGTGGTACGACGTCGAAAGCCAGATCACCGCGATCACCGAAAGGGGTCTGGACCCCCGCAACATGATCCTGTGCACCGATGACTGCCACTCGGGCACACTGGTGAATGACGGCCACATGAACCGTGTTGTGCGGCACGCAATCGCGTGCGGGTGCGACCCTCTTGTGGCGCTGCAAATGGCAACGATCAACACCGCCACCCACTTTGGCCTGGAACGCGATGTCGGGTCACTGACCCCGGGGCGCCGGGCCGACGTGATCCTGACATCCTGTCTGGAAACACTGCCCATTGAACAGGTGATCGCCCGCGGAAAAACCGTCGCCATCGACGGGCGCCTGACCGCCGATTGTCCACACCTCGACTGGCCCGACAGCGCCCGCGCGACGGTCCACATGGGTGCGCCGAAAACCGCCGCGGATTTCGCGCTGGCGGCCCCCGAGGGTGCCAACTCTGTCACCGCCAACGTCATCGGCGTCGTCGAAAACCAGGCCCCGACCAAGGCGCTGAAACGCGACATGCCGGTGCGCGACGGGCTGGTGGAAAGCGATGGCGACACCTGCCAGATCGCGCTGGTCGAACGCCACCGTGCCACCGGCGGTGTGACCAACGCGCTGGTGGCGGGCTTTGGCTACACCGGGCGCATGGCGATGGCCTCGACCGTGGCGCATGACAGCCACCACATGATCGTGGTGGGCACCGACCGCGCGCAAATGGCGCTGGCCGCCAACAGGTTGGCCGAGGTTGGCGGCGGCGTGGTGCTTTACCGCGATGACAAGGAACTGGCGCTCGTGGAACTGCCCATTGCGGGCCTCATGTCCGACAGTCCCGCCGCCGAAGTCGCCGCCAAGGCCGAAGCCCTTGGCCGCGCCATGCAGGACTGCGGCTGCACGCTCAACAACGCCTACATGCAACACTCGCTGCTGGCCCTCGTGGTGATCCCGGAACTGCGCATCTCGGATCTTGGCCTTGTCGATGTGCGCAGTTTCGAGTTTATCCCGGTGATCGAATCCTGAACCGGCACCCACGTCGCCGGGACCAAGACCCTACATATCCGTTATCCCTGACCGAGTATGACGCCCACCATGGCCCCTTTTGACCACATCACGCACCAGACCTATCACGATGCCGCCGCCGCCGTGGCGCGGCTGCAAGAGCTTTACCGCGACGCGTCCGACTATCTCTGTCAGGCGTTTCTCGCGGCGATGCAGGATGGCGCGCCGGGCAGCGGACGTATCCGCGCCTACTATCCCGAAATCCGGTTTACCTCGACCAGCTATACGCACGTGGACACGCGGCTCAGCTTTGGGCACGTCTCGTCCCCCGGCACGTACGCCACGACGATCACGCGGCCCGAGCTCTTTGCGTCCTATCTCGAACAGCAGATCAACCTGCTGCTCAAGAACCACGGCCAGCCGGTCGAAATCGGCTATTCCAACACCCCGATGCCCGTCCACTTTGCCGTGGCAAACGACCCGACACTG
>JBCBCR010000228.1:0-4767 GCA_038530495.1 Pseudomonadota bacterium | reverse complement strand
TCTCCGTCCTCGCCAACGTGATGGCCAAGCCTTACAAGGCGATCTTCAACGAATTCCAGGGCGGCAGCTTTAAACCGGATGAGGTCGACGGCTCAGGTGACGTGAAATACCACCTCGGTGCCTCGTCAGACCGCGAGTTCGACGGCAACACTGTGCACCTCAGCCTCACGGCCAACCCCAGCCACCTCGAGGCGGTGAACCCCGTGGTGCTGGGCAAGGTCCGCGCCAAGCAGGACCAGTTGGGCGATCATGAACGCACCAAGGTGATGCCGATCCTGCTGCACGGCGATGCGGCCTTTGCCGGTCAGGGCGTCGTGGCGGAATGTTTCGCGCTGTCGGGCCTCAAGGGGCACAAGACCGGCGGCACGATGCACATCGTCGTCAACAACCAGATCGGGTTCACGACCGCGCCGCACTTCTCGCGGTCCTCACCCTATCCCACCGACAACGCGCTGGTGGTTGAGGCGCCGATTTTCCACGTGAACGGCGACGACCCCGAGGCCGTGGTGCATGCCGCCAAGGTCGCCACCGAGTTTCGCCAGAAGTTCGGCAAGGACGTCGTCATCGACATCTTCTGCTACCGCCGCTTCGGCCATAACGAGGGTGACGAGCCCATGTTCACCAACCCGGTGATGTACAAGCGGATCAAGGGGCACAAGACGACCCTGACGCTCTATACCGAACGGCTGGTGCGCGACGGGCTGATCCCCGAAGGCGAGATCGAAGACATGAAAGCCGCCTTTCAGGCGCGCATGAACGAGGAATTCGAAGCCGGCAAGGACTTCAAACCAAACAAGGCCGACTGGCTGGACGGCAAATGGTCCCATCTCGACCGGGATGACGGCGAATACAACCGCGGACAGACCTCGATCAAACCCGAAACCTTTGCCGAGGTGGGCACTGCGCTGACCTCCGTCCCCGAAGGCTTCCCGCTGCACAAGACCGTCGGTCGCCTGCTCGACAGTCGCAAGGCGATGTTCGACAACGGCAAAGGCTTTGACTGGGCCACCGGGGAGGCGCTGGCCTTCGGCTCGCTTTTGACCGAAGGCTACCCGGTGCGTCTTGCCGGTCAGGACAGCACCCGCGGTACGTTCAGCCAGCGGCACTCGGGCCTCGTGAACCAGGAAACCGAAGAACGTTATTACCCGCTCAACAGCATTCGCGCCGGTCAGGCGCAATACGAGGTCATAGACTCGATGCTGTCGGAATACGCGGTGCTCGGTTTTGAATACGGCTACAGCCTTGCCGAACCTAACGCGCTCACCTTGTGGGAGGCGCAGTTTGGCGATTTCGCCAACGGCGCGCAGATCATGTTCGATCAGTTCATCTCATCGGGCGAATCAAAATGGCTGCGGATGTCCGGCCTCGTGGTGCTCTTGCCCCACGGTTTCGAAGGCCAAGGGCCCGAACACTCCTCGGCACGGCTGGAACGGTTCCTGCAGATGTGCGGCCAGGACAACTGGATCGTGGCCAACTGCACGACGCCTGCGAACTACTTCCACATCCTGCGCCGCCAGATCCACCGCGATTTCCGCAAACCGCTGATCCTGATGACGCCGAAATCGCTCCTGCGGCACAAGCTGGCGGTGTCCACAGCAGAAGAGTTCGTAACCGGATCGTCCTTCCACCGCGTGCTGTGGGACGACGCGCAGCACGGCAATTCGGACACCCAGCTGGTCAAGGATAACAAGATCAAGCGCGTGGTGATGTGCTCGGGCAAGGTCTACTACGACCTGCTCGAGGAACGCGATGCGCGCGGCATCGACGACATCTACCTGCTCAGGATCGAACAGTACTACCCATTCCCGGCCATCAGTCTGGTCAAAGAGCTCGAACGCTTTAAGCAAGCCGAAATGGTGTGGTGCCAGGAAGAGCCCAAGAACCAGGGCGCATGGAGCTTTATCGAACCGAACATTGAATGGGTGCTCAGCCGCATCAAGGCCAAGCATTCGCGCCCCGTCTATGCGGGCCGCGCCACATCAGCCAGCCCTGCGACGGGTCTGGCCAGCCAACACAAAGCACAGCAAGCCGCGCTCGTTGACGACGCGCTGACCATCAAAGGACAAGACCTATGACAACAGATGTGCGCGTTCCCACCCTGGGCGAAAGCGTGACCGAAGCCACCGTCGCCACCTGGTTCAAACAGCCCGGCGATGCGGTCGCGGTGGACGAAATGCTCTGCGAGCTGGAAACAGACAAAGTCACGGTCGAAGTCCCGAGCCCGGTGGCGGGCACCTTGGGTGATATCATCGCCTCCGAAGGCTCAACCGTCGGCGTCGACGCACTGCTGGCTACCATCGCCGAAGGCGCCGCAGCCGCCGCAGCCCCGGCGGCCAAGGCCGATGCGGCCGCGCCCGCGGCCAAAGAGGCCTCCGCTCCAAGCGGCGATAGCGTCAACGTCATGGTCCCGACCCTTGGCGAAAGCGTGACCGAAGCCACCGTATCCACCTGGTTCAAGGCCGTGGGTGATGCCGTCGCGCAGGACGAAATGCTGTGCGAGCTGGAAACCGACAAGGTCAGCGTTGAGGTCCCCGCGCCAGCCTCCGGCGTGCTCGCCGAAATCACAGCGCCCGAAGGCACCACCGTCGATGCCAGCGCCCAGCTTGCAGTGATCTCCGCCTCAGGCGCCGTGTCGGCTGCGGCGTCACCTGCTGCCCCGGCGCCTTCACCCGCCGCGGCACCTGCCAACACGGGCCGCTCAGATGTTGAAAATGCACCCTCCGCGCAAAAGGCGATGGCCGAGGCTGGCTTGCATGCCGGTCAGGTCACCGGAACCGGGCGCGACGGGCGCATCATGAAGGATGACGTGGCCCGCGCCGTGGCCGCCGCCGCCAGCGCCCCCGCCCCGGCGCCAGTCGCCGCAGCGCCCCGGGCCCCCGTGCCCGCCGATGACGCCGCCCGCGAGGAACGGGTCAAGATGACCCGCCTGCGCCAGACCATCGCCAAGCGCCTCAAGGACAGCCAGAACACCGCCGCCATGCTCACGACCTATAACGAGGTCGACATGACCGAGGTGATGGCCCTGCGCAACGAATACAAGGACCTCTTTGCCAAGAAGCACGGGATCAAACTGGGCTTCATGTCCTTCTTTACCAAGGCGTGCTGCCACGCTCTGAAAGAAGTGCCCGAGGTCAACGCCGAGATTGACGGCAACGACATCGTCTACAAGAACTTCGTGCACATGGGCATCGCCGCGGGCACGCCCACGGGCCTTGTGGTGCCGGTGATCCGCGACGCGGATTCCATGTCCTTTGCCGCCATTGAAAAGCAGATCGCCGAAAAAGGCGCCCGCGCCCGCGACGGCAAGCTGTCGATGGCCGAAATGCAGGGCGGCACGTTCACCATCTCCAACGGCGGCGTCTACGGCTCGCTGATGTCCTCGCCGATCCTGAACCCGCCGCAGTCGGGCATCCTCGGCATGCACAAGATCCAGGACCGCCCCATGGTCATCGGCGGCGAGATCGTGATCCGCCCGATGATGTACCTCGCCCTCAGCTACGACCACCGGATCGTCGACGGCAAGGGAGCTGTGACGTTCCTCGTGCGGGTGAAAGAGGCGCTCGAAGATCCGCGGCGTTTGTTGATGGATTTGTAATGAGTGGAAAAATGGTTTGACCCAATCAAAAAGTGGGCGTGAGCTAACTCGAAGACATCAAAGGTGTACCTTATTGGAAGCCGCGTCAAAGGTGACTTCCGCGCCGATAGCGACCCAGACATAGCGATAATTCTCAAGGAGGACTACGGATACACCAGTTGGTTTTATGAAAGCGACGAATGGCAGGCCGAATTGCGCCGTCTGGTAGACATAGACGTTCATCTGCTTCGAGGCGGAGGTTCGCTACCCGACGATCTACTTGAAGCCGCAATCGTTGATCACGGTGTATTGGTTTTTTCACGAAAATGACCCCAGAACTCACCTACCTCACATATGCCGTGATCCTGCTGATCGCCCACATGCTGATCCAGGCCACGTTGTCGGACCTGTCCAAGGGCATCGGCTGGGCCCTGGGCCCGCAAGACGAAGCCCGCGAACCAAACGCCGTCGCCGGCCGCGTTGAACGCGCGCTGCGCAACTACGTCTATAACTTGCCCGCCTTTATCGCGCTGGCGCTGATGCTGAAGGTCACCGATCTCGGCACCGCCACCACGGCCACGGGTGCCGCGCTCTGGTTCTGGGCCCGGGTCGCCTACGTCCCGGCCTA
Organism: Pseudomonadota bacterium; assembly: GCA_038530495.1. Taxonomy (GTDB): domain Bacteria; phylum Pseudomonadota; class Alphaproteobacteria; order Rhodobacterales; family Rhodobacteraceae; genus Tateyamaria. The sequence continues at coordinate 565 of JBCBCR010000228.1, read as the reverse complement.
CGCATCCGGCCTCCCGCTGGTGCGATCTGTCGCATGGTTCGCGTCCCTGGCCGGGCTGGCGCTCATGGTGGTCCCGCTGCTCGGCGCATGACGCGTCCGGACGCATATCAACGCGCCATCGCCGCGCGCCGTGCGTTTCGCCTGCCGGGATATCCGACGCTGGCCGAGATCGGGTTTGACGGCGACTATGTCTCGCCCATCCAGATGACGTCCGGAAACCTCACCGGACCGCTTCTCATGTCCAAGGACTGGCTCGACGCGCCATCGGCCCGCGCGCACCGCGATGTTTTGTACAAAACGGGCTATCTGTTGAACAATCCGTTCAATCAGGTGATCGACCGCGTACAGGCACTCTTGGGGCTGACCCGCGCAGACATCTACATCACCCCCATTTTTCACCTGCTGACGCCCAAACGTTCCTCCACCATCGCCGTTGCCCACGCCCGCGCCAGTTTCGACGCCGTGGGTCGGCACGAGCTGATGGGCCGCCGCCCCGTGGCGCTTGGCACCGACAGCGCGCGCGTGCTGCGCCATTTCGGCAGTGACGTGATCAATGCCGAAATGG
>JBCBCR010000227.1:0-4783 GCA_038530495.1 Pseudomonadota bacterium | reverse complement strand
CAACCTCGACAGCCAGATGATCGACGCGGGCGGCACGGTGATCCCGGGCCTCTTTGCCGCGGGCGAGGTCGCAGGTTTCGGCGGCGGCGGCTATCACGGCTACAACGCGCTCGAAGGCACGTTTTTGGGCGGCTGCATCTTTTCCGGGCGCAACGCGGGGCGCAGCACGGCGATTGCCTGAGACTATGCGAAAAGACCGTCGCCTGTCGCGCCTCAACCCCATCGCATCCCAGAGTCTCAGCGTATTACGCTTGGCCCATTGCTTGCAAAACGGACCCCGAACGCCACGCGTCTTGCCCAATCTATCGCAGCCAAAGCCTTGACGTCCGGAACGCCTCGCCCGGCCCGGCCCGCGTCCCGCCAAAACGCCACTTCTCGAGGCCAACGCCATCCGACAGGGAACAGTGTAGCGCACCAAACATGGCAGACTGCCGTCCACCCATCTGCCCGGCGTCCGCAATACTCCCAATCAAATCAACAGCTCTGTCCCGCGCACCTCTAGCCAAATCAACGGCGCAAACCCCAACTCCGGGAATACGGACGCGCCGCAAAGCCCATCACGGACCGCGCGTCTCTTCTCTGTTTCTAAAAAATCCTCCCCGAAGGGCCGGGTCCCCACCCGCGCCTTTCGTCAGATCAACCAACCAAAAAAACCGGGCAGCCAATCCCGCACACCGCCCCCTTCTCTGTTTCCAAAAAATCCTCCCCGAAGGGCCGCTCCACCACCCGCGCCGCACCTCGCAGCAGGCCCCCGGCAAACCGCCACCAAACCGCCGCCGCGCCAAAACACACCGCCACCTTCTCTGTTTTAAAAAAATCCTCCCCGAAGGGCCGGTCCACCAACCGCGCCGACGCTCAGCCCCCGGCAGAGCTACCCGTAATCCAGCGCTTCGGGATCATGCTGGTTCAGCGGCCACTCGCCCTCGAACACGCCGGGTTTGCCGCCGTCATAGACCGCCCATGTCGCGGCCATCAGGCGGTAGGTCTTGTGTTCCCAGCCCTCTTCGTTTCGGTGGGTGTGGGCGTGCCATGCGCCTTGCACCATCACCGGCAGCTCGATGCGCGCCGCTTCACCGGTGTGCCCGCTGGCCAGCGCCAGCCGGTTGAGCTGGCGATGCAGCTTGTGCGCCAGTTTTGCGCGCCGCCCGGCAAAGATCACCGGCACCTCGCGTTTGGTGCCGACGCGCGCCATGATCACCACGTCACCGCGCGACGTGCGCCGCAACTCGGGCGTCAGCGCCAGCACCACGTTCTGCAAGGGCCCGGCAAACAGCGTCGCGTCTTCCATCTCATCGGTGGTCGGAAACCTCATCTTGCGTCGATCAATCATCTTGCGCCCTGCACGATATTTGAGCGTCACGAATATGTCGCAAGTGTTAAGAATTGGTTCCGTTCACAGCGGCCAGATGAACGGGATCACCGCCGACGCGATCAGCCCCACGCTCAGGTTCAGCGGGATGCCCACGCGCATGAAATCGGTGAACCGGTAGCCGCCGGGGCCATAGACCAGCATGTTGGTCTGGTACCCGATGGGTGTGGCAAAGGACGCCGACGCCGCGACCATCACCGCCACGACCAGCCCGCGCGCATCAATGCCCAGCGCCTCGGCCAGCCCGATGGCGATGGGCGTGACCACGACGGCCACGGCGTTGTTGCTGACCAGTTCGGTCAGCACCGAGGTCAGCAGATACACCGCCCACACGATCAGGAACGGCGGCAACACCATCAGCCCCGGCGCAATCGCGTCAACGATCAGCGCCACTGCACCGGATGCCTCCAGCGCGGCCCCAATCCCCAGCATCGCAAAGATCAGCGCCAGCAGGCGCCCATCGACAAAGGAAAACGCCTCTTCGGCGTCGATGCAGCCACTCACCAGCACCAGCGCCACGGCGAGGATGGCGAGCAGAAAGATCGGCGCCACCCCCAGCGCGGCCAGCACCACGATCCCCAAGAGCGACGCAAGAGCCACGGGCGCATGCCCGCGGCGATAGGCGCGCTGCGACGGTTGCGCGACGTCGACCATGTCCATGTCGGCCGCCAGCCGCTTGATGTCCTCCGGCGCGCCTTCCAGCAGCAGCGTGTCCCCGACCCGCACCACCAGATCATCTAGCTGCCGCCCGATGTTCTGGTTGCGCCGGTGCACCGCCAGCACATAGACGCCATAGCGCCGCCGCAGCCGCATCGCGCCCAGCCGCCGTCCGACCATCCGGCATCCGGGCGTGATCAGCACCTCGACGGTGGTGGTCTCGACCGCGCCGACCTGGTTCAGGCGTTTGAGTTCCTTGTTGCGCTGCAGGCTCAACAGTTCAGTCATCTGCGTGCGCAGCACCACCCGGTCGCCGACCTCCAGCGTGACGTCCTGCAAATTCCGCCGCAGCGATGCGTCCCCGCGCACCACGTCGATCAACCGCACCCCCTCGCGCTTGAACAGCTGCACCCCCAGCACCTCGCGACCAATCAGGTTGCTCTCGGGGGGGATCACGGCCTCGGTGAAAAACTTCATCTTGCTGCGATCACTCAAGAGCCCGGCCAGACTGTCCCGGTCCGGCAGCAGCCACGGCCCCACAAACCGCAGGTACACCATCCCCCACGCCACCAGGATCAGGCCCAGCGGCGTCACTTCGAAAATCGTGAACGCCGCCATCCCCTGCGCCCGCGCCACCCCGTCAACCAGCAGGTTGGTCGAGGTCCCCAGCAGCGTCAGCGTGCCGCCCAAAATCGCGGCATAGCTCAGCGGGATCAGCAGGCGCGACGGCGCCAGCCCCATGGTCTTGGCCAACTGGGTGAATACGGGGATCATCACGACCACCACGGGCGTGTTCGACACGATGGCCGAACTGGTCACGACAAACCCGATCAGCAGCACAATCGCCAGCACCGGGTTGGTGCGCGCCTGCCGGTCCGCCAGCCCGGTAAAGGCATCAAGCGCGCCGGTCCGCACCAGCGCCCCCATGATGATGAACATCGCCGCAATGGTCCACGGCGCGGGGTTCGACAGCACCGCGAGCCCCGCCTCATAGGGCAGCACGCCCAGCCCCAGCATCAGCGCCACACCGGTGATCGCCACCACCTCGGTGGGCAGGCTTTCGCGCAGAAACAGCACGAACATCATCGCAACGACCGACAGTGTCACGATGGCCTGCGTGGTTTGCGACATCTCGATCAGGCCCATGCGCGATCCCTGCCTAATGGAGCTTAGGGGCCAGTGTCTCGCATCGCGGCGGGGGCATCAACCCGGTCGCCACGCGGCTGCACCAGATACATGCCCACCATCATCAACGCCAGCGCCGCCCACACCGTGGGCGCATAGGCCTCCGACAGGATCAGCTTGGCCCAGAACACGCCAAACAGCGTGACCAGAAAACTGACCTGCACCGCAAAGACCGGCCCGGTTTGCCGCACCAGCCAGACATAACCCGCATAGACCAGCACATGCACCACCGCACTTGTCGCCTGCGCGATCTCGGGCGCGCCATAGGGCGGGCGCAGGTCGATCCAGTGGCCAGAGATCAGCGTAAACGGCAGCACCAACACCGTGCCCACAATCGACGCGCCCCACAGCACCTGAAAGGCCGACAGGCCCGCCGTGCCCCAGCGCGCCACAAAGTTGCCCTCAAGCGCATAGCAAAGCCCCGAAAACAGCGCCACCAGCACCCAGAACAGCGGGATCGCCCCCGACATCTCTGCCCCCGGCAGCACGATCAGCGCAACGGCCACCAGCCCCGCAAACAGCCCGCCCAGCCGCAACCACTCGAACCGGTCCAGCGACAGCGCAAGTGCAACAGGAAACGCCCAGATCGGCACCATGCTCAGAAGGATCGACATGACACCCGCCGGCAAATGGGCCACGGCCTGATAGCTGGCAATGCCCGGCAGGATCGACCCGATCAGCGCGATGATGACATAGACACGCAGCGCGCCACCGTGCCATGGCAGACGCAACCGCAGCGGCAACGCGAGGATGCTCATCGCCGCGGCACCAATGGCCAACTGCCACAGGATCAAACCAAAGAACTGGTGCCCGGTGCTGACCGCGATCTTGGCCAGCGGCATCGTGACACCCCAGCCCGCGCCCAGCATCACCAGCACGGCAAAGGGCCACAGCCGCGCCGCACTCATCCCAGCGGCCCGACCTCGGGCAGATGCCCGCCCCGGCGCACCGGCACCACGCGCGTGGCGCGCCCGCCCGCGCCCACCTCGACATAGACGCCGCACAGGCTCACCTCGCCAAGGGCCGGGGTGAACCGCTCCTTGGGCATGCCGGTGATGAACCGGCGCAGCGGTTCCTCGCGCTGCATCCCGATCACCGAATGATAATCGCCGCACATGCCCGCATCGGTCAGATAGGCGCAACCCTTGGGCAGGATCATCGCGTCCGCCGTGGGCACATGGGTGTGCGTGCCGACCATCAGGCTCGCCCGCCCGTCGCACCAATGACCCATGGCCATCTTCTCGGATGTCGCCTCGCAGTGAAAATCGACAATCGCCACATCCACCGCCCCACCCAGCGTGTGGGTTCGGAACACGGTTTCCAGCGCGGAAAACGGATCGTCAAAGGGCCGCTTCATGAAGACCTGGCCCAGCACCTGCGCCACCAGCACCTTGCGCCCACGCGTCGCCTCGAACACCGCCACGCCACGCCCCGGGGCACCCTTGGCAAAGTTGAGCGGGCGCAGGATGCGCGGCTCGGTCTCGATAAAGCTCAGCATCTCGCGCTGATCGAAGGCGTGGTCGCCCAACGTCAGGCAATCGGCACCTGCATCGAGCAGCACCTTCGCGTGAT
>JBCBCR010000226.1:0-4830 GCA_038530495.1 Pseudomonadota bacterium | reverse complement strand
TACAAAGTCGTCTTACACAGGCGAACGCGGAACCGTGTACTATGAGACCCGCACCGTGAGGAAAGACGGCAAGCAGAAGCAGGTGCGCGTGGCCAAGGTGCGCTGGCAACCGGCCAAGGGGCGCGTGGCGCGGTTCTTTGACGACGTGCTGGTACTCGCATCAAAATCCCTGCCCAAACGGTTCACTGACGCGCTCGAGCCATGGGATCTGAGCGAGATGCAACCCTATGCGCCTGAATACCTCGCAGGTTTTCGCGCCGAAGGGTACGGGGTCGAGTTGCAGGACGGTTTTGTCGAGGCGCGCGCCCACATGGACAGGGTGATCGCCCGCGACGTGCGGTTCGATATCGGCGGCGACCGGCAAAAGGTACACAGCGTGAACACGCGGCTCAGCGACGTGACGTTCAAGCACGTGCTGCTGCCGGTCTGGCTGGCGGCCTACAAGTATCGCGGCGAAACCTACCGCTTTGTCGTCAACGGGCGCACTGGACGGGTGCAGGGCGAACGGCCCTGGTCCGCGATCAAGATCGCGATTGCGGTGATCATCGGCCTCGCCGTGGCCGCAGCCGTCGGCTTTGTGATGGCGCAGCAGCAATGATGGCCCTGAACGACGCGTTGGCGCAGCGGTTTTCCTGCCGGGCCTTTTTGCCCGATCCGGTGACGGATGCGACGATTGCGCAGATCGTGGAGACCGCACAACAGGTGCCAAGCTGGTGCAATGCCCAGCCCTGGCAGTTGATCATCACCCGCGATGCGGCGACCGATGCCTTTCGCGATGCGCTGTATCAGACAGCCATGACCACTGCGCCCGCCCCTGACATGCCGTGGCCCGAAGGCTATCCTGGCGTCTACGGTGACCGGCGCCGCGCCTGCGGCTTTCAGCTATATGACGCCGTGGGGATCGAGAAAGGCGACCGCGCCGCCTCGGCCCGCCAGATGATGGAGAACTACCGCCTGTTCGGCGCGCCGCACGTGGCGATCGTGACCGCGCCGCGCGCCTTGGGAGCCTATGGCGCCATGGACACAGGCGGATTTGTCACCGCGTTTTGCCTCGCTGCGACCGCCCATGGCGTTGCGACCATCCCGCAGGCCGCCATTGCCGCGCAGGCCCCGTTTGTGCGCGATCACTTCGACATCTCAGACGACCGGATGATCCTGTGCGCGATCTCGTTCGGCTATGCCGACACCGCGCATCCGGCCAACGGCTTTCGCACCGCGCGGGCCGCCGCGGCGGATGTCATCGACTGGAGGGCCTGATGCGCGCGCTGTTGCAACGGGTGTCCGAAGCACAGGTCACGGTCGAGGGCGCCGTGGTCGGGCGCTGTGGCGCAGGCCTTTTGATCCTCGTATGCGCCATGCCGGATGATGTCACCGCCACAGCGGATGCCTTGGCCGCGAAGATCAGCAAAATGCGCCTGTTCAGGGACGACGCCGGCAAGATGAACCTGTCGATCTTTCAGACGGGCGGCAGCGCCTTGGTGGTCAGCCAGTTCACGCTGGCCGCGGATACATCACGCGGTAACCGGCCCGGCTTTTCCGGCGCGGCCAAACCGGATCAAGCCGAGGCGCTGTACTTGCATTTTGCGCATGCTTTGGCCGATCTTGGCATCCCAACCGAAACCGGGCAGTTCGGCGCCGACATGGATGTCAGCCTGACAAACGATGGCCCGGTCACGATCTGGTTGGATACGGCGCCCTAGTCCGGGGGCGGCGGGTGGGCGATGTGCGCGGCGCGCACGAGAGCATCCGGCGGCCTCAGGGTTCGCGAAACGCTTCACGCGATTTGTAGAGGGGCTTGAGCAGGTAGCTCAGCACGGTCTTTGACCCTGTGTGCAGTTCGACCTCGGCCAGCATGCCCGGACGCATCGCGATACGCTTTTGGCGTTCGGTCAGGGCCGAACGGTCCACCGCGACCGTGACCTTGTAATGCGGATCGCCGCCCTCTTTGCGCTCGTCCTTGAACGTGTCCGCAGACACCAGCGTCACTTCCCCTTTCAGCGCACCGTAGATCGTATAGTCATACGCGCTCAGCTTGATTGTCGCCTCCTGCCCCGGTTTCACACCCGCGATGTCTTCGGGCCGGATTTGCGCTTCGACAAACAGTTCTTCGTCCAGCGGGATGATCCGAAGGATCTCTTCGCCCGGGCGCACAACCCCACCGATGGTGGTAACGGCCAGATTGTTCACCACGCCGCGGACCGGGCTGATCAGGGTCGTGCGATCCAACTGGTCCTGCGCCGCCTTGAAGCCCTGCCGCAAGGTGCTGAGTTCCTTGAGTGTGTCCGAATGGCTTTGGGCGCGCTCGAGTTCGGTCTGGGTGATGATCTCGTCCAGCTTGCTGCGAGCATCGGCATAGATCTTGCGGGCGCGCGTCACTTCGATCAGCGCAACAATCTCGCGGTCGAGCAGGTTTTCCAGCAATTCCTTTTCCTGCGCCGCCTGATCCAACACCTGTTCCGCGCCCTCACGGCGGCTGACAAAGTCGGTTTGCCGCGCCATGAGCAATGCGCGTTCCGAGGCGACGACACCCGGCATGCGCGCCTGCAAATCCTCGGGTACGTCAAAATCGAACTGGCCCGCCAGTTCGGCCTCGAGCCGCAGTTTGCGCACGGTCAGAGCGGTGATCTGGTCTTGCAAGTCGTCGGCCTGGCTTTGGAACTGCGTGCCGCGCAGTCGCGCCAGCACATCGCCAGCATCGACCACTGCGCCTTCGCTCACTGCAAGTTCGGCCAGAATGCCACCTTCGAGATTCTGGATGATTTGCGGGCGCGAGGAGGATATCAGCGCCCCCTGCCCGCGCACGATCTCGTCGACCCACGCAAGCGCCGCCCACAAAACAAAAATCGCAACCGCACCGGCCACGATGTGGATCAGCCGCGCGGGGCCGCGCATCTGATCCTGAAACTGGTCATCAAGGTTGGCAATGCTCATCCGATCTGCCCCCGGATCGGCACCGAAGCCCCCGCCCCTGCAATGTGGGCCAACACCTCGTCGCGCGGGCCATCGACGCTCATCCGGCCTTGGTTCAGCACCAATGTGCGCGAGGTAAGTGACAGGATCGGCGCGCGGTGCGTGGCGATCACCGCGGTGCGCCCTTCCAGCCACGGGCCGAGACGGCTGACCAGCGTGGATTCAAGTCGCTGGTCCAGCGCAGCGGTCGGTTCGTCCAGCAGGCATATCGACGGGTTCTGCAACCACAACCGCGCCCAGCCGATGGACTGGCGCTGCCCGATGCTGAGACCTTGACCGCCGTCAAAGATCTCAAGGTCGAGACCTTTGTGATGGTTGCGTACGAATTTACCCAATCCGGCGAAATCCAGAGCGTGCATCAGCCGCGCGTCGTCGCGTTCGAGCATCGTGAGGTTGAGATTGTCGCGCAAGGTGCCGGTAAACAGCCGCACATCCTGTCCTAGATAGCCAATCAAGCGCCGCAGGTCGCGCGGTTCGATCTGGCCCATTTCTGTGCCATCGATCAGCACCCTGCCCCGCGTCGGTGCATAAAGACCGGTCAGCAGCTTGAGAAGCGAGGACTTTCCAGCGCCGTTGGCGCCCAGCACGGCCACCTTTTGACCGGGCAGGACTTGCGCCGCCGGGATATCGAGCGTCGGTGCGCCGTCCTCTTGATATTTGAACTCGACCTCGCGCAGTTCGAAATGCCCGTTTAGCGCCTCGCGCCGCAGATAGGTGCGCGCAGGATCAGCGTCTTGGGCGGCCCCTGCAACGTCGTCCAGCATCTCGAGCGCCGCCTTGACATTGCCCCAGCGCGCCATGGTCCCGGCAAGCTGCGTCAGCGGCGCCAGGGTGCGCGACGTCAGGATACCCACGGCGATGATCGAGCCCACGGTAAACTGTCCGGCAAAGACCAGATAGGTGCCCGCGATCACGGCTGCGACATACGTGAGCTGTTGGACACCCTGGCTCCAATAGGTCAGCACAGCAGACAACCGCCGTTGTTCCGAGGTCTTGACCGCGCTGAGCGTTGTCAGTTCGGTCCAGAGGCGGGCCACGCGGTCTTCGCCGCGCGCGGTCTTCACGGTGTCTGCCTCAAAGATAGTCTCGTGCAATAGCCGCGTTGATTTCGCGGACGCACCTTGTGTTTCCTGCGTCAGGCGCAACATGCGCTTTTGCATCATCAGGCCGGGCACGACCATCAGGACACCGCCAAGGATCAGGACCCAGACCACCGGGCCGGCGATGGACGCGACAAGCAGCAGAAAGACAAAGATGAACGGAATATCTGCCAATGTGCCTATGGTGGAGGCGGTGAAGAACTCGCGCACCGAACTGAATTCGCGCATGGCCGAAAAGGTCATGGACGGTGAATGCCCGCGCCGGTCCGACCGCGCACCCATCACCCGGTCCATCAGCAGGCGCAGAACGCGCAATTCAATGGTCCTGCCCGCGCCGTCCATCATCCGCGCGCGCGCGATCTTGAGCGCCGCCTCGAGCACAAGGGCAAGGCCGGCACCGATGGCCAAGACCCACAGCGTTGCGTGGCTTTGGTGCGGTATTACGCGGTCGTAGACCTGCAAAGAAAACAAGGCGACCGCGACGGCAAGCAGGTTGGCCACGAAAGAGCCCAAGGCAATTTCACCCAACGCCCCGCGAAACGACTGAAATTCACCCCAGAACCAGTGGCGGCTTGCCTTTGTCGTCTTGTGTTGCGCGTCCAGTTGTTCAAGCGGCGCTTCGGCTTTGACCACGAGGCCGCTGAAATGCGGTGCGAATTCGGCCAAAGGAATGTCGGCGCGGTTGTCGGGGCAAGTCTTGTCAAAAACGGTCAGGTGCTGCTTGTGCTCGGACAGGCGCGCGGCGCAGTCACCGTTTTTG
>JBCBCR010000225.1:0-4841 GCA_038530495.1 Pseudomonadota bacterium | reverse complement strand
CCAGACGATACGCCCCCCGCCGACGCCACGATCCGCGAATTGATGATCGAGATGCGCGATCTGCGCGCCGATCTGCTGAAACGTGCCGAACAGGTTGGGCGGCTGGAAAAACGCCTGCGCGCAGCACTGAACGAGGGCGCGAATGTCTGAAACCCGCGAACACATGATCAAGCGGCTGCACATGCGATCCATGCGCCGCGGCATCAAGGAGATGGACCTGATCCTGTCCGCATACGCGCAGGCAGAGCTGGACGGAATGTCGGCAGAAGACCTCGCGCTGTATGATGCGCTGCTGAATGAAAACGATCAGGATCTCTATACATGGGTGACCGGCCAGATCGAGGCACCCGCGCAATACAGCGCCATGATCCACGCCATTTCCCAAGTATTCCAGAAGTGATTTCAAGGCCTTGCGCCTTTAACCGAAAATTTCCGAATCCGATCCATCTTGCTATCGAGCAGATTGAGTCGGAGACACCGATGAGCATTCACAAGCAAGTTGCCCCGCCCCCCGGCGCGGTCGAAGCAAACGGCGACAAAGGGTTCATGACCGCCTATCTCGAGGCGCTGTCCCTGGTCGAACGGCTGCACCGGCTGCTGCTGGACGTGATCAAGGATGAATTCGAACGCGTGGGCGTGCTGGACATCAACGCGGTGCAGGCCCTTTTGCTGTTCAACATCGGCGAGAACGAGGTGACGGCAGGCGAACTGAAAAGCCGCGGCTACTATCAGGGATCAAACGTCAGCTACAATCTCAAGAAGCTCGTGGAAATGGGGTACATGCACCACCAGCGTTGCGAGATTGACCGCAGGTCCGTCCGTGTGCGTCTGACTGAAAAAGGGCGCGATATCCGCGCGGTTGTGGCTGATCTGTTTGAACGCCATGCCGAAGGGTTGCAGGCCAAGGGCGTTTTGGGCCCCGAGGGCATCACGGAAATCACCGGATCGCTGAAGCGGGTCGAGCGCTATTGGACGGATCAGATTCGCTACATCTACTGACGATACGGCAATAGCGCCGGCCGGATCGTACAGGCCCCCTCTTTTTGTCCTAAACACTATCGCCGCGGGCCATCAGTCGCGCCGCCCAGCGCGGGACCCAGCCGGTCACCCGCGGCTGCGAAGCAACCGCCGGATGCAGCGTCTCGGATGGATCTTCGCCAATAATCCTTGCGCGGCGGGTCACGAAATATCGCCCAAACCCCGAGAATGTCCCGATCGACGGGGCGGCTGCATCTTGTGGGAACCGGTCCTGCCAGTTTTCGGGCAGCGGCAGGCCAAAGCTTTCGGCTTCGGACAGCATCCAGACCAAAGACAGGTTCGCCAGCGGACGCGCGCTGTCACGTAAGGAAATCTGCCCACCCACGTCGCCATGGGTGCCGGGAAACCACCTCTGTTCCAGGTGACCTGACCATTCGGGTGAAGTTTCCCACATCACCGGCGTATAGGCCACGCGCGTCTCGTCATATGCCAGCGCCTGCAGCCCGCGTTTGACCGATCGGCCAAGGTGGTGGCTGTGAAACGCGTGTCGCGGTGCGCTCAGACGCCAGAGCACCGGCAAGTTGATGCCCAGCGCCTTGACCGTGTCCCAGACACCGACCAGTTCAACATCAATCGTGTCGTGACAGAACTGTTTGGAAAACGAACGGGCTGCTGCGCTGTCGGGCGTACACTCGTAATGCCGGTAGGCCGCGCGGACGTTGCGATGCGTGGCATGCTCGGCCCTGAGCAACCCGACAAGGTCAATAACACCCGCCAGCGACCGCACCGCATAGGCCCCGCGCGAATACCCAAAGAAAAACACCTGATCCCCGGGCCGGTAGCGCGACGCCAGATAGCCATAGGCGCGCCGGATCTGCCGATTGATCCCGCGCCCGAACAACACGTCGCCCGCACGGCGCCAATGCGACCACTGAATGCCCGGCTCGTAATACACCGACACACCCGACCCCATCTCGCGCAACAACAGCGCCGTGGTACCAGCATGGGTGATGCGCCCGGGCTTCAGGCTCGCCATCGTGCCGTCGATGATGATCACATGGGTCGTGGCCCCGCGCACGGGCGGCGAAGCCTGCGGCGCGCCCCGGCCAAACCGGTCGCGCAACCAGCCCCGTATTCGCCTATTCAGCTACGATATCAACGCTCCGCAACAGCTCCCAGACCTTGGACGGGGTAAAGGGCATGTCCGCCTGGCGCACGCCCAGATCCCACACTGCATCCTGCACCGCGTTCGACACTGCTGCCAGCGCCCCCACGGTGCCCGCCTCGCCGCAGCCCTTCATGCCCATCACATTGGCGGTCGAAGGCACCGGTTCTGACGTAAACCCAATCATGGGCACGTCATCGGCACGGGGCAAGGCATAGTCCATGAACGTTGCTGTGAGCAGTTGACCATCCTCGTCGAACTGCACCCGTTCGCTCAGCGCCTGGCCGATGCCCTGGACCACGCCGCCATGCACCTGTCCTTCGGCCAGCAACGGGTTGATAAGGTTTCCGAAATCATCAATCACCGCGTAACGATCCGTGGTCACGACTCCGGTGTCAGGATCGATCACAACCTCGGCAACATGGCACCCGTTGGGGAAACTGCGCGCCTCAAGCGTGGTGCGTTTCTCGTGCGTCAGCAGGTCATCACGCCCCGCCGCCCGCGCCATGTCGGCCACTTCGATCATTGTGGGCGTCAGGTTCGATCCCTCGACCCGAAACCGCTCGTCATCAAAGCTGACCAAGGACGCCGGCACGCCGGTTTCATCGCTCAGAAACGCGCTGAACCCTTCGATCATGGCCGACACAGTGGCCAGCGTGGCCGTGTTCTGCGTCGTCACGGACCGCGACCCACCGGTGCCACCGCCCTGCTTGATCAGGTCACTGTCGCCCTGGATCACGTCGATCAGGTCCACGTCGATCCCGGTCTGGTCACTCAGAAACTGGGCATAGACCGTCTCGTGCCCCTGCCCGTTCGATTGCGTGCCCACGTAGATGCGCACGCGCCCGTCGTCGCCGAACTCAACCTTCGCGCTCTCTGCAGGGTCGCCCAAGATGCTCTCGATGTAGTAACACAGACCCAGCCCCCGCAGCCGCCCCTGTGCGGCATCCGCCGCCTTGCGCGCCGCAAATCCGGACAGGTCCGCCTCGGCCTCGGCGCGGCGCAACACGCGGTCGAAATCGCCCACGTCATAGGTTTCGCCCACCGGCGTGTAATAGGGGAACTGGTCCGGTCGGATGAAATTCTTGCGCCGCAGCGCCAGCGGATCAACCCCCAGCTCGCGCGCCGCCCGATCCATCACCCGTTCCAGCACATAGATGGCTTCAGGCCGCCCGGCCCCGCGATAGGCGTCCACTTGCGTGGTGTTCGTAAAGAACCCTTCAGACCGCATCCAGATCGTCTGGATGTCATACACCCCGGTCAACACGCGGGAATAAAGCTGCGTCTGGATTGCCTGGGCGAACTGCGAATTGTAGGCGCCCATGTTCGCTTTCACATGGCTGCGATAGGCCAGAATGCGGTGATCGGCGTCAAACGCCAGTTCCGCCAGCGTCGTCAGATCGCGCCCCGCATTGTCGCTCAGCATCGCTTCGGTCCGTTCGGACATCCAGCGCACGGGCCGCCCCAGATCACGCGTCGCAAACGGGATCAGCGTGTGCTCGGGATAGTAAAACGCCTTCATCCCGAACCCACCGCCCGTGTCCGGGTTGGTCACACGCACCTGATCCTTGTCGAGGCCAAAGACCCCGGCAATCGTGCCCTTCGCGCCCCAGACACCCTGACCGTTGATCGCCACATGCAGACGGTCGCCCTGCATCTCGGCGTAACAGCCGCGCGGCTCCATCGCGTTCACGATCACACGGTTGTCTTCGACATCCAGCCGCACCACATGGGCCGCCGCTTCAAACGCCGCCGCTGTTGCCGCCTCGTCCCCCATGCCCCAGTCATAGGCCACGTTGTCCGGCGCGCCGGGGTGCAATGTCTCGCCGCCTGCTGCCAAATCCAGCTTGGCCGGCAGCGGGTCATAGTCAAAGTCGATCAGTTCTGCCGCATCACGCGCCTGCGCCAGCGTGTCCGCCACCACCAGCGCCACCGGCTCGCCCACAAACCGCACGCGGTCCTTGGCCAACACGTGCCGCACTGTCTCCGCGCCCTGGCTGCCATCGCGGTTCTTGACCCGGGTTGCGTCGATGGTCGTCTTGATCCCGGCCGCTTCGAGATCCGCGAATGTATAAACGGCCTGCACCCCGTCTGCCGCCCGCGCTTCGGTTACATCCAGCGAGGTAATCACCCCGTGCGCCACGGGCGAGCGGAACACATAGGCCTGCAACGCATTGGCCGGTGCAATGTCATCGACATACCGCCCCTCCCCGGTCAGAAAACGGACATCTTCGCGGCGGGTCACAGGCTGGCTTTTGCCGAACTTTTCCATGGGGCGCGCTCCTTGGCTGGCTGGGGCTTTGGTGCGCCAGACCCTAGCCTGACGCGCCGCGTAGTCCAGAGCCATTGCGACCAACTCGCCCCTTCCCTTCCCACGCCCCCGCCGCTATCTCACGGCGCAGCAAAATCAGGGGTCCGTCATGGCATTGGGCAAGTTCAACGCAAAAGAGGTCGAAGCACGGATTTACGCCGAGTGGGAAGCCGATGGCTGCTTTGCTGCGGGCGCAAATGCCAGCCGCGACGACACCTATTGCGTGATGATCCCGCCGCCCAACGTCACCGGCGTGCTGCACATGGGCCACGCGTTCAACAACACGCTGCAGGACATCCTCGTGCGCTGGCACCGTATGCGCGGGTTCGACACGCTCTGGCAACCGGGCACCGACCACGCAGGGATCGCCACGCAGATGGTTGTCGA
>JBCBCR010000224.1:0-5031 GCA_038530495.1 Pseudomonadota bacterium | reverse complement strand
AGCGCCTCGGCCATGTAATCGGCTACGCTGATGGGGCCGTCCATCGCGATGCGCCGGACCAGCAGGTCTTGCAGGCTCATGCCGGTTGGGCGGCACGGCGCCGCGCGCGCCGGATCAGCCACAGACCCAGAAGGATCATCGGCAGCGACAGGATCTGTCCCATGGTCAGGCCATAGCCGCCCACGTGCCACGCCAGACCCAGCGGGTTGCCGGGCGAGATGAACTGCGCATCCGGTTGCCGCACGAACTCGACGGCAAAGCGAGCCAGCCCGTAGCCCGCCAGAAAGGTGCCGCACACCAGCCCGGGTGTCTTGAACGCCCCGCGCCGCCAGACCATCCACAGCAGCACGATCAGCAGCACGACGCCTTCGAGGAACGCCTCATAAAGCTGCGAGGGATGGCGCGCGCAGATGCCCACGACATCAGGGCAGAACTGTGCCGCTTGCCCGGGAAAGGCGACGCCCCACGGCAGCTCGGTCGGGCGGCCCCACAATTCAGCGTTGATGAAATTGGCAAAGCGCCCGAGCAGCAGCCCCGGCGGCACACCCAGCGCAATCGCATCCGCCACCGAATAGCGGCTCATGCCGGGATGGCGCCGAATGTACATGAAGGCGGCGACAATCACGCCGATGAGGCCACCATGAAACGACATCCCGCCCTCCCACAGGGCGAGGATTTCGGTCGGGTTCTGCAAGTAGTAGCCGGGCTGGTAAAACAGCACATAGCCCAACCGCCCGCCCAAAAGGACGCCCAGAATGATCCAGGTCAGCATCTCCTCGATCTGCTCGGGCGTCATCACGGGTGCGTCGCCGGGCCACAGCCGCGGCGTCTTGGCCGTCATGACCACCAGACGCCACCCGATAATGATCCCCATGATGTAGGCCAGTGCATACCAGCGCAGCGCAAAGGACCGGCCAAACAGGTCGATCGAGAAAATCTCGGGCGAGATATCGGGGAAGGGGATCATGAGCGCAAGCATCTGCGTCTGAATGCCCCTGCCTGCGCGCGACTGTCAACCTTGCCGCCCGCCGCTTGGCCGCCCATATATGGGGGGACCAGACAGAAGGGGCCGCATCATGCAAGCGCGTGGCAAGATTTTCGACGATATCTCGCAACTGATGACCAATGCGATGGGCGTGGCCCAGGGCGCGCGGGAAGAGGCGGAAACCGCCATGAAATCCATGATGGACCGGTGGCTTGCCGACCGCGACTTGGTGACCCGCGAGGAATTCGACGCGGTCCGCGCCATGGCGCAAAAGGCGCGCGAGGAAAACGAAGCGCTCAAGGCGCGGCTCGACGCGCTTGAGACCAAGAAGAAAAAGTAACCCAGCGGCGGCGCTGCCGCGCCATTACTTATTCTGCCAGCATCACGTGATCGCATCGCCCGTCCGGGTGGTGCGATTTTTCATGTCGGAGGGGGCGCTGCCCCCGGCTGCGCCTCCCCCGGAGTTTATCCGGCAAAGTGAAGCAGGGGAGCGTCGCGCTCCAAGTGCACATTTTGCAGCGCGCGTGATCTTGTCCCCAACTTATTGCGGTTATCCCCAAATAAAGGGTTGCCAGACGCAATCCCCGCCGTCACCATATCTGGTAGAGGCACGGGGGATCGCCCCGAGATCTCAGAGCAGGCACCTAGCGCTTGGGGGCGCTGCCAGCCCCCTTCGCTAAAAGCGATAAAGAGGTGGCACCATGGCACTTTCCGAGCATTTTCTCGAAGATGAAATCCACCCCATCGACATTGTCGAAGGGCTGGCCGCGCACCACGAATGGGATTTCGATCGCATCGCGGAAGACCAGATTGCCATGGCAGTCGAAGGACAGTGGCGCACCTATTCCATCACGCTGGCCTGGTCCTCCTATGACGAGACGTTGCGCATGGTCTGCACCTTCGAGATGGAGCCGCCCGAGGCGCGCCAGCCAGCCATGTTCGAACTGTTGAACCTGATCAACGATCAGTGCTGGGCCGGGGCGTTCACCTACTGGGCTGAACAAAAGCTGATGGTCTATCGCTACGGGCTCGTGTTGGCCGGTGGGCAGGTGGCCAGTCCCGAACAGATCGACACCCTGATCGGCGCTGCAGTGATGAGCGCGGAGCGGTACTACCCCGCGCTGCAGCTCTTGATCTGGGGCGATCGCAGCCCCGAGGACGCGATGCAGGTGGCCATTGCGGAAGCCTACGGGCGCGCCTAATCTCTGCCCCTGATCACACGGGGGCACATCAATGAAAGACAGTCGGATCGCGGCCCGGGGCATCGTCCTCATCGGCTGCGGCAAGATGGGGTCGGCCATGCTGCGCGGCTGGTTGGCGGGCGGTTTGCCGGCGCAAACTGTATGGGTGCGGGACCCGGCACCGACAGAGTGGCTGCAAAGCACCGGGGTGCACATCAATGCAGATCTGCCCGCGGATCCCGCCGTGCTGATGCTGGCGATCAAGCCGCAGATGATGGCCACCGCCTTGCCCGACCTGTCACAGGCCGCAGCGTCCGACACGATGATCCTGTCCATCGCCGCAGGCACGCCCATCTCGGCGTTCGAGGCGACCTTTGGGGCCGACACACCCATCGTGCGGGCCATGCCCAACACGCCTGCGGCCATAGGGCAGGGCATTACCGCGATCTGCGCCAACATTGCCGGGCAGGCCTATATGGATGAGGCTCAGGCGCTCCTGTCGGCCATCGGCGACGTGGTGCGGCTCGCAGGGGAACACCAGATCGACGCAGTCACGGGTGTCAGCGGCTCGGGTCCGGCCTATGTGTTCCACCTGATCGAAACGCTGGCCGCCGCGGGCGTGGCCCAAGGGTTGCCGGATGACCTCGCCATGCAACTGGCCAAGGCAACTGTGGCCGGGGCAGGGGCGCTGGCCCTGCAGGCCGAAGAAGATCCGGGCCAATTGCGCGTCAACGTGACCAGCCCGAACGGAACGACCCAAGCAGCGCTGGAGGTGCTGATGAACGAACATGACGGATTTCCAGCGCTTTTGGCCCGGGCTGTGGCCGCCGCAACCACCCGGTCGCAGGAGCTGTCGCATGGCTGAGATCACCTTTGACGACTTCATGGCCGTGGACATCCGGGCCGGACGGATCACCCGTGCCGAACCCTTTCCCGAGGCCCGCAAACCGGCGTTCAAGCTGTGGATCGATTTCGGGCCGGAGATCGGGGAAAAGAAAAGCTCGGCCCAGATCACCGTGCATTATGACCTCGACACGCTGGTCGGGCGGCAGGTGATGGCCGTTGTCAACTTTCCGCCGCGCCAGATCGGGCCCGTGCGGTCCGAAGTGCTGGTGCTCGGCTTTCCGGACGAAAACGGCGCTGTCGTTCTCGCCGCACCGGACAAGGATGTACCGCTGGGCGGGAGGTTGCACTGATGCGCGTGTGGATGACGCGGCCGCTGCCGGATGCGGTGCAGGATGCGGCGCGCGCGCTGCCGATTGACCTGACGGTGCGCAGCGAAACACTGCCGCTGACCGATGATGAACTGCGCAGCGCGCTGCGCGACTACGACATCGTGCTGCCCACGCTTGGTGACATGTTCCAGGCTCCGGTCTTTGCCGATGTGCTCGACGCGCGGTGCAAGCTGCTGGCCAATTTCGGCGTGGGGTACAACCACATCGACGTGGCCGCCGCCACCGATGCCGGGATCGCCGTCAGCAACACGCCCGGCGCTGTCACCGACGCGACCGCCGATATCGCGCTGATGCTGATGCTGATGAGCGCGCGGCGCGCGGGCGAAGGCGAACGGATGGTGCGGGCAGGCAACTGGCCCGGATGGCACCCAACGCAAATGCTGGGCCTGCATCTAAGCGGCAAGCATGTGGGCATCGTCGGCATGGGCCGGATCGGGCAGGCGATTGCCCGTCGCTGCCATTTCGGCTTTGGGATGCAGGTCAGCTACGTCAACCGTTCGCCAAAGGAGATGCCGTTTCCCGCGACGCAGGTCCACACGCTGGCCGCGCTGGCGGCAGAGGTCGACGTGCTGGTGGTTGCGGTGCCGGGCGGTGCCGAAACGCGGCACCTGATCAACGCGGACGTCTTCGCCGCCATGCAAGAACACGCGCATTTCATCAACATCGCCCGCGGCGACGTGGTGGACGAGGCCGCCTTGTGCGCGGCGCTGGATGCGGGCGCCATCGCGGGCGCGGGCCTTGATGTCTACGAGCTTGAGCCGATTGTCTCGGACGGGCTGCTGGCCCGCGACAACGTGGTGCTCCTGCCGCATCTGGGCACGGCCGCGCTTGAGGTGCGGGTCGACATGGGGCTTATGGCGGTGAACAACATCGCCGCATTCCTCGACGGCAAAGAGCTGCCCAACGCGGTCTGAACGGCGCGGAAACCGATCCGGTTTCCGACCGTTCTCCGACCCGGAAAACGGCCCCGCGGCACCGGCGGTTATGCCTCCATCGCCGCACGCCAGTGGCGCCGGCAGAGCGACACATAGGTCTCGTTCCCGCCGATCTGCACCTGCGCGCCGTCGCGCAGCGTGGCACCGTTTGCGTCCTGCCGGATCACCATCGTCGCCTTCTTGCCGCAATGACATATCGTGCGCACCTCGCGCATCTCGTCCGCCAGCGCCAGCAGCGTGGCCGATCCGGGAAACAGTCGCCCCTGAAAATCCACCCGCAACCCGTAACACATCACCGGCACGCCCAAGTCATCTACCGCCCGCGCCAGTTGCCACACCTGATCTTCGGTCAGAAACTGCGCCTCATCCAGAAACACGCACGCAACCGGCCCGTCTGCCAGCCGCGCCTGCAACCGCGCAAACAGATCATCCGTGCTGTTGAACGTGTCGGCCCGCGCCTCGATCCCGATGCGCGAGGCGATCCGACCCTCACCGGCCCGGTCATCGAAATCGGCGGTCAGCAGATAGGTCTCCATCCCCCGTTCGCGATAGTTGTGCGCCGCCTGCAACAGCACCGTCGATTTGCCCGCGTTCATGGTGGAGTAGTGAAAGTAAAGCTTGGCCATGCGCACCTGTTACGCACAGGGACGCCCCCCTGCAAGATAGGGGCGGAATACGTGTGGCTTGCGTCATGC
>JBCBCR010000223.1:0-5034 GCA_038530495.1 Pseudomonadota bacterium | reverse complement strand
GCCAAGTTGCCCCAACAGCTCAAGCCGCCGGGGGCTACCCGATCCGAGTACGAAACGCACTTACTTGAAGCGGTAGTTGATCCGGCCCTTTGTCAGGTCATAGGGGGTCATTTCGACCTGCACCTTATCACCAGCCAGAACACGGATCCGGTTCTTGCGCATTTTTCCTGCCGTGTGTGCGATGATCTCATGGCCATTTTCAAGCTCGACCCGAAACGTCGCATTGGGCAGGAGTTCCTTCACGACACCGGGAAATTCGAGCGTATCTTCCTTGGCCATGGTCTCTCCTTCACAGATCGCCCGCCTGTTTGCGGACGCGCCACTAAATGCGCGCAAAGGGCCAACAATTCAAGGCTAAATCAACGTAAAGACGTCGCAGGTCGCGCAATGGCGCGCAGGGCGCTGGCATCCCAGTCGCGGCGGTTCAGGACGGCGCCACCTGTGCGGACCTGCGCGATGGTGGCAAGGTCGACGTCGGCATAGGTCCAGCCGGGGGTGTTCAGCGCGCCTTGGGCCAGCACGCCATCCTCGGGAAAGCCCGTGTCCGGGGGGCCGTAGATGCCGCCCGCACCGGTGGAGATGTCGACCGCCGGGGACCAGTCGGCGGGGCCGACGATGGACGACATGGCGACCACGCACTGGTTTTCCAGCGCGCGGGCCTGCGCGCCGATGCGGACGCGGGAATAGCCGGTGAGCGCCTCGGTCGCGGACGGGGCGAGCAGGATGTCGGCGTCGGCTAGCGCGCGACCCAGAAGCGGAAATTCGCAGTCATAACAGATGAGTACGCCGATCTTGCCGAGCGTGGTGTCAAAGAGTTGCAGCGGCCCGCCGGGGGCGACGTTCCAGATCTCAGCCTCGAACCGGGTCATCACCTGTTTGTCCTGAATGCCCATTTGACCGCTGGGTGCGAAGAGGCGGGCGCGGTTCACGGGGCGGGGGATGTCCGGGTGTATCGCGGGGCCGGAGGCGGCGAGGATATGGACGTTGTGGGCCTGCGCGAGATCTGCGTGTAGGGCGTCAGCGTCGGCGTCGGCCATGCGTTCGGCCACGGCCCAGAGGGAGCGTTCGAGATCAGCCGCGACGTCGAGGCCCGCGAGGGTCGCAAGCTCCAACGCGCCGTATTCGGGAAAGACCAAAAGGTCGGCGCCGTTTTCGGCGGCGTCGCGCACCCACGCGGTGATCTTTTGCGCGTAGCTGTCCCATGTGGAATGGACGTCGAGCGGGTAGGCGGCGGTGGCGATTTTCATGGGGTAAAGCATGGCCGGGCACGGGTTGACGGGCAAGGTGGAATTTACGAAAGCCAATGAAAAGCGGGGGAAAATCCATATTTTCTTGACGTTTCCGCCGCGCAGTTTCACAAAATCGGAAACGGTTGAGAAGGGGCGGTTATGCTGAGCAAGGGCGTCACGCTGCGCGGGCTCGAGGTGTTCGAGGCGCTTGCGGCAACGGGATCGGTGGCGCAGGCGGCGGAGGTGACGGGGCTGAGCCAGCCAGCGGTGAGCCAGCAGCTGCGCAACCTCGAAAAGGCTCTGGCCACGGACCTGATCGACCATGGCAAGCGGCCCATGCGGCTGACGCCCGCGGGGCAAAGCTTTTTGACGCGGGCGGAGGCGGCGCTGTCGCAATTGCGGCTGGCGCAGTCGGAGTTGACGGTGATGGACCTTGCGCATCTGTCGGCCTTAGCCATTGGAGTCATTGACGATTTCGAGAATGACCTGACCCCGCGACTGGTCAATGCGCTGGCCGAAAGCCTGACGCGATGCAAGTTCACGCTGACCACGGCGCCGAGCCATCGGATCATTTCGGACATTGAAAGCAAGCGCCTGCATCTGGCGATTTCGGCCAGTGACGGGAACATGCGCGAGGGGGTGCTGGAGTATCCGCTGGCGCGTGATCCGTTCATATTGGTGGCGCCGAAGGGGGTTGTCGATCCCGCTAATATTATGGAATCATTGAAGGGTTTTCCGTTCTTGCGCTATGAGCGCGAGCAGCTGATCTCGCGCCAGATCGAGGGGCATCTGGCGCGCCAAAAGCTGGATCTGGCGGATCGGTTCGAGATCGGCTCGCACCTTGCGCTGATGTCGATGGTCGCGCGGCGGATCGGATGGGCGGTGACCACACCCTTTGGCTATATGCGGGCGGGACGGATTCATGAGCAAGTTCAAGCCTTTGCGCTGCCCTTCGCGCCGTTTTCGCGGCAAATCTCGCTCTATGCCAGTGCGGATTGGGCAGGATCGGTGCCGCGGGATGTGGCGCAGACCATGCGGCAGTTGATGCAGGGGCACATGATTGATCCGGCACTGGCGCGGTTGCCGTGGTTGGCGGGGGAATTGCGGCTTTTGGAGGGGTAGGGCGCTTGTGGTGACCCGGCCCTCCGGGGGGAGTTTTTCTGGCAAGATGAAGCGGTGGGGTGCGGGTTTTGGAACGGCCCTCCGGGGGGGGGATTTTTTGAAACAGAGAAGGGGGACCGTGCGCTGGGGTTAACGCGGCGTTCGGTGGGTGGTTTGGTGGGTTTTGTTCAGAATGGGGGTGGTTTTGTACAAAACGCGCCGTTGGATTTTCGGGGTTTTGGGGGTGGATTTGAGGTTTTGATGAAAATGGGGGGTGTTTTGTACAAAACGGCGCGGTGTTGCGTGTTTAGGGCGCGTTAAGGCTTTGGGTTTGTTAAGGTTTTGGTGGGGGCGTTAGGTTTTTAGTAGGGAATGGCCTGTTCAGCCATCCGCCAGCGCGCCGTAGAGGATCAGGGCGGGGGCGTCGCTGACGGCGGTCTCCAGCCGTGTGATCAGGTCGGACATGGGCATCCGGTGCAGGGCTTGCGCGGGGGTGGAGACGCCTTCGGCCAGAAGGCAGGGGGTGTCCGGGGGCAGGCCCGCGTCGATCAGCATTTTCGCCAGCGTGGGAAACGTGCGTTGGCCCATGAAGACGACCGTTGTCGCCATTGGGTCGGCGAGGGCGGCGAGGTTCAGGTCTTCGGGCAGTGCGCCGCGGACGTCGTGGCCGGTGATGAACTGTACGCGCCGCGCGGTGAGGCGGCGGGTGAGCGGGATGCCTGCGGCGGCGGCGGCGGCGCAGGCGGACGGCACGCCGGGGATGATCTCGTATGGGATGCCTGCGGCCTTGAGGGCGTCGGTCTCTTCCTCGAGCCGTCCGAAGGTGCCGCCGTCGCCGGATTTGAGGCGGACGACATTTTGACCTGTCGCGGCATAGTCGACGAGCAGGCGGCTGACGTGGTGCTGTTTCGGCGAGGGGCGGCCTGCGCGTTTGCCGACGCCCACGAGGTCGGCGCCGGGCCGGGCGTGTTCGAGGATCGGGCCCGCGCTGAGGTCGTCGAAAAGGACGGCATCGGCTTGGCCGAGCCGTTTGACGGCTTTGACCGTGAGCAGTTCGGGGTCGCCGGGGCCGGAGCCGACGAAGCTGACGAAACCGGTCATGGGGCTTCGCCCGTGATGAGGTGGAAGAAGGTGCCGGTGGCGTGGCCGCGGCGCGAGCCGGTCTCAAGCACCGGGTTGCCGTCGGCGTCGAACACCTGTGCCAGCGGCGCGTCGGGCTGGTCGAGGATGGTGGAGTAGTGGAACTCGTGCCCGCGCAGGGCGGTGCCGGGGGCGAAGCCGGGGAGCGTCGTTTCGAGCACGGCGCGGCGGTAGCCGAGGTGGAATTTGCGTTTTTCGTAGCTGGTGACGAGGCCGAGGAGGCCCGCCATTTCGTGGGCCACGCCGTCCTTGTCGATCAGAGCCGCACCCATGGCCATGTAGCCACCGCATTCGCCGTGCACCGGCTTAGTTTCGGCGAATTGGCGGAGGCCCTGCAGGAAGGTCGTGTTGGCGGCGAGCGTGCCCGCGTGCAGTTCGGGGTAGCCGCCCGGCAGCCATGTGAGGTCTGCGTCTGGGGCGGGGCCTTCATCCGCGAGCGGTGAGAAGGGGGCGATTTCGGCCCCTGCGGCGCGCCAGCCTGTCAGGAGGTGCGGGTAGGTGAAGGAGAAGGCGGCGTCGCGGGCCAGTGCGATTTTCTGCGCGGGCGGCGGGGGCAGGGTGCCCGCTGGCAGGGTGGGGCCGGTGAGGGCCGCGTCTGCGATGGCGGTGATGTCCACGTGTTCGGTGAGGAAGGTTGCGTAGCCTGCAATCGCGGCCTCGAGGTCGGGGTGTTCGACCGCCTGGATCAGGCCGAGGTGGCGTTCGGGCAGTTTCAGGTCGCCGCGCCGGGGTAAGGCACCGAGGACGGTGAGGCCTGCGCGCTCCATCCCCAGTCTGGTCAGCCGTTCGTGGCGCGGGCTGGCGACGCGGTTGAGGATGACACCGGCGAAGGGCAGGTCGGGGGCGTAGGTGGCAAAGCCGAGGGCCGTGGCGGCGGCGGATTGGGCCTGGCCGCTGACGTCGACCACGAGGACCACGGGCCAGCCGAGCGTGGCGGCGGTTTCCGCACTGGCGCCAAATCCCGCCTGCCCGCGCGTGGCGACGCCGTCGTAGAGGCCCATGGAGCCTTCGGCGACGCAGATGTCGGCGCCGGTGGATTGCGCGGCGATGGCGCCCAGCAGTGCGGGATCCATCGCCCATGTGTCGAAGTTGAAGGACGCGCGCCCTGCGGCGGCGAGGTGGAAGGCGGGGTCGATGTAGTCCGGGCCGCTTTTGAACGGTTGGACCGTGTGGCCCGCGTCGCGCAGTGCACGCAGGAGGCCCAGCATCACGGTAGTTTTGCCGGTGCCCGAGGCGGGCGCGGAGATCATCAGCCCCTTAGTCATCGCCATGCTCCCACGAGGACCACGGGCTGTCGGCGCTTTGCGGGCGGTAGCGGCGGTCGTAGCTGGGGGCGTAGAGGCAGCTTTCGTCAAAGCTGTCGGCGCCGAGGACGGGGCCCACGAGGATGAGGGCGGTGCGGCTGATCTGGGCGTCGACTGCGTCGTGCAGCGTGGCGAGGGTGGCGTGGATGATGCGCTGGTCGGGCCAGCTGGCGCGGTAGACGATCGCGACGGGGCAATCGGGGCCGTAGGCGGGGGTGAGGTCGGCCACCACCTGGGCGAGATTGCCGATGGACAGGTGG
>JBCBCR010000222.1:0-5056 GCA_038530495.1 Pseudomonadota bacterium | reverse complement strand
TAGTTGATCGGCTGGATGTAGATGCCGTAGTCGCGCAGCAGGGTGTCCGAGATGAACTTGCACTTGACCGGGCAGCCGACCATCACCGGGATGATATGGCTTGGGTTGTCGATATGCGGCAACCCAATGGCATCAAGCCGCGCGCGCACGTCGGCGACCCGGGCCTGATGGGCGGTGCGTTCGGTGCTGCTGGTCTTGAGGTGCCGGATCGATGCGGCGGCGCCTGCCGCCACCGCAGGGGGCAGGGCGGTGGTAAAGATGAACCCGCTGGCAAAAGAGCGCACGAAATCGCACAGCTCGGCCGAGGCGGCGATATAGCCGCCCATAACGCCAAACGCCTTGCCCAATGTCCCCTCGATCACCGTCAGCCGGTCCATCAGCCCACGCGCTTCGGCCACACCGCCCCCGCGCTGACCATACAGGCCCACGGCATGCACCTCGTCGAGGTAGGTCATCGCGTTGTAGCGGTCGGCGAGGTCGCAAATCTCCTTGATCGGGGCGATGTCGCCGTCCATGGAATAGACGCTTTCGAACGCGATCAGCTTGGGCGCATTGGCAGGCAAGGATTGCAGCTTGGCCTCAAGATCGGCGAGGTCGTTGTGTTTCCAGATGACCTTTTGCGCCTTGGATTGGCGGATGCCTTCGATCATCGACGCATGGTTCAGCGCATCCGACAGCACCACGCAGCCCGGAATGCGCGCAGCCAGCGTGCCCAAGGCAGCCCAGTTCGACACGTAGCCCGAAGTGAACAGCAACGCGGATTCCTTGCCGTGCAGATCAGCCAACTCGGCCTCAAGTTGCACGTGGTCGTGGGTCGTGCCCGAGATGTTGCGCGTGCCGCCCGCTCCGGCGCCGGTGCGGTCCAGAGCGTCGTGCATGGCCTGCAGAACCGCCGGATGCTGGCCCATGCCCAGATAGTCGTTGGAGCACCATACGGTCACGTCGCCCGTGCCATTGTGCCAGCGCGCCCGCGGGAATTCACCCTGCGTCCGCTCCAGTTCGGCAAAGGCGCGGTAATTGCCGCTGTCCTTCAACGCGTCGAGTTCAGAGCGAAAGAAAGCCTTGTAGTCCATCAAAAGTCCGCTGCCTCTTCCACGATTTCGGCCAGCATGGTTTCGACCATGTCCATCGCGCCTGCGGGATAGTCACGAAAGCCCATGGTCACCTGCCCGCGCCGTTCGGCGACAAAGATGCCATAGGGGCAATGCGCCAGGTTGGCGGGGTCTTCCTCCATCACCTGCCGCGAAACGGATGCCGAGCAAAAGACAAAGATCTCGGCTTCGGAAAACAGATGCTCGTTGCTGCCCACGTCGGCACCTGTGCGTGTCAGCATATCGCCGACATGGCTGACATAGTCGATGACCAGCCCGCGGTTGACGATCGCATTCTCCAGAGAGAACCGGGCGTCTTCGTAGGACCCGTTGTATGTGCTGATATGCACGTCTTGCGACAGGGCCGGGGTCGCCAGCGCAGCGCTGGCAAGAGCCGCGGCCAAAACCGTGTTTTTCATCTCACGTCCTCCATCTGGCCTGCAGCTTGGCAGAGGTGCGCGCCCCGGACATTGACCTGAGTCAATTCCGGAACGCGCTGCGAGCGATCAGCCCAGCATGTCAGCGGTGATGCCGCTGTACCAGCCTTCGCTCTCGATATAGGTGGCCTCGCGCACCTCGGCGGTCTCGCCGGTGGCCGAGATAAAGCCATCGACCTTGGCGATCTTCTCGGGCGTGGCCTCGTACGTCGCGCCGACCTTCACACCGTCATTGGTGCTGATCAGAGACCAGCAGGTATTCGAGAACTTGGCCGGGAACACCTTGGACCCGGTCAGCGCGCCGCGCACGGCGTTGGCACAAACCTTGGCCTGGCTGTTGGCCGAGAAGCCGGATTTCGGCATATCGCCCTGCTGGCTCGCGTCGCCCAGCACGTGGATATCGCCGTCGGCCTTGGAGCTCATGTCGGCGGCGTTCACCGGGGCCCAGTTGCCATCGGTGACGCCCGCCAGTTCGGCGATGCGGCCCGCCTTCATCGCCGGGATCACGTTGCAGACGTCGACCTTGGTCACTTCGCCGTCGATGGACACGGTCATGGCGTTGGGGTCCACCTCGACATTGCCGCCGCCAAAGTCCTCGCCGACCCAGTCAATCATGCCGTCATAGTGCGTGCCCCAGCCTTCCTGGAACAGCGCCATCTTGGAAAACTTCGGCTTGGGATCGGCGACCAGAATCTTGGCGGTCGGATTATTCTGCTTGAGGAAATGCGCCACCATCGACACGCGCTCGTAGGGTCCGGGCGGGCAGCGATAGGGGTTCGGCGGGGCCACCAGGGCAAAGGTGCCGCCTTCGGGCATCGCTTGCAGCTGCGCCTTGAGCAGTTCGGTCTGCGACCCGGCCTTGTAGGCGTGCGGCATCTTGTTTTGCGCGCTCATGTCCCAACCGGCCACGGCGCCGTCGACGAAGTCGATACCGGGGCTGAGGATCAGCTTGTCATAGGGCACCGACCCGCCACCGGCGAGCGCCACGGTCTTGGCATCGCGGTCCACGCCCACGGCCCAGTCATGCACCACGTTCACGCCACCGGCGGCCAGCGCACCATAGCTGTGGCCCAGCTGGTTCATCTCCTTGAACCCACCAAGGTAGAGGTTCGAGAAAAAGCAGGTGTAATAGGTCCGCGTGGGTTCGATCAGCGTGACGTCGATGGCGCCCTTGCTGTCCTTGGCGATGTAGCGCGCAGCGGTTGCACCACCGGCACCGCCGCCCACCACCACGACGCGCGGAGTGCCTTGGGCGCGCACCATCGGTGCAGACAGCGCCGCGCTTGCGGCTGCTGCCGTTCCCAGGAATGTTCTTCGATCCAGTGTCATTTTATGTCCTCCCTTAAACGCACTGTCAGTTTTCAATTTGGGCAAAATATGCTGCAAGCGATGCGATTTCCTCGTCGCCGAGCCGCCCTGCGATCAATTGCATGACCGGGTTTTCGCGGGTTTTTTGTTTGTATTCGTGCATGGCCACTTTGAAATAGACCTCGTCCCATTGGATAATGGCGGGGATCCCGTCATAGCTTCCACTGGTCTGATGGCACGTGGTGCACTCCCCGCTGAGATAGGCACCGTATTCGACATCCCCCGTCATCAGCAATGGTGCGGGGTCCAGCCCGTAGTCGTTGGCGATCTCGATGATCTTGGCCTCGCTGTGGTCATCGGCTGCCAGCGCGACCACTGGTGCGCACGCAAGCGCTATGGCCCATGTGCGCCACGTCATTCGCTGACCGCCACAACGGAGCTGCCGTTTGCTGCGGGCAGGCGGGCTTCGTCTTCGCCGGCCTCGAACACGGGCAGATCGTCGCCTAGCGTGGCATTGTTCATGACCGAGTTGGACCCGCCTTCGGGTGGCGTTTCGACTAGGAACACGGACCGCATGGTGATCTGCGCCTTGTCCTTGCAGTTTTTCATGCACGGTTCCGCGCGCCATTCGGCGTATTCCAGATCTGGGCGGTCATCGATGACAAATCCGTCGGCATTGTACATTTCAAAGTCGGTGAAGTTCTCGTGGCTCAGCACGAAATCATCATCCACCAGGTCATTGGAATAAAGGATGTAGGCGACGATCGCATAGGTTTCGTCCGCGCTCAGGCTGCCGGCATAGCCAAAAGGCATGGAGCGGTGGACATAGTCCCAGACGGTCGACAGGTACGGCCAGTAGCTGCCGACGGTCTTCACCGGGTCTTCGTCGCCCAGCGTGTCAAAGCCGCCCGCGAGCACAGGCCAGTTGTCCACGCCTTCGGCAAAATCGCCGTGACAGGCGGCGCAGGCGTCTGCAAAGACCTCTTCGCCGGTCCACACATCACCCGACCCTTCCGGCAATCCGCGCCCGTCCGGCATCACGTCCACGTCCCACGCGGCAATTTCGTCGGCATGCGCGGGGCGCCCCAACCCGTAGGCCGCCGCCGCAATGGGTGCCGGTTCGGTCAACGTGTTGCCGCCGCTTTTGGCCTTTTTCTTGGCTTCGGCCATGACCAGCGCCACCTGGGTTTCGAGCTGAGCCGCGCGTTCGGTTTCCGCAGACGCCGTCGCCTGTGCATCACGCGCGATGTCGGCGGCGTTGGCGGCGTGCGCGTCCAGCTGATCCACCCGCACCTCAAGCGTGGCGATCTTGTCGGCGCCATACCCGCGCATCGACACGCCGTAGGCTGTACCCAGCACGAGGCCGGTGACCCCCAGCGCTGGGAGCAGGATATTAGGAGACTTCGACATTTTCAGCGACCCCCTCGGTATTGACGTACCACGTTTGGATACAGTTGTTGTGATAAACGGCGTTTTCGCCGCGCTTTTCGCGCAGCTGCGCCTTGGTCGGTTGCACATAACCGGTGTCGTCCATCGCGCGGGCCTGCAACAGCATTGGCGATCCATCCCAATCCATGTCGAGGTAGAACCGGGTGAGGGCTTTGGTGTCGCCCTGTTTGCCCAAGCGCGCGGTTTCCCACGTGATGCCGCCATCCTTGGATACGTCCACCCGGGTGATCTGTCCGTGGCCGGACCACGCGAGGCCGGAGATCACCAGCGGCCCGGGGCCGTGGGTGATCGGCATTTGCGGGCTGGGTGAGGTGATGACGGACTTTGCATCCATCACCCAGGTCCATTTGCGCGCGGTGCCGTCTTCGTAGACGTCTGTGTATTTGCTGGTCTCCTCGCGGCTTTCCACGGCCCGGTCGGTCACTTCGATCCGGCGGAGCCACTTGACCCACATGTTGCCTTCCCAGCCCGGCACCACGAGGCGCACGGGATATCCATGCTCCATCCGCAGCGCCTCGCCGTTGGCCTTGAACGCCACAAGAACGTCATCCAGAGCCTTTTCCATCGGGATCGACCGCCCGTTGGACGAAGCATCTGCACCCTCTACATAAATCCAGTTGTCAGCTGACAATTCTGCGCCCGCTTCTTTCAGCAGAGTGCGCAGCGGGATGCCGGTATATTCCATGTTGTGGATCATGCCGTGGGTGAACTGCACTCCGTTCAGCTGCGCGCCCGCCCATTCCAAGCAGGTGATAGCGGCACATTCGCAGA
>JBCBCR010000221.1:0-5058 GCA_038530495.1 Pseudomonadota bacterium | reverse complement strand
CAGGCCGTCAAAGGCGTGGCCATCGTGCCCGGCACGGGCGAATACGCGCTGGCCACGACACCTGTCACGCTCGACAAAGGGTTCGGGGTGCGTGAAAGCGCCAACGTTAACACCCCTTCCGGCCAAACCGATTTCGCGACCTCCGCCGAGGCGCTGGCTGAAGAGCTGCCGAATTGTGGCTCCGGCGTGTTGGTCGTGTCGTGGTTCGGCAATGACCTGCGCTGCAACGCCTGCACCTTGCGGCCCAAGATTGAACAGAACAGCGCAGATGGGCATGAAATGCCGTGGCAAGTGTCCAGCCTGACGCGCAGCACCGCCGACCTCGTCCCGCAAGAAGCCGACCGCCCGGTCTATGGCGGCACGCCCGCCGATGCGTCGGTGATAGAGGCGATTGTCGATCTCAAGGCCCGAGGCATCAAGCCGGTGTTCTACCCGTTCATCTTGATGGAGCAGCTGAGCGGCAACACCCTGACCGACCCGTGGACGGGTGCGGAAGGTCAGCCGCGCTTGCCGTGGCGGGGTCGTATCACCACGTCGCTGGCGCCCAACATGCCCGCCACGCCGCAAGGACAGATCGAGGCGGATAATGAGGTCGCGGCGTTCTTTGGCACCGCGCAGCCGGGCGATTTTACCGCCAATGGCACCAGCATTGACTATACCGGCCCGCCGGAATGGTCCTACCGTCGGTTCATCCTATACTACGCCCATTTGTGCGCGGCGGCAGGGGGCGTCGATGCGTTCTGCATCGGGTCCGAGATGCGGGGCCTCACGCAGATACAAGGCGCCACCGGTTTCCCGGCGGTGGACGCGATGATCCAGCTCGCCCGTGATGTGCGCAGCATCCTCGGCCCGAACACCAAGATCGGCTACGCCGCTGACTGGTCGGAATATCATGGCTACCAGCCCCCCGGCACGGCGGACAAATACTTCCACCTCGATCCGCTTTGGGCCGAGGATGAGATCGATTTCATCGGCATCGACAATTACATGCCACTGTCCGATTGGCGCGATGGCGACGATCACGCGGATGCGGACTGGGGGTCAATTTACAACCTCGACTACCTCGGTGCCAATGTCGAAGGCGGCGAGGGGTACGATTGGTATTATCACTCGCCCGAGGCCGCCGCCGCCCAGATCCGCACCCCCATCACCGACGGTGAAGGGGAGCCGTGGATCTGGCGCTACAAAGACCTGCGCAATTGGTGGCTGAATGAGCACCACGACCGCATCGGCGGCGTGCGCCAGCCCCTGCCCACCGTGTGGGAACCAGGCAGCAAACCCATCTGGTTTACTGAGATCGGCTGCGCGGCGGTCGACAAGGGCACCAATGAGCCCAACAGGTTCATTGATCTGAAATCCTCGGAGAGTGGCCTGCCACGGGCCTCAAACGGCATCCGCGATGATTACATCCAGATGCAATATATCCGCGCAATCGCGCGCCATTACGCGGATGAGACGCTGAACCCGACATCGCCGGTGACGGGTCTGCGGATGGTTGATCCAGACCGCATCCACGTCTGGGCCTGGGACGCGCGACCCTTCCCGGCCTTCCCCGGCAATGCCGCCCTTTGGACCGACAGCGTGAATTATGCGCGCGGGCACTGGATCAACGGGCGCGCGGCGTCGCGGCCCCTGTCGTCGGTCGTGGCCGAGATTTGTGAGGCCTCGGGTGTCACGCGCTATGACGTCTCCGAGTTGCACGGCGTGGTGCGGGGCTATGTGATCGACAACGTGACCTCGGCCCGCGCGGCATTGCAGCCCCTGATGCTGGCCTATGGGTTTGATGCGATTGAGCGCGATGGGGTGCTGGTCTTCCGGACGCGTGGTGCGCGGCTTGATGCTGTGATCGACCCGGACACGCTGGTCTATGAGGACAGCGATGCCGGTGCCATCGAACTGACCCGCGCACCCGAGGCGGAAACCGCGGGCCGCGTCCGCGTGGGCTTTGTCGAAAGCGATGCCGATTACGAAGTCCGAGCGTCAGAGGCCGTCTTCCCGGATGAGCGCAACGCCTCGACCTCCGGCTCTGATCTGCCGCTGGTGCTGACCGGGGCCGAGGCCCAGCGCGTCGCCGAACGCTGGTTGGCCGAAGCCCGTGTGGCCCGTGACGCCGCTCGCTTCACCCTGCCGCCGTCGATGATTGACGTCGGCGCGGGCGATGTGGTGCGGCTCGCGGACGAACAGGGTGATGGCCTCTTCCGTGTCGACCGGGTTGAGGAAACCTACGGGCAGGCGATGGAAGCGGTCCGGATCGAACCGGCCGTCTATGAGCCGCAAGACGTCACTGAAAAGACCATCAGCCTGCGCGGGTTCGTGGCTCCGGTTCCGGTGGAACTGCTGTTGATGGACCTGCCGCTGCTGCGCGGGGATGAAGACCCGGTGGCCCCTTATGTTGCGGCCTCCGGGGTGCCGTGGCCGGGCTCAGTGGCGCTTTATTCCTCGGGGCAGGATGCGGGGTATGAGCTCAACCGGTTGCTCGCCACGCCATCGGTGATCGGCCTCACCCAAACACCACTGCTGAAGGGGCGCGTCGGACTGTTCGACCGGGGCACTGGCCTGCGGGTTCAGCTGATCCGAGGCGAGCTGCAATCGGTGTCGGATGCGCAGATGCTGGGGGGGGCGAACCTCGCGGCGATTGGTAATGGCACGCCGGGCAATTGGGAGGTGTTCCAGTTCGGCCAAGCCGACCTCGTGGCGCCCGGCACCTATGATCTGAGCCGCCGCTTGCGTGGGCAGGCAGGCACCGACGGGATCATGCCCACTGAATGGCCCGAAGGTTCGATCTTTGTGTTGCTGAATGCCACGCCTGAACAGATCGCGCTTCCACCGGCGGCACGCGGCGTGGCACAGCATTTCCGCTTTGGCCCGGCCCAACGTCCGCCTGGCGATGCGAGCTATCGGTACCGCGTCGATGCCTTCGACGGCATCGGCCTGCGGCCCTACGCACCGGCACATTTGCGGGCCCAGCCAGACGGGACATCGCTTGATCTTAGCTGGATCAGACGCAGCCGTGTCGATGGCGATCCGTGGGGTGAAGGGGATGTGCCGCTGGGGGAGGCGTCGGAACGCTACACGCTGCGCGTCATCAAGAATGGTGCGGTTGTGCGCAGCGTGTCCCGAACCACACCGGACTGGACCTATTCCGCGAGCCAGCAAGCGGCGGACAACATCGCGACGGGGGATGTGATTGAGGTCGCCCAGGTCTCAGAGACCTTTGGCGAAGGTCCGGCGGCGCGGCTGACCCTAACGCTCTGATGCGACAGGTGGGGCTCAGTGATCTCGACATCGCGGCGCGGGCGGTGATGATGGTGGAGCCAGAGGATCAGCCCACCCAAGCGGCCCGGCTGATCGCCGCCGCCCACTGTGCAGATCATGTCCGCAAGCGAACGGGGCATCCCGCGCCGGACGGTGGGACCGGGTCCCTCTATGCTCAGGCCAGCCTCGCCCGGCCCGCCGCGCACGGGGTGGCAGATGCCGCTTATTGTGAGGCGCTCATGACGGTTCTTGCGGCCCTCAAGGCACATCGTGCCGCGCATTTGCCCCGGTGATATCGGGCATCACTGCTTTGCGTTTTGTCAAACGCACCTATCTGCGGTAAGAGGTTCGCAGCAAACGAGGTGCGCCATGGCTCAGCCAAACCCGAAAATTACGTCCGTCGATCCGGTCTGGCAGCGGATTTGCGATGAGGCGGAAGCGGCGATCGCGGACGAGCCGTTGATCGGTGGCTTTGTGCATTCGTCGGTGTTGCACCACCGCTCGCTTGAGAATGCGCTGGCCTACCGCATTTCGATGAAGCTGGCGTCGTCGGAGATGTCCGACCAGATGCTGCGGGAAATTGCGGACACCGCCTATGCGTCCGATCCGTCGCTGGTGGACGCGGCGCGGGCCGATATCGTCGCCATTTTCGACCGCGACCCTGCGTGCCACCGATTCCTGCAGCCGCTGCTGTTTTTCAAGGGTTTTCAAGCGGTCCAGGCCTACCGTCTTGGCGCGTATCTGTTCCGGCAGGGCCGTCGCGATCTGGCCTATTACGTGCAGATGCGGGTGAGTGAGATTTTCGGCGTCGACATCCACCCCGGCGCGACAATCGGCAAGGGTCTGATGATCGACCACGCCCATTCCATCGTGATTGGGGAAACCGCTGTTGTGGGCGACAATGTTTCGATGCTGCATTCGGTGACGCTGGGCGGCACTGGCAAGGAAGAGGAAGACCGGCACCCGAAGATTGGCGACGGTGTTCTGATCGGGGCCGGTGCCAAGGTGCTTGGCAACATCAAAGTTGGCCATTGCAGCCGCATTGCAGCCGGGTCGGTGGTGCTGGAAGAGGTGGCTCCGATGAAAACCGTCGCGGGTGTGCCTGCGAAGGTGGTGGGCGAGGCGGGATGCTCTCAGCCATCGAGCACCATGGATCAGCTGTTGCGCACCCACGGGTGACGATTTTCGAATTTGCTGCGCAAATCCGACCGGCCTTTGATTTGGTCTCGAATGTGCTGCGCACATCCGGTCCGCGCCCGCCTTCGGCGGGCGTTCTTTTTGAGTATTTTTGAACCAAAGACAGGGGGCGTTGAGCCCCAAAGAAAAAACCGCCCCGGAGTGAAACGGAGCGGCCTTGAATGTCTGATGCTGCGCGATCTTAGGCGAGCATCGCCATCGGGTCTTCGAGGTTGCGCTTGATCGCGTTCAGCAAGTTGGCCCCCAAAGCGCCGTCGATGACCCTGTGATCGACACTGAGCGTCGTGGACATCACAGTGGCGACCTTGACCTCTCCGTCCTCACCAACGACAGGCTTTTTCGCACCAGCGCCAACTGCCAGGATCGCGGCATGGGGCGGGTTGATAATGGCGTCGAAATTGTCGATGCCGAACATACCCAGATTAGAGATCGCAAAGCTGCCGCCGACATATTCGTGCGGGGCGAGTTTGCCATCACGGGCGCGACCGGCGAGGTCTTTCATCTGCGTTGATAGTGCCGACAGCGACTTCATGTCTGCATCCTGCAACACCGGGGTGAAGAGCCCGCCCTCGACGGCCACAGCGACGGCCACGTCAGAGGCCTTGA
>JBCBCR010000220.1:0-5080 GCA_038530495.1 Pseudomonadota bacterium | reverse complement strand
ATGCGCTGGATCCGGTTGAGATCGCGCTAAAGCTGGGTGAGGTGCTGGTCGAAGAGGGGCGCAACACCGAAACAATTTTGGCCGGAATGGCGCAGTTGGACGAGGCGCGCCGGTCCGATAATGCCGAAGAGATCGCAGCGCGCATCCCGTATTTCTGCTCGGGCTGTCCGCACAATTCATCCACCAAGGTGCCCGAGGGCAGCCGGGCCTATGCGGGCATCGGGTGTCATTTCATGGCGCAGTGGATGGACCGCGAGACGCTGGGCTACACCCATATGGGGGCCGAGGGGGCCAACTGGATCGGCGAGGCGCCGTTTTCGACGCGCGACCATGTGTTCCAGAACCTTGGCGACGGCACCTATAACCATTCGGGTGTGCAGGCGATCCGGGCCGCCTTGGCGGCGGGCACTAACATCACCTACAAGATCCTCTACAACGACGCCGTGGCGATGACCGGCGGGCAGGGGAACGAGGGCGACCTGTCACCCTACCGCATCGTGGACGAGGTG
This sequence comes from Pseudomonadota bacterium, assembly GCA_038530495.1. GTDB lineage: Bacteria > Pseudomonadota > Alphaproteobacteria > Rhodobacterales > Rhodobacteraceae > Tateyamaria. The sequence goes on along the minus strand of JBCBCR010000220.1, from coordinate 4,571 downwards.
CGTGCCATGGGCTGCGCGCACGTGGCGGTCGTCTATGACGACAAGGAAGACGTTGATGTCGCGCGCTTTCCTGCGGGAGTGGACGTGCAGGAGCGGGCCTATCTGCAGACGGTGCAGGAACGGTTTGCCAAGACCGAGGGCGTGTCGGTCATTGTCTATGTCCAGACCTGTGCCGCGGAAAAGCGGCGGCGGCGCAAGCGGGGCAGCTTCCCGGACCCCGACCGGCGCGTGTTCATCAACACCGATGTGTGCGAGGGCTGCGGCGATTGCGGGGTGCAGTCGAACTGCGTGTCGATCACACCGGTGGAAACCGAACTGGGTCGCAAGCGAGCGATTGACCAGTCGAGCTGCAACAAGGATTTTTCGTGCATCAAGGGGTTCTGCCCCAGTTTCGTGACGGTCGAGGGCGCCACAGTGAAAAAGGCCGCCACGGCCGAATTGCACCTTCCCGACCTGCCCGAACCCGAACTGCCCGAGATCAAGGGCACATGGAACGTTGTGGTCACCGGCGTCGGCGGCACGGGGGTCGTGACAATTGGAGCCGTGCTGGCGCAGGCCGCGCATATCGATGGCAAAGGCGCAGGCATGATGGAGATGGCGGGCCTCGCCCAAAAGGGCGGTGCGGTACACATCCATTGCCGTCTGGCGAACGCACCCGAGGATATCAGCGCCATTCGCGTGGCCACCGGCGAGGCGGACGCGTTGATCGGTGGCGATCTGGTGGTCAGCGCGGGCAAGTCGACACTGGGTCTGACGTCGCTGGGGCGCACGGGTGCCGTGGTCAACAGCCACGAGATTGTCACCGGCGATTTCACGCGCAACACCGAGTTCACGCTGCCCACCGACCGTCTGGCCCTGTCGCTGGAACGTCGGCTGCGCGACAGGGTGGCGCTGTTTGATGCGTCGGAACTGGCGCGCGTGGTGATGGGCGACAGTATCTTTTCCAACATGATGGTCTTTGGTGCCGCCTGGCAGCAGGGGCTTGTGCCGCTGACGCTGGATGCAATCCGGCAGGCGATCACGCTGAATGGTGCTGCGGTTGATCGCAACCTGCGCGCCTTTGACGTGGGGCGCTGGGCGGTGCTGCACCGCGACGAGGCCAAGTCGCTGATTACGCCCAACGTGGTCAAGCTGCCACAAAGCCTGGAAGACAAGATCGCGTTTCGCGCCGATCATCTGACCAAGTATCAGTCGAAGCGGCTGGCCAAGCGGTATCTCAAGCGGGTCGGCGCGATCGAAGATACCGATCTGCGCGCGGCGGTGGCGAAGGGATATCACAAGCTGCTGGCTTACAAGGACGAGTACGAGGTCGCGCGCCTGCATCTGGAGACCGAGGCCAAGGCACGCGAGACGTTTGAGGGCGATTTCAAGATGTCCTATCATCTCGCACCGCCGATAATCTCAAAAACTGGCCCGGACGGTCGTCCCATGAAGCGCGAATTTGGCCCGCGCATGTTGACTGGTTTCAAATGGCTGGCACGACTCAAATCCTTGCGCGGCACACCGTTTGATCCCTTTGGCCGGACCGAAGAGCGGCGGATGGAGCGTGCGCTGATTGCAGAGTACGAACGTGATCTGGACGCGGTTCTGCCCAAGCTGAACGATGCAACGCGCGACGCGATCATCGCGCTGGCCGAACTGCCGCTGCAAATCCGTGGTTTTGGTCCGGTCAAGGCGGCCAATCAGGCCAAGGCGGCGAAACGGCGCGAAGAATTGCTTGCCACGATCACCGCAGGCGGACCACCCCTGCAGCAGGCAGCGGAGTAGACGCAACAGCAAAACACTTTGCAACCGCAGGTCTGCCCATTAAAGAGCAGGGCAAAGCCACGTTGAACGCAAAGCCGATGCCCAACACAGCCCGCCAATCCACGCGCGAAATCTCGTATGCCTATTCCGCGGCCACGCGGACCGGTCGCGCGATGATCCGCCTGATGGAGAATACGACCGGGCGCCTGCGCCTGATCCGGCGTGCGGCGGGGTACGAGCACGAGGTCGCCGCGGGGCGGGACTTTTGGCAGGTCATGGTGGAACGCTATGGGCTGAGCCTGGATGTCATTGGTGGGTCTCTGGGCAATGTGCCTAAGGACGGGCCGCTGATCCTGATTGCAAACCACCCCTATGGGATTCTCGACGGTCTGATGATGGGCCACATCTTGTCCACGGTGCGGGGTGATTTCCGCATTCTGGCCAACCGCGTGTTCCGCAAGGCCGAAGACCTGAACCGGATCGTGCTGCCGATTTCCTTTGACGAGACAAAGGAGGCGGTGAAGCTGAACATCGCCACGCGCAAAGCGTCGCTGGATTATCTTGCCAGTGGTGGGGCCATCGGGATTTTCCCCGGCGGGACCGTCAGCACCGGGATCAGCCCCATGGCAAGGCCCATGGACCCCAACTGGCGCGGATTCACGGCACGCATGATCGCCAAATCGCGGGCCACGGTGCTGCCGATATTCTTTGAGGGGCATACCAGCCGTCTGTTTCAGATTGCCAGCCACATGCATTTCACGCTGCGCATGGGGCTGATGATCCGCGAGTTCCGCGAGCGGGTAGACACGCCGGTCAAGGTGTCGATTGGCCAGCCCATCGGACGTGACATTCTGGACCCGATGGCAAGCGATCCCAAGGCGATGATGGCGTTCCTGCGAAAAAGCACATATGAGCTGAACCCGAGCCCCGATAAGGTTTTCGATCTGGGCTATGAGTTTGAGGATACGCGCTGGCCCGGGGCATGACGCCCGCGGCCCCGCGCGGGGCCCGAAAGGAGGGCCCGGTAGATGGCGGTTGGTATATTCGATTCAGGTTTGGGCGGGCTAACGGTGCTGGAAGCCGCGCAAAAGCGGTTGCCGGACGTGCCGTTCATCTATCTCGCCGACAGTGCGCATGCGCCATATGGCGTGCGCACGGCTGACGACATCTATGATCTGACCACTGTGGCGGTGCAGCGGCTCTTTGATGCAGGCTGCGATCTTGTGATCCTTGCGTGCAACACCGCCTCAGCCGCGGCGTTGCGGCGGATGCAAGAGGCGTGGGTGCCTGCCGACAAGCGGGTGCTGGGCGTGTTTGTGCCGCTGATCGAGGCGCTGACCGAGCGGCAGTGGGGTGACAACTCGCCCCCACGCGAGGTGGCGGTGCAGCACGTGGCGCTGTTTGCGACGCCCGCGACCGTGGCGAGCCGGGCGTTCCAGCGCGAGTTGGCCTTTCGCGCCATCGGCGTCGATGTCGAAGCGCAGGCCTGCGGCGGCGTGGTGGATGCCATTGAAGACGGCGACATGATTTTGGCCGACGCGCTGGTGCGCAGTCATGTCGACGCGCTGAAGCGCAAGATGCCCAAGCCCGAGGCCGCGATCCTTGGCTGTACGCATTACCCGCTGATGCAGGCGGAGTTTCAGGATGCGCTGGGCGCGGACGTCAAAGTGTTTTCTCAGGCAGGTCTGGTGGGCGAGAGCCTCGCCGACTACCTCGACCGGCATCCCGACAAGATGGGCGGCGGCACGGCGGCCTATCTGACGACGGGCGATCCGCGGACCGTCAGCCAGCGCGCCACCCAGTTCTTGCGACGACAGATCACCTTTGAAGCCGCCTGATCTGACGTTTTATCCATGAGCATGACATGACACATTCCATCGCCATTCTTGGCGCCTCGGGGTACACCGGGGCCGAGCTGATCCGGCTGCTGGCCGGGCATTCATTATTTGAAATCAAAACGCTGGGTGCGCATTCTAAAGCAGGCCAGCCGCTGGCGAAGGTCTATCCGCACCTGCGCCACCTGGACCTTCCCGACATGGTTCCGTTTGACGCCATTGACTGGCGCGGCATTGACCTGTGCTTTTGCGCATTGCCACACAAGACCAGCCAAGAAGTCATCTCCGGCCTGCCGCGGGACCTGAAGATCGTGGATCTGAGCGCGGATTTCCGGCTGGAGGATCCGGCGGAGTACGAAAAGTGGTACGGCAATCCGCATAGTGCGGTCGAGATGCAGGGCGAGGCGGTCTATGGCCTGACCGAGTTTTACCGCGATGAGATTGCGGCGGCGCGGCTGGTTGCGGGCACCGGGTGCAACGCGGCGACGGGTCAGTTTGCGCTGCGGCCGCTGATTGCGGCGGGGGTGATTGATCTGGATGAGATCGTTTTGGACCTGAAGGCGGCGGTGTCCGGCGCGGGGCGCGCGCTGAAGGAAAACCTGCTGCATGCAGAATTGTCCGAGGGCTATCACGCCTACGCGCTGGGGGGCACGCACCGGCATTTGGGCGAGTTCGATCAGGAGTTTTCCAAGGTGGCAGGGCGTGATGTGCGCATTCAGTTTCAACCCCACCTGATCCCGGCCAATCGCGGCATCCTCGGGACAGCGTATGTGCGGGGTAATGCGGACGCGATCCATGATGTGTTGGTCAAAGCCTATGAGAATGAACCTTTCATCGTCGTGTTGCCCCAAGGCGAGGCGCCCAGCACCCGGCACATTCGCGGTTCGAATTTCTGCCATGTGGGCGTGGTCGCGGATCGGCGCGATGGGCGGGCCATTGTGATTGCTGCACTGGACAACCTGACAAAAGGGTCATCGGGGCAGGCGTTGC
>JBCBCR010000219.1:0-5149 GCA_038530495.1 Pseudomonadota bacterium | reverse complement strand
GTATTTCGAGTTCGACGCCCAGCCGCCCATGATGACGCCGTACACCTCGAGCGAGGACACGGCGAAAACATAAAGAATGGCGACGTTGATATCGGCCAAAACCCAGTTTTCATTGAACGGGATCACCGCCCACGCGACCATGGCCAGCACAAAGGACGTCATCGGCGCCAGCATGAAAACGGTCTTGTCCGCGCCCGCAGGGACAACGACCTCTTTGACCACGTATTTCAGCGCGTCCGCCACGGTCTGGAGCAATCCAAAGGCGCCCACGACGTTTGGCCCGCGCCGCATCTGCACCGCCGCCCAGATCTTGCGGTCGCCGTAGACTAGGAACAGGAGCGAGATCATGACAAAGGCCACAACCGCGAGCACTTGGGCCAGCATGATCAGGGCGATCCCGCCGGGGGTGTTGAGAAATTCAGCGGTCATTTAATGGGGGCCCCTCATACGGTCGGAATTCCCTTTTCATCGCAAGCCGCTGCCACCACCTCTGCGTCGATGGTGCGCAAGCCGCGCGGCAAGGCAGGCGAAATGTTATAGACAGCGTCAGCACGCCAAAGATCGGCGCTCTGGTCGACATTGGTGCGCACGTGGCGCGCAAAGCCAAAGCCGCGGATCAGTGTGTAGCCCGCGGCGGCACATTCGGCATAGTTCACCACGTCCTGCGCCGTGATCGCATTGGTCATGGACACGTTGAACTGCACCAGATCGTCTTGCAGCAGCTGCGTTTCTACCCCGCGATAGTCGGGGATGAACTGTTCCGCCGTAGGAACAGTGGTGCAGGCCGCAATGGGCAACAACGCTATGAGGCCCAACGATCTCATTCCGCGGCGATTGCCTTTTCCCGGCGTGCTTTGGCATTGGCGCTGAGCTCGGCCATCAGCTGGCTGGCGCGGGCGATGGGGTTGGTCAGGTAGAAATCGGTGATCGCTTGGCCGAAATCTCCGGTCCCCATCTTGCCCTCAGGCAGCGGCTCACCGGTATTTTCCGATACCACGTCGATGTCGCCCAGATGCGGGTGATCCTTGACCATCGCCTGCCGCAGGGCGGCGATGCTGTCATAGGGCAGCGGGCTGCCCATCTCGCCCGACAGCGCGCGCAGGATGGCCCAGTTTTCCTTGGCCTCGCCGGGGGCAAAGCTGGCGCGTTGCGCCAGTTGCGGGCGGCCTTCGGTGTTGACGAAAATCCCCGGTTCCTCGGTATAGGCGGCGGCGGGCAGGATCACGTCGGCGCGGTGTGCACCGCGGTCGCCGTGGCTGCCCTGGTAGATGACAAAGGGACCGTCGGCGATGGTCATCTCATCCGCGCCGAGGTTGTAGATCACGTCGGCGTTTTGCAGCGCGCCCATGCCATCTGGGTTGGTGGCGTCCACGTCCAACGCGCCCACGCGGCCCGCCGCGGTGTGCAGTACCATGAATTTGGACGATCCGGCCCGAGCAGTCGCTTGCGCGGTGGCCAGAACGGCAACACCGTCTTCTGCTTGCAGCGCGGCCTGGCCCACGATCATAACACCGGGCACGCCATCCTTGTCCGAATGGTCCATCTCCGCCAGCTTGGCCAGCGCGTCGCGGCCTGTGCCCAGGTGGATGTAGTCATAGGTCAGATCGACCGCGTCCCCGATCAGCGCGACCTTGGCGCCGCGCGTCCACGCCTTGCGAATACGGGCGTTCAGGACGGGTGCCTCGACCCGTGGGTTGGTGCCGATCAGCAGGATCATCTCTGCCGCATCGATGTCCTCGATGGCTGCGTCACCGACATATGCCGCGCGGTTGCCGCTGGGCAGCTTGGCCCCATCGGTGCGGCATTCCACGACGCCGCCCTGCCCTTCGATCAGGCCCTTGAGCGCGTAGGCCGCCTCGGTCGGGGCGAGATCGCCGACGAGGCCAGCGAGGGTTTTTGCCCCCTTGATCGCCTCAGCCGCCTTGCCCAACGCTTCGGGCCAGGTTGCGGGGCGCAGTTTGCCGTTTTCGCGGATGTATGGCCGGTCGAGCCGTTGGCGGCGCAGGCCGTCCCAGACGAACCGCGTCTTGTCGGAAATCCATTCCTCGTTGGTGCCGTCATGGTTCAGCGGCAGAAAGCGCATGACCTCGCGCCCCTTGGTATCCACGCGGATAGACGAGCCGAGCGCGTCCATCACATCGACGCTTTCGGTCTTGGTCAGCTCCCACGGGCGGGCGGTAAAAGCGTAGGGTTTCGACACCAGCGCGCCCACCGGGCACAGGTCGATGATGTTGCCCTGCAGGTTCGAATCGAGTGTTTCACCCAGGTAAGACGTGATCTCGCTATCTTCGCCGCGGCCGGTCTGGCCCATTTGTGTGATGCCCGCCACCTCGGTCGTGAAGCGCACGCAGCGGGTGCACGAGATGCAGCGGGTCATGTGGGTTTCGACCAGAGGACCGAGGTCCAAATCATCGACCGCCCGCTTGGGTTCGCGGAAGCGGCTGAAATCGACGCCGTAGGCCATCGCCTGATCCTGCAGGTCGCATTCGCCGCCCTGATCGCAGATCGGGCAGTCGAGCGGGTGGTTGATGAGCAGGAATTCCATGACGCCCTCGCGGGCCTTTTTGACCATGGGCGAGTTGGTTTTCACGACGGGCGGCTGGCCTTCGGGGCCGGGGCGCAGGTCGCGGACCTGCATGGCGCAGGATGCGGCCGGTTTCGGCGGGCCACCGACCACTTCGACGAGGCACATCCGGCAGTTGCCCGCAATGGACAGCCGTTCGTGATAGCAGAAGCGCGGGATTTCGATCCCCGCCTCTTCGCAGGCCTGGATCAGGGTCATGGCCCCGTCCACTTCGACTTCGTTGTCGTCGATGATGATCTTGCGCAGATTGCTCATGGTGTCAGTTCATCCTCAACAGCGCGCCGATCTGGCCGCCTTTGGCAATTTCAGCAGCACCCAGGGCGCAATACGTGTCAGGCGCACCCGGTTCGACCCCGGCGGCGGCAAAGTAGGCTTGGCGCTCGCCCTTCAGCCGTTCCTTTTCGACGTCCGACTTGCGATAGGCGTCAATTTCGGCGTCGGTGTAGCCAAGATCGCGCGCGCGGGACTTCAAACCGTTAACAACGGTGATCGCACGGAACATCCGGGCCGAAATAGTCGGGCAATTTTTGCGAATTTCATCGGCAATGCCCACGGCAAGAATGGTGCCATCAATCTCGCGCACCTCGCGCAGAGGCGGCTTGGCAAAGCTGGTGCTGGCAACCAGGGCGAAGGTCATGGCTATGGTCATTGCGCGCATTAGGGTTCTCCACTTGTTACGTCGCTGGGGACCACGTGGAAAAGTTACTGTTTGCTATGCAATAACAACGTTTGACACAAGCCGTTAGCGCGCGAATTGTCGCCATCTGTGCGTGACGTGGCGCGAAGGTGTGGACCGGTCAGTAGGCCGTGCAGGTGCCGCGCAGGATCAGCCGGTCATTTTCCAAAACCAGCCTGCCGTCTTCGGCATCCGGCCCCTGAGACCATGCGATGTCCGACGCGCCAAAATTTTCGATGCAGTAGCGCACCGCCTCGTGGCGCCCGGCCGCGCGCGCGCCATCCAACGACAGCGATGCAGGTCCGACACTGACGACGAATTGATCGCGCTGCTTGTCCACCTTGGACGAATTCGACCGGAAGAATACACCGTCAAATGCGACCCGGTCGGCGCGCCGTTCTTCGCACGCGGTCAGGATCAGGCTTGCGGCACACGCCAGGGCGAGCAGCGGTGCCTTGCGGCTGCGCATCATTGTTTTGCTCATCTCGACCTCCGTCCTGTGGACCAACCCGCGCCCCGGTCCAGGACAGGGGTGAATTGCACAAGCAATGCCCCAGTCGTTTGCGCGGCACAAGGGGCGCGGTTCATTCTTCGATTTCGGATCCGACCCAAGAGTGCTGCGGCGCGTGCACCGGATCCTTTTCGATGACCACCACCGAGTCGTGGATGTGGATGCCGGAAATCTCTTTGCCAAAGTCGGGAAATCGCAGCGGCTTTTTGTGGTACCAGCGATGCATGTCATCGCACATGTTGCGGACCATGTTGAAAAAGTTGGTGTCGCGATGCATGCCGCCGCCGAACCGGCGCAGATAAGCGGTGTGCAGGTCTTCGATCATGTAAACGCCACTGCGGGTCAGGCGCGGAAACAGCGCCTCAAAGCTGACGGGCACGTGGTCCATGTGGTGGCTGCCATCATCCAGAATGATGTCGACGCCGCCCATTTCGTCGATGACCCCGTTCACAAATGCGACGTCATCCTGTGACCCGATGCGGATATGCGCAGCGCGCCCGTCGAACCGGGCGCACCGTTCGTCGATATCGATGCCATACAGGAGCGCATCGTCGCCGAAATACTTGCGCCACATCTCCATTGATCCGCCGTTGCGCACGCCAATTTCCAAAAACCGAACAGGCTTGTTCCGCCAGCGCGCGAAATACCGGTCATAAAGCGGGATATAATGATGCCACTTGTGAACGACCCCATTTGCGATGCTGGTATAGTGCTCCAGCAGATCGCCATCGTAATTGTATTTGTCGCGAATGTCCTGCCCGACATCGCCATCCGGTGCGAAGCGAAAGCGCTGCATGGCCCCTCAATCCTGTAGTGCCTCCGGTCGGCGCCGGAGGTTTTTATCTGCTCTTATGCCGTCGGGTTAGCACAGTTTCGCGCGTAGGCCCAGTCAAACGCGAAGTCTGTGGCGCCATGTGTTATCAGGTGTGCCAAGCGGTCCGTCGCCTCGGATATCGATGGGCGCTGACCTTCGGCCACGTGCCACATCACGAAATTGGGGTCTGTGCGCGGCAGATGCCATTCGCCGCCGCGGTCGTAGAACTGGCGGTGCACGGTCTGAAAGGTGAAGTGGCGCAGGCTTTCGACGTCTTGCCAGACCGACAGCGTGCTGGCGGTGCGCGGGTCGCCCCCAAGCGGGCCGTTCGGGTCCAGTTGCTCGGCCTCCATCTCGTCCCCTTCGAGATGCCAGATGTAGCCCGGCGCGCGGCGGGCGAGATCGTAGATGCGGTCGAGATTGTTCTGAAAATCCGCAATGCGCGGATCGTCCCAGTCGTAGCGCAGGGTGCCGATGTTGAATTCAGCGAGGGGCATACGGGTTACCAACTAGAGAGTTGCCAAGTATAGAAGTAAGCTGGCGATAAACAGTCCAACAAAGGCC
>JBCBCR010000218.1:0-5154 GCA_038530495.1 Pseudomonadota bacterium | reverse complement strand
TGGTGGCCGACATGGGCGATCACGCCGCCCACTACCGCAACGCCGAAGTGGCCGCGCGCAAGAAGGACGCCTTGGCCTGAACGGCCCTATTCGGCGGCGTCGCTGCCGGTCTCGAGCTTGATCGTGTTGGTCCGGTGCGGCGCGCCGAAATCCCCGAACATCGCGCGCAGATCCAGCGTGCTTTCGACCTCGATCTGGTCGAAATGCGCAGTCAGCCATCGGTCGGCGTGGTGCCGCCCCAGATCGCGCAGGTGCAGCAGGAACGCCCATTCCGAATTCAGCTTGGACGATGCATCCAGCGCCAGCATGTCGTCGCATCCGTCGATCATGTGCATGTTCATCACACGGTAGTCTTCATCGCTCAGCGCGCCATCGTCGATCAGTCGGTGGATCAGGTCGATCGTGCGCAAATCGCGCAGGAGCGACGCGTTGAAGGTGATCTCGTTCACCCGGTTCTGGATGTCGCGGGCACGGCGCGGCGTGCCTTCGCGCTTGAGCGGGTTGATCTGCACGATCACGATGTCCGAGCACGGCGAAAAATCGATGAACGGGAACAGCACCGGGTTGGCCATGTACCCGCCGTCCCAATAGGGCACGCCGTCAATTTCGACCGCCTGGAACACGTTGGGCAGGCAGGCCGACGCCATCACCGCATCCAGCGTCACCTCTTCGCGGTGAAACACCCGCGCGCGGCCCGTCTCCACGTTGGTGGCCGAGATATAAAGACCCATGTCATTGCAGCCCGCGACCTTGTCAAAATCGATGAACGCATCGACCACCTCGCGCAACGGGTTGAGGCCCAGCGGGTTGAGGTCATAGGGCGATGCCATGCGGCTGACGAGGTCCATCATCACATAGCCGGGCGAGGCATCAAGCGACCAGGATCCGGTCAGGATATCAAGCGGCGTGCGTTTGATCGGGCTGCTCGCGCCCGCGATGCTGACCGCGTGCCAGAACGATTCCAGCGCGTCGCGCGCGCCCTGGGCGCCGTTGTCATACATGCCTTGCGTGGCGACGACCGCGTTCATGGCCCCGGCGGACGTGCCCGAGATCGCCTCGATCCACAGCCGGTCCTCTTCGAACATGCGGTCGAGCACGCCCCACGTGAACGCCCCGTGCGACCCGCCGCCCTGCAGGGCGAGGTTCACCGATTTTTCGTGCTGCGGCCCGCGGCCCGTATCCTTGGCCATGGCTATTGCGCCGTCCAGCCGCCATCCATCGGCAGCGAGGTGCCGGTGATGGAGGCCGCCGCATCACTTGCCAGAAACACGCACAGCGCGCCCAGCTGTTCGGTGGTCACAAATTCCTTGGTCGGTTGCGCGGCGAGCAGGACGTCGCGCTTTACCTCTTCTTCGGTGATGCCGCGCGCCTTGGCCGTGTCGGGGATCTGTCCCTCGACCAGCGGGGTCAGCACGTAGCCGGGGCAGACCGCGTTCACGGTCACGCCGTGTTGCGCGGCCTCAAGGGCGATGGTCTTGGTCAGGCCGACAACGCCGTGTTTCGCGGCCACATAGGCCGATTTGAACGGCGACGCGACAAGGCCATGGGCCGAGGCGATGTTGATGATGCGGCCAAAGCCGCGGTCCTTCATCCCCGGCAGGGCCGCGCGGATGGTGTGAAAGGACGAGGTCAGGTTGATCGCAATGATCGCGTCCCACTTTTCGATGGGAAACTCTTCGACCGGCGAGACGAACTGGATGCCTGCGTTGTTGACCACGACATCGACCGCGCCGAACTGATCCTCGGCGGTTTTGACCAGATCGGCGATTTCGTCCGGTTTGGTCATGTCGGCGCCGTGATAGGCCACGGTTCCCGTTCCGGACGAATCGAGCCGGGCGCGCGTCGCCTCGATCTCGCCTGTGTCGCCAAAGCCGTTGAGCATGACGTTAAACCCTTCGGACACATAGGCTTCGGCGATGCCGAGGCCGATGCCGCTGGTGGAGCCGGTGATGATGGCGGTGCGTGTCATGGCTGACCCTTCTTGGTGTGCATAATGCCACGTTACTGTGCACGTGCGGCATTCTCAATGCTGCAGTGCCGCGCGCATCTGGGCCTTGCGGGGCATTGGCCCGCCGATTAGATTGCGGCGATGGCCGAAAGCGGCCCAATACGAGGGCGAAATGACCTATTCTCCAGTGATCACCGGAACCGGCGTTTTCACGCCCGAGCAGTCGATTTCCAACGCCGAACTGGTGGCGGCGTTCAACGCTTATGCCGACCGGTTCAACGCCGAACACGCCGATGGGATTGCCGCCGGAACGGTCACGGCCAAAGAGCATTCGTCCGAAGAGTTCATCGTCAAGGCGTCGGGGATCGAACAGCGCTATGTCATGGACAAATCCGGCATTCTGGACCCCGAGGTGATGCACCCGCTGCTGCGCCAGCGCAGCGATGACGAGCCGGGGATCATGACCGAAATGGCCGTGGACGCCGCGAAAAAGGCGCTGGCGCAGGCGGGCAAGACCGCGGCAGACGTGGACGCCGTCATATGTGCGGCCTCGAACCTTGAACGCGCCTATCCGGCGGTGGCGATCGAGATCCAGCAGGCGCTGGGGATCAACGGCTTTGCCTTTGACATGAACGTGGCCTGTTCGTCGGCGACATTCGGCTTGCAGGCGGCGGCGGACATGGTGCGGTCAGGGTCGATCCGGTCGGCGCTGGTCATCAACCCCGAGATCTGTTCGGCGCATCTGGAATGGCGCGACCGGGATTGTCATTTCATCTTTGGCGACGTGGCAACCGCGACGCTGGTCGAACGCGAAGAGGCTGCCACCGGCCCCTATTTCGCGATCCGGTCGACGCGCTGTGCCACGGTGTTTTCCAACAACATCCGCAACAACAACGGGTTTTTGCGCCGCTCGCGGCCCGATGGCCTGAAGGATCGTCGCGACATGCAGTTCATGCAGAACGGGCGCAAGGTGTTCAAAGAGGTGCTGCCGATGGTCGCCAGCCACATCGGCGATCACATGAGCGACGAGGGCATCGTGGCGGGCGATATCAAGCGGTTGTGGCTGCATCAGGCCAACAAGACGATGAACGATTTCATCGGCAAGAAGGTGCTGGGCCGTGATCCTGCGCCCGAAGAGCAACCCAACATCCTGCAGGATTACGCCAACACGTCGTCCGCCGGGTCGATCATCGCGTTTTCCAAGCATTCGGATGATATGCAGCCCGGCGATGTCGGTGTGATCTGTTCGTTTGGCGCGGGCTATTCGGTGGGATCGGTGATCGTCGAGCGGCGCGCCTAGCGCGTCGTCAGGCCCATATCGGCGGCCACCTGTTTCACCAGCGGTGACGCCGCGCGGAGATGGTCAAGGCGCCCCGCGGCGGTGCTGGTGTCAAAGCTGCCTGCACGCGCCAGCGCACCCTCCATCTGGGCATGCGCCGCATCAAACAGCGCGCGACCGCGTTTCCAGTCCATAAAGCTCATCCCTGGCAGCACCTGCAGGTTCAAGAGCACGTCGTCGCCCACGTCAATCTCATTCAGCAGGCGACGGGCGTTGACCACCATCGACCGTTGCAGGATCGAAAACGCGGTGGGCAGGCGCGGCTTGCCCTTTTTCGGTTTGCTCAGCACGCTGCGGATCGTCTGGGCGCGGGTGGGCAGGTCCTGGTACTTGCCGCGGGTGCGCCATGCCTTGTCCGGCATGAAATTCAGGATCACGTTCGGCCCCGGCTTCAGCGCGCGCATGGCGTCGATGGGCACGTTGTCGATCAGGCTGCCGTCGATCAGCACTTCGCCATCATCAAGGATCATCGGCGGGAAAATCCCCGGGATCGCCGATGACGCGCGGATGGCCTGCCGCAGGGGGCCGGTGCGGATCACGCAGATGTCGTTATAGGTCAGGCTGGTGGCCACGGCGTAGTAGTTCAGCGGCAGATCCTCGATATCCTGCGTGCCGTAGTGATGCAGGAACGCCGCGTCGAGCGCGTGGTGATCCAGCAGCCCGTGCCGCGGCAGGGTATAGCGCGACATCGCCTTGGACCGCAGAAAGATGTCTTCGCATTTGTCCATCACATCATCGGGCGACAGCCCCATCGCGAGCGCCCCTGCCATGGCCGAACCGACGGACGTGCCGCCGACATAGTCGAACCGGTAGCCGTGCTGTTGCAGCAGGTGGATGGCCCCCAGGTGTGCGGTGCCGAACGACCCGCCGCCGCACATCACGAGGCCCATCGCCTCACCGCGCATGAACCGGCCGATGCGGGCGAAATCTTCGGGCTGGTCGAGGGCGAGGTGGTGGTGCAACCCGACCTCGCGTCCTTCGAGCCATTTGACGGTCCGCGCGCGGCTGTCGCTGGCGCTGTCGCGATAGAGCACGAGCTGCACATTCGCCGCCATCTTGGCGTGGTAGACCTGCCGTTCCAGCGCCGATGGCCCCTCCATCGGGTTGAAATACGCGCCTTTTGGCGCGGCGATCACGATTGTGTCGCTGTTGTTCATGATCGCGCGGCGCCAGACCGGGTCGGCATCGGGGTCGGTGCAGATCAGAACGACCGTGTCGTGCATCGCCTCAAGCGATCGAACCCAGCGCCGGGTTGCGTCCGCGTCGTCATGCAGTTCCGCAGGGCGGGCGTGTTCATCGACCACTTTCCAGTTCGGCGCGTCGGCAAAGGCGGCGCGCAGACCGTCGAGAAACCGCGGGTCGAGGCGCGCATTGGCGCCGGGCAACACGGCGCAGACATTGCCAGCGACAGGCCGCAAGACCGGGCTCGCGGCCACGTTGCGCGCCAACCGAGCGCTGAGCGCGGCAAGGATGCCGTTGGCGAGATCGGGGCTTTTGGCCGAGAGGGTGTCGTAAGCCTCGCGGCTGAGCGACAGCGCGCTGCTGTCGCGCGCGGCGATCACATTGGCGGTGCGGGTGCCACCGGCAAAGAACGCCAGTTCGCCGACCGGCTCACCCGGGCTGATCTCGGCTATGGCGCTTTCGCCGACAAAGACGGTGAACCGCCCGCTGACCGCGATGTAGAGGCAGTCGGCCTTGTCCCCCTGCTGGATCAGCGCCTCACCGCGCGGGACGTGCAGGAGATCCGCCAGTTCCATGACGTCCTGCAGGGTGTTGGGATGCAACGAGGCAAAGCCGTCGATGGCCCTGAGCATCCCCAGGAAGTCGTCCTTATCCTCAACGTCTTTCATGCGTGTACCATTTAAAC
>JBCBCR010000217.1:0-5169 GCA_038530495.1 Pseudomonadota bacterium | reverse complement strand
GATTTGCGCGAGCAGGTCGGTGGTCAGGCCGATGGAGCGGCCAAAGGCGGTGACGAGCACCCCAAAGGTGACAAAGGACACGCTCATCCCCGCGGCAAGGGCGACAGGCCCAAGGCGGGAGGCGTTGAGGGCGGAGACCAGAACGATCGGCAGCACCGGCAGGACGCAGGGGTTGATCAGGGTCAGAAGACCGGCGGCGTAGGCGAACAAGAACTCCATGAGGGTGGTTATGCGCCCCGCAGCGCCATGATCAAGCAACGGGTGCTGACATTGGCGTGAAGGGTGTTACGCGCGGGCTGGAATGTGTCGCGCCCGCGTGGATCATGGACATGCGCGCGACCGCTGTTGCGGCGCGGTTCGGTCGTGGTGTGTTATTCCGCGGCAGAGGCGGGCTGTGCCGTTTTTTCCAGATAGGCGCCGATCCGTGCGGCTTCGTCCGCGCTGGTGCGCAGGCCCAGTTTCGTGCGGCGCCACAGATAGTCGTCGCTGGTGCGCACCCATTCCTTTTGCGCGGCCCAGTCCAGTTCGCGCGCGGTGATGGTGTGGCCAAAGTCTTCGCCCAGATCGGCGGCATCGGTGGCGGTGCCCAGCATGTCGAACGCGTCGGTGCCGTAGGCGCGGATCAGGCGGGCGGCCCATTTGTCGTCGAGAAAGCCGTATTGCGCCTGCAGCTTGGCCGTGAGGGTGCGCACGCCGCTGACCGGGAAATCGCCGCCGGGCAGGGGTTCGCCTGCGGTCCAGCCTGCTTCGGTTGCTCCGAGGCGCGGGGCGATGTGGCCAAGCGCGGCCTCGGCCAGTTTGCGGTAGGTCGTGATCTTGCCGCCGAAGATGTTGAGGAGCGGCGCGCCGCCCGCCTCGTCCACCTTGAGCACGTAGTCGCGCGTGGCCGCGGTGGCCGACGATGCGCCATCGTCATAGAGCGGGCGTACGCCGGAATAGGTCCAGACCACGTCGTCTGCGGTGACCGGCTTGGCGAAGTATTCCGACGCAAAGCGCAGCAGGTATTCCTGTTCTTCGTCGGTGCAGACGGGGCGTTGCGACGGGTCGGGGTGGTCGGCGTCGGTGGTGCCGATCAGGGTGAAGTCCTGTTCGTAGGGAATGGCAAAGATGATGCGGCCGTCGGTGCCCTGAAAGAAATAACAGCGGTCGTGATCAAAGAGCTTGCGGGTGACGATGTGGCTGCCGCGGACAAGGCGGACGCCCTCGCGGCTGTTGGATTGCACGACGCCGCGCAGGATGTCACCGACCCATGGGCCGCCTGCGTTGACCAGCATGCGGGCGGTCACGGTGCGGGTGGTGCCGTTGGCGTCGAGCGTGATTTTCCAGTGGTCGCCGCTGCGGTCGGCGTGGGTGACGCGGGTGCGGGGCATGATGTCGGCGCCGCGCTGGGCGGCGTCGCGGGCGTTGAGCACGACAAGGCGGCTGTCTTCGATCCAGCAGTCGGAATATTCGAACGCCTTGGCAAATTTCGGGTTCAGCGGCACGCCGGCGGCGTCGGATTTCAGGTTCAACGTGCGGGTGCCCGGTAGGATCTGGCGGCCGCCGAGGGTGTCATAGAGAAACAGCCCCAGCCGGATCAGCCATGCGGGGCGGCGCCCTTTCATCCATGGCATCAGCGTGGTCAACAGCTTGGCGGTGGGGGTGCCGCCTTCGAACCGCATGTCAGCGTGGAACGGCAGCACAAAGCGCATGGGCCACGAGATGTGCGGCATGGCCGACAGCAGGGTTTCGCGTTCGATCAGGGACTCGCGCACCAGTCGAAACTCGAAGTATTCGAGATAGCGCAGGCCACCGTGAAACAGCTTGGTCGAGGCCGAAGATGTGGCGGAGGCGAGATCGTTCATCTCGGCCAGACCGGTGCGAATGCCCCTGCCTGCAGCATCGCGGGCGATGCCGCAGCCGTTGATGCCGCCGCCGATGATAAAGAGATCGTAGTCGTGTGTGTCGGACATGACCTGCGCGCCTATTCTGTTGGGCCCCGGTGTTAGCGGTAAACCCGTGGCGTGAAAAGGGGCGGTCGGTGCGCGTGCGACACTAGGACAGATCAGGGGCGGCGCGGAATCCTGCGCCCCTTTTGCACCGCGCTGCGGGAAAGGAAGCGGTCGAGATAGGCCACGAGGTTCTTGTGATCGTCCCAACCGACAAGATCGCGCGCGCCGTAAAACTCCAGCGCACCCAGCCACGGGGCCAGCGCGATGTCGGCGATGGAATAGTTGCCGGTGATCCAATCCTTGCCGTCGAGCGCGCCCTCGAGGACGGCAAGCAAGCGCTTGGCCTCGGAAATGTAGCGGTCGCGGGGGCGGGGGTCTTCGATCTTGGACCCGGCGAATTTCACGAAAAAGCCGATTTGCCCGAACATCGGGCCGACGCCGCCCATTTGGAACATCAGCCATTGGATCGTGTGCGCCTTTTCGGTGGCGGTATCGCCGATCAGCTTGCCGGATTTTTCCGCGAGGTAGATCAGGATCGCGCCGCTTTCGAACAGGCCGATGGGCGTGCCGTCGGGGCCGTTGGGGTCGATGATGGCGGGGATCTTGTTGTTGGGGTTCAGGGACAGGAACTCGGGGCTTTTGACATCGGCATCGGCGAGGGTGACCAGGTGCGCCTCGTAAGGCAGCCCCATCTCTTCGAGGGCAATGGACGCTTTGACCCCGTTGGGGGTCGGAAAGGAAAACAGCTGGATCACTGAAGGGTCCTGCGGGGTCCATTTCGAGGTGATGGGAAAGGCGCTGAGGTCGGTCATGAGAGGCTCCGGTTCTGTGACATGTCTAAACTAGGCGGTTTTGTGCCGCTTAACAGTCTTTGCGATGTGAGTGATTGTGTTAACCATTGTGCGCAAGCGCGGGGCGACCACATGATCTCGCGTCTAGGAAGCAATGAGGGACTAAATATGCTGAATGAGTTCAAGGCATTTATCGCCAAGGGCAACGTCATGGACATGGCGGTGGGGATCATCATCGGGGCTGCGTTTACCGCGATTGTCACGTCGCTGGTAGGGGACCTGATCAACCCGATCATCGGCCTGTTCATGGGTGGGATCGATTTCACCAACAATTATGCCGTGCTGTCTGGTGATGTGGCGGCCGGTGCGTCGCTTGAGGCGGCGCGCGAGACGGGGGCCGCGGTCTTTGCCTATGGCGCGTTTATCATGGCGATCATCAACTTTCTGATCATCGCGTTCGTGGTGTTCATGCTGGTGCGGTACGTCAACAAGATCAAGGACGCCGCCACGCCCGAGGAAGAGCCTGCGGAAGAAGCGCCCGCCGGGCCAAGTGAGTTGGACGTGTTGTTGGAGATCCGGGACGCCTTGGCCAAACAGTCCTGAGCGGATGCGGGTCGTCGTCAGCCCTGGGCGACGGCGACCACCTCCATGCACATGCGATAGCGTTCGCTGATCCCGTAGCGTTTCGGGGCAAATCCGGTTTCTTCGAGCAGCGCATAGAGCCGCTGGCGGCTGAAGTTGTGGTAATGCTCCATCTCGCCCCAGTAAGTGTTGACGTTCTGCTGCGTGGCCACGTCCCAGATCATGCAATCGGAATTGGGCATCGAGGCAAAAAGCACGCCGCCGGGCTTCAAAAGGCGGTGTGCGGCGCGCAGGCAATCCTTGGGGTAGTGCGTGTGTTCCAGCACGTCGGCCATGGAAATCACGGACATTTGCCGGGGGTCCTGAAAATCGCAGATATCGGCCAGATGTGCCTCGAACCCGAGGTTCTGCATGGCTGTCACGGTGGTCTGGCGCAGATCGAGGCCGACGGGGTCAAAGCCGAACTCGGCCGCGGTGAACAGGAGCGAGCCGTTGCCAAAGCCCACGTCGAGCCATGTGCCGCGGTCCTGAAACGGCAGCACCCGTTCGATCATCCGGGCGGAAATCTCGCGGTTTTTCTCCAGGTTGACGCCGACGACCTGAGTGCTTTGGGTTTTGTGGAACATGCGCTGCAGGGCGGCGTCGGTGTAGTAGCCTTCGGTAAAGACGTGGGCGCAGGCGGCGCATTTCAGCCACGTGATCGTGGGCGACAGCGACGGGTCGTAGCACAGGTGCTTGGTGCAGTCGCCGGTGGCGAAATGCGCGATCTCGGTGCTTTGGCACAGGGGGCAGGCGTCATAGAGGACGCGGTCGGGCGAGGGCTGCGGGCGGTCTGAGGGCGCTTGCATGTGTCTGTGTTCCGCTGCGAGGTGTCGCGATCAGCCTTGCGCGAAATCGCGAACTCGCACAAGTTTCTTGCATGTCTCTGGACCAGATCGATCGAAATATACTGATTGCGCTGCAAAAACGCGGGCGGATGTCCAATGCGGAGTTGAGCGAGGCGGTGCACCTGTCGCAATCGGCCTGTCACCGGCGCGTGCAGCGGCTGGAGGAGGCGGGGTATATCCGCGATTACGTTGCGCTACTGGATGCGCGCAAGATGGGCGTACCGACGACTGTATTCGTCGAGATCACGTTGCAGGGACAGGCGGACGAAGTGCTGGACGCGTTCGAACGTGCGGTGGCGCGGGTGCCTGCGGTGCTGGAATGTCATCTGATGGCGGGCACAGCGGATTACCTGCTGAAGGTCGTGGCCGAAGACACCGAGGATTTCGCGCGCATCCACCGCCAGCATCTGGCGCGGTTGCCGGGGGTGGGGCAGATGCAGTCCAGCTTTGCCCTGCGGACGGTGTTCAAGACGACGGCGTTGCCGGTTTAAAGTCTATCGAGCAGGGCGCGCGTGGGCCATGCGTCGGCGGGCAGGCCGAGGCGTTGTTGTTCGGCCTGTACTGCGGCGCGGGTGCCTGCGCCGAGGATGCCGTCGATCTTGCCCACGTCATACCCGCGCGCCCGCAGCTTGGTTTGCAGCCGCTTCATCGCGTCGGGGCCGAGGCCCGGTTCGGGGTTGCCTGCGTCATAGACTGGCGCGCCTGCGAGGCGGGTGGCGAAATAGGCGGCGGTCAGGACGTAGGTAAAGCTTTGGTTCCATTCGAAGTAGACGTCGAAATTCGGGTAGGCGAGGAAGGCCGGCCCGCGGCGGCCCTGTGGCAGGATCAGCGAGGCGGGCAAGTTGGCCAGCCGCCCCGAGCGGGCGCGCACGCCGAGCGCTTGCCAGTCGGCGCTGGGTTTCTTGGTGGCGACGCCGCTTTGGCTCCAATCCATGTCGGCGGGCACTGTGACCTCTTGCAACCACGGCTCGCCCGCGC
>JBCBCR010000216.1:0-5205 GCA_038530495.1 Pseudomonadota bacterium | reverse complement strand
CAGATCCATGCGGGTCAAGGTCTTGTCGGTCATGTGGTCCCCCGGTCGTTTCGTGCAAACATAGGTTGGGCGGAAATTCCGAGTCAATATCAACCGCTTGCCGGATGGGTCAGAGAGCGTGAATTCGCGGTTCCGTGGGAAAAATGCGCAGCTGCGCGGGCGCTCACCAGCGCAAAACCACCGCGCCCCAGGCCAGACCACCGCCAATTGCCTCGGTCACCAGCAGGTCGCCTTGTTTGATCTGACCGCGTTCCTTGCCCACCGAAAGGGCGAGGGGAATCGATGCTGCCGACGTGTTTCCGTGGTCCTGAACGGTCACCACGACCCGCTCCATCGGCACATCCATCTTCTTTGCGGTGCCCTGAATGATGCGAATATTGGCCTGGTGCGGCACGATCCAATCGACGTCTTCGGCGCGCACACCTGCGCGCTCCATCGCTGTTTCGGCGGTGGCGGCCAGCTTTTCGACCGCGTGGCGGAAAACCTGATTGCCCTGCATCCGCAAATATCCGGTGGTGCCGGTACTGACGCCGCCATCGACGTAAAGCAGTTCGCGGTGCGTGCCGTCCGAGTTCAAATCGCTGGACAGGATGCCGCGATCTGCGGCTGTGCCAGCCGCCTCCTGCGCTTCCAGCACCAACGCGCCGGCACCATCGCCGAACAGCACACAGGTGCCTCGGTCGGTCCAATCCATGATGCGCGAGAATGTCTCGGAACCGATGACAAGGACACGCTTGGCCTGTCCGGACAGGATCAGCGCGTTTGCATTCGACAGGGCAAAGACAAAGCCCGCACAAACCGCCTGCACGTCAAAGGCAAAGCCGCCTGTCATGCCCAACTGTGCCTGCACCATGGTGGCCGCTGAGGGAAAGGTGAGGTCGGCAGTGGACGTGGCAAGCACAATGGCGTCGATGTCTTGTGCCGTCAGGCCAGCATCCGCCAGCGCGGCCTGCGCAGCGGCTGTGGCCATGGTTGATGTGGTGTCATTGTCGCCTGCGAAATGGCGCCGTTCGATCCCCGACCGCGTGCGAATCCATGCGTCAGTGGTATCTAGGGTTGCTTCGAACTCGGCGTTTTCGACAACCCGTTCGGACAGGAAATGGCCAACGCCCCGTACCACCGCTCTGGTTGTCATCGCTCGACCTCCTCTGCCAGCTTCGTCGCGCCAGCGATGCGCGCGGCCAGCTTGTCGTTAAAGCCCTGCTCGGCCAGTTGTGCCGCTAGCTTGATCGCGGCAGAGACGCCCGTGGCATCCGCGCTGCCGTGCGATTTGACCACGGTGCCATTCAGCCCAAGAAACACACCGCCGTTTACCCGACGCGGATCGATCCGCTTTTTCAGGCGGCGCAGTGACGTGATGGCAAGCAGTGAGGCCAATCGCGACAGCGGTGTAAACCGAAACGCTTGGCGCAACAGCTCGCCAATCAGGCTCGCCGTGCCTTCGCCGGTTTTGATCGCGACGTTGCCGGTAAACCCGTCGGTCACAATCACATCGGCCACATCGCCCGAGATGTCGCCGCCTTCGACAAAACCGACGAAATCAAAACCCGCCGCGTCGGCTTGATCGGTGATCAGGTCATAGGCTTCTTTCAACTCGGTGCGGCCCTTGTGTTCCTCGGTGCCGACATTGAGCAGGCCGACGCGCGGGCGGGCCATTTCCATGCCGTTGCGGGCATAGGACGCGCCCATCAGCGCAAAGCGAAGCAGGTCATGCGCATCCGCGCGGATATCGGCGCCTACATCCAGCAGCACGTTGAACCCCTGCACACTGCGGCTGGGGTAAAGAACGGCTATGGCGGGACGGTGCACGCCCGGCAGCTTGCGCAAACGGATCATCGACAACGCCATGAGCGCGCCGGTGTTGCCGCAGCTGATCGCGACCGTGGCCTCGCCCGAGCGGACACAGTCAATGGCAGACCACATCGAACTGCCCTTGCCAGTGCGCACCACTTGGCTGGGTTTGTCGTCCATGGTCACGACACCCTGGGCATCGCGGATGGTCACGCGACCGGCAAGCGTCTTGCGCCGCGCAACAAGCCGTTCAAGCTCGTCCGCGGGCCCATGCAGGATGAAGCCGATATTTGGATTTTTCTTGGCGGACTTGGCACAGCCTGCCACCACGGCGGCCGGGCCGGAATCGCCGCCCATCGCATCAACAGACAGCGTAATGGGAAAGGTAGCTGCAATCGTGGTGCTATCGACCCTCTCGGAGCTTTGGTCCGTCATGGGCGATGGCTGCCTTTCTCAGGTGGCGCGCTGCGGCCGGTTTAGGCCGCGTCGTCTTCGAGATCGACCTCTTCGGTCATGGCCACGATCTCTTCGTCGCCATAGTGACCGCACGCGGCGCACACGTGGTGCGGACGCTTCAGCTCGCCGCAGTTCGGGCATTCGTTCGGATTCGCGGGGGTCAAGCTGTCGTGCATGCGGCGGTTGTTGCGACGCGCGCTCGACACTTTGTTCTGTTGCACAGCCATGATCAAGGGCCTTCGAGGTTCGGGCAGAGCCGCGCGTCGGGCGCGGGGTGCGTGTTTCGTATCGCCCTGTCCATTGGGCGTGTTTCGTTCAATCCCGTGGGCGGGCGTGTCGTGCGTTTAGGCAAAGCCTTGGTCGCTGTCCAACCCAAAATTCCGTGGAGGCGGCAAAATACGCATCTTTTTCATCCGCGCAAGTCGATTCTCTGGTGCTTCTTGGGCGGTCAGCGGTCCTGATCGTCCTCAAGCTGCGCTTTCAATGCAGCAAGCCCGGCAAACGGTTTCAGATCGGCATCTCGCAAGGGGGCTTTGCCCGATTCGGTCAGCACCGTTTCGCCCAAGGCAGCCCCATCCGCGCGCGGGTATTCCGGGATTTCGAGGCTTAGCGCCTCGAGCATGACGGCATGCGGGTCAATCCACGTGCCAAGCGGCTCGATCGTGTCGTCCTCGGGCATTTCTGCTTCGGGACTGTCCGGATCGGTGTAATCAGAGATGTAGAACCTTTGGACCGTGACATCGATGCGCGTTGTCACCGGCGCCAGCGTCACGGCACAGGGTTGCACCACTGTTGCCCCCAGCAGGCCAGACAAGTTCCAATCCTTTTTGCCATGGACCGCGATATCGCCCGCGAACCGCAGCTTGCGCACGGCATCCACGCCAAGCGTTTGCGCGATCATCGTCATCTCGTCTGGCTTTGGACATAGTTCGAAGCTCCGGCTGCCGCGTGTGGGCAGGTCGGACACGCGCAGAGCGGACGGGGACGGGGCGGAGCCTGACATGAGCGGATGCTTTCGTTTCTTGAATGAAGGCGCAGTCTTGGATAAGTCGAGATAAAAGCACCATGCCCGGCGGGCAAGGGGCCACAGAAGAAACGAGGGTGCGATGCGGCCAATCATGATCAGCATAGCCTTGGGTGCGGCCCTTGCTGCCGCTGCCTGCACGCCGCAATTCCGCGACCATGGCTATATCCCGCCCGAAGAAGACCTGCAGGAACTGGTCGTCGGCATCGATACCCGCGCCACGGTCGAGGATCTGGTGGGCACACCGTCGTCGGGCGGCGTGCTTGAAGGGGGCGACTTTTACTATGTTGCGTCGACCACCCGCACAATCGGCCCGCGCAGACCACGCGTAATCGAGCGGCAGGTGCTGGCGATGTCCTTTGATGCCGAAGGTGTGCTGCAAAACATCGAACGGTTCGGGCTGGAAGACGGCAAGGTCGTCGTGTTGGACCGCCGTGTGACCAGCACCGGTGTCACCGACACCCCGTTCCTGCGCCAGCTTCTTGGCGCCTTTGGCCGCGTGCTGCCGGGTGTCGGGACGTTTGGCAGCTGATATGTTGCGCCCTATCTGTGCGGCGCGGCTGGCGCTGGCACTGTGTGATCCATGCCAGCCGCGGGCCATGGTGATTTTGCAAAGGGCAGCGCGGCGATGACACTCCTGACCAAAGGCCGCTACCGCGCCTGCATTGCCACGGGTCGCGATGAGGTGCGTGCCGCGCAAGCGCTTCGGGCGCGGTGCTTTGAACTCAGCGCGGATATCGACGCCGATTCATATGATCCCGATTGCACGCACGTGTTGATCCGACGAATCTCGGATGACCGCCTGGTCAGTTGCTTTCGCCTGCTGCCGCTCACCGGCGCCGAAATCTCGCGCAGCTACTCGGCGCAGTATTACGAACTAAGCGCGCTCGCAGGGTTCGACGGGCGCATGATGGAACTGGGCCGGTTTTGCGTTGACCCCGACGTGAACGACCCGGACATCCTGCGCGTCGCGTGGGGCGCCATGACGTCTTATGTGGATGCGCATGGGGTCGAACTGCTGTTTGGCTGTTCCTCCTTTACCGGCACAGAAACGGCCGAATACCTTGATGCCTTTGCCATGCTCAAAGCGCGCCATCTGGCGCCAAAGCGCTGGCTGCCGCGGGTCAAAGCGCCCAATGTGTTCCGCTTTGCAGCGCGATTGCGGCGCCAGCCAGATGCGAAAAAGGCGATGCTGCGGATGCCACCGCTGTTGCGCACCTATCTAATGATGGGTGGCTGGGTTAGCGATCATGCCGTGGTCGATGAGGGCATGAACACGCTGCACGTGTTCACAGGGCTCGAAATCCGGGCGATTCCCCCGGCGCGCAAGCGTCTGTTGCGCGCCGTCGCAGGCTGAGCGCCCCTTTCAACGGCAGAGGGGGCCAGCCCCCGCGCCTCCTGCGCCCCCCGGGATTTTTTTGAAACAGAGAAGAGCGCCGGTTCGCAGGCGGATGCGCATTGACGCGCCCGCGGCAGTTGCGTAGCCCGCGTGCCATGGCCCGTGCTCCCTTGCTCCAACTTTCCGAGATTTCCCTGACCTTTGGCGGCGACCCGGTGTTCGATGATCTGTCGCTGGTGATCCAGCCCGGCGACAGGGTTGCATTGGTGGGGCGCAACGGGTCGGGAAAATCCACGCTGATGAAGGTGATGGCAGGCCTTGTTGATGTTGACACGGGCGACATCGTGGCCGGGCCCGGCGTGTCGGTTGGCTACATGGAGCAGGACCCCGACATGAGCGGGTTTGCCACGCTCGGCGATTTTGCAGTGAACGGATTGGCCCCCTCGGACCTGTACAAGATCGAACGCGCTGGTGAGGGGCTGAAGTTTGACCCGGCGCGTGCGGTTGAAACCGCGTCAGGCGGGGAAAGACGGCGGGCGGCCTTGGCCCGTCTGATGGCAGAGGCGCCAGCACTCATGCTGCTCGACGAGCCCAC
>JBCBCR010000215.1:0-5275 GCA_038530495.1 Pseudomonadota bacterium | reverse complement strand
AGCAGGAACGCTTCGCGATGCTGACGGCTCAGACCGGGGTTCCCCGCGGGGAACCGTCCCAGCGTGTCCTGCACCACTTGCGGTACTTCGGCGAGGTCCAGGAGCGGCCCGACAGGGCCCAACGGGGATTTGGCGCATTGCTCCAACCGGATCGTCGCCACCGCTGCATCGGGCACAGCGCCCTGAACCTCGACAGCGACGGCCTGCGCATCGGCGGCGGCGGCGTATTGCTGAAAAAATCGCCCGGCGCTCAGCGTCATGCGTCCGGATCGCAGATGCATGTCGTAGACGCGGTTCAACCACGCGGCGGGGGCGCGGGTGGTGAAGGCAAAGACGATGTCCACCCCCGGCAGCGCCTCGTCCCACGCCTCGTGCAGCGCTGCGGCAAGAGACGGGACAGCGGCATAGCTGGAGGTGCTGCGCGGGCCGGGCAGGGGGCCTGCGAGGTCCTCGGCGCTGATCAGGATCACCTCGGCCTGCCATGCTTTTGTACAAAACACCCCCTCGTATTGTACAAAACCCAGATCCACAGGATTGCGGCGTTTGGCGTAGCTGCGCGTGGCCTTGAGAAGCTGCGGGATGTCGCTCGCGTGCACGATCTGTGCGTAGTCTGCCAGTTTGGCGCGCTCTTGCCGCAGCATCTGGGCCGTCTGTGCCATATCTGTCGCGTGAAATCCCATATGGACGACCACGCGACGCACCATGGTCAGAACAGGCCGTCCGGTGGGTCAGCAACGATCCGCCCCGCCGCCAAATCCACCGTCGGCACCGCCGCTTTGGTGAAGGGCAAGAGCACGGTGGCGGTGGCGCCGGGTTGGTGGATCTCGAGCAGGTCGGTGGCGCCGTGGTTTTGCACGGACTTGATCCGCCCCAGCGACGCGCCGCCGGTGTCAAACACGTCGAGCCCGACAAGATCGGTATAGTAGAACTCGTCATCGGGCAGGCTGGGCAGCTGGTCGCGCCGGGCGAAAAGCTGCGTGCCCTTCAGCGCGTCGGCCTGTTCTTTGGTGGCCACCTCGGCGATGCGGGTGACAAAGCCGTTCTTGATGGGACGCAGGATCGCGAGGGTGAACCCGCGCGCCCCGTCTTCGGTGGTCAGCGGGTTGTAGGCTGCGATATCCTCGGGCACGGCGCAAAAGCTTTTGACCCGCACCTCGCCGCGGACACCGTAGGCGCCGCTGATGGCGCCGACGCAGATCAGATCGTCACTCATGCCAGCACACCCCGTCGCGCACCGTGCCGCCGCTGACGTCACAGGCCTCGCCCCAATTGAACCGCTCGTAGAGCATGCCCGCGACAAAGGTCAGTGGCAGCAGGATGGCAAGGCGGATCAGACCGAACATCGGACCTCGACAGGTTGGAAAGGCGTTCACGGCATTTGCGCGTGCGCACCCGGGTTTGTCCAGTGGCGGTTGATCGAAGGACGGTTTTGCGTCACGCTGGTCGTGCCGTGCGATGTGCGCGGAATGGAGATTTTATGACCGTCTGATCCGGGGCTTTGCCCGCGAACATGATCCACGGCCCGGTCCGCAGGCGCGGCGCCGGTGCTGATCCGGTGCGCACACCACGCGCGCCGCAAATTCCCAGACATGAAAGGATGGCCCATGCCACCCGAATTCTCCACCCGCGCACCGCGGGCTTCCGATATCCCTGCTTTGGCTGAGATTGCCGATGCGACCCTGTTTCCCGGTGAGATGCTGGCGGGCATGATCACGCCTGGGCTGGAGGGTGAGGCGGATGATATCTGGCGCGTTGTTTTGCAGGGCGAACGGCCGGTCGGTTTTGGCTTTGCACAAGAAGAGCCGATGACCGACGGCACGTGGAACCTGCGCGCGATTTACACTGCACCTGAACTGCACGGGCAGGGGGCCGGGTCGGCGTTGCTCGGCTCGATCGAGGGCGCGCTGCGTGATGCGCGGGCGCGGCTGATTGTGATTGATACCACCCAGACCGAGGATCAGGCGCGGGCGCGGCGGTTCTATGCCGCGCGCGGGTATACCCACGTGGCAACGATCCCCGATTTCTTTGCCGCGGGCGAAGACAGGGTCAGTTTCATCAAGGCGGTGCGCTAGTCCGAAACGCAAAGCGCCCGCGCCGGCAGGACCGGGGCGGGCGCGATGTTTGGCGTGGTGCAGCGCTTACTCTGCTGCCGCCTCTTCGGCTGCAGCTTCTTCTGCAGGAGCTTCCTCGGCAGGTGCCTCGGCGGCTTCGGCAGCCTTGGCAGCCTTTTCCTCTGCGCGGTCCTTGGCTTTCTGGCCGGGCTCACCTTTTTTGGGGTTGGCGCGCTCTTTCTTTTCGAGAACGCCTGCGGCTTCGAGCATGCGGCTGATGCGGTCGGTGGGCTGTGCGCCCTGACCCAGCCAGTACTGCACGCGCTCCATGTTCATCTTGACGCGCTCTTCGCTGTCCTTGGGCAGGAGCGGGTTATAGGTCCCCAGCTTTTCGATGTAGCGGCCGTCACGCGGCATGCGGCTGTCGGCAGCCACGATGCGGTAGAAGGGACGCTTTTTCGAGCCGCCGCGGGCGAGACGAATTTTCATAGCCATTGTGTGTCTTCCTTTTCTTTGTTGCGGTGCGCGCAAAGCGCACACCCTACGCTTGGTGCTGTTTGTGGTGCTGAATAACCTCAGCGATGATGAAGTTCAGGAACTTCTTGGCGAATTCGGGGTCCAGATTGGCCCGGTTCGCCAAATCTTCGAGCCGCGCGATCTGGGCCGCTTCGCGGTCCGGATCACTGGGCGGAAGGTCGTGCGTGGCCTTGAGTTTCCCCACGGCCTGCGTGTGTTTGAACCGCTCGCCCAGGGTATAGACGAGGATCGCATCGAGGCGGTCGATGCTTTCGCGGTGCTCCTTGAGCACCTCTGCGGCTTTGAGCGTTGTGTCAGTCAAGCGCCCATCCTTTCGGTTTGAACATG
This sequence comes from Pseudomonadota bacterium, assembly GCA_038530495.1. Lineage (GTDB taxonomy): Bacteria > Pseudomonadota > Alphaproteobacteria > Rhodobacterales > Rhodobacteraceae > Tateyamaria. Next base: position 2,360 of record JBCBCR010000215.1, on the reverse strand, counting down.
GGGTCGGCGTAGTGGCTGATCTCCATCTCGATCCCGTGGGCAAGCTGGCTGTCAGCCAGCGCCGCGGGCGTGGGATGGACATAGACCGCGTCGGAGCCGTCGATGGTGGCGGCGGCGGGATCCTTGACCGCGCCCAGCCGTTCGGCGAGCCGGATGCTGTCGAGGTTCTTGGGGTCGATATAGCTGACCGCGCGGTCCCAGCCGTTGGCGTAGAAATAGCCGCGCACTGCGTGCGTTGCCTCGAGCGCGTACCCCTTACCGGCTTTGTCGGGCCAGATGATCCAGGCGATCTCGCGCTCGGGCCATTTGGCGGGCTGCCAGCCGCCGGCCATGCCGTAGGTGTCATTGGTGTCCTTGTCGTGGATCATCCACATGCCGAAGCCGCGAATTTCCCAGTGCCCAATTTCGGCGGCATAGAGCATCCACGCCTCGTAGGCGTTGAGCGGCCCGCCCATGAAGCGCGAGCGGAACGAGGCGAAGGTCGCCTTGAAATCCGGGTAGTCCTCGGGCGCGGGGCCGCGCAGGACCAGCCGTTTGGTTTCGATCTCTGGGATGTCGCGGTGGCCCATTACGCGGCACTCCGTGTGTCGATGTCCGGCGCAGGTGGCGGGTCGGCCCTCCGGGGGGGATTTTTTTGAAACAGAGAAGGGGTCATGTCAGCGCCTCGGGGGCGGGGTGGCGCCAGATGTGCATGTAGCCGTAGCGTTCGTGGGTGAAGTCGCCGTCATGGGTGGCGCCGAGGCGTTGGGCGACGGCGCTGGAGGCGGTGTTTTCGGGCACGACCAGCGAGATGAGCGTGGTCCAGCCCAGCGTGTCATAGGCGTAGGCGCGGGCGGCCTGGCCTGCTTCGGTGGCGTAGCCCTTGCCGGTGGCGCCGTCGTAGAGATCCCAGCCCAGTTCCGGCTCGGGGAAGCCTTCGGGGTGCCACAGGCCAACGGTACCGAGCGCGGTGTCGTTGCCTTTTTCTGTGACGACCCAGCGGCCAAAGCCGCGCAGGGCCCAGTGGCCTGCTTCCATGGCGAGGGTGCGCCAGGCGATCTCGGCGCTTTGGGGGCCGCCGACGTATTTGGAGCGGTCGGAGGCGTAGAAGGCGGCGACGGCGGCGGCGTCGTCGATCCGCGGGGCGCGCAGGATGAGGCGTTCTGTTTCCAGCGTGGGGATGGTGATCGTGACGGTCATGCGGCGGCTCCGAAGTGGCGGTAGACCAGATCGCCCGCGTCGGGGCGCGGGGCGGTGGCGTCGCGCGTTGCGCCGAGGCGTTCAGCGAGCGCGACGGAGCGGGCATTGGCCGGGTCAATGTAGCTGACCAGCGTGTCCCAGCCGAGATCGTCGCGGTAGTGGCGGACGACTTCGCGGGCGGCTTCGGTTGTGTAGCCTTTGCCCTCGGCGGCGTCGGTGAGGGTGGACCAGCCCAGTTCGCGTTCGGGCCAGTTGGCCGGGCAGAAGGCGCCGACGCTGGTGACGGCCTCACCGGCGCTGGTGCGGCCGATGAAATTGCCAAACCCGTGGATCTGCCAGTGGCCCAGAAGGATCGCGCAGATGCGCCAAGCGCGGCCCGTGCCCGCCGCCGGGCCAGCGCCGTGCCAATGGCCGCGGTCGGACAGGTAGAACGGCATCAGGTCGTCCATGTCCGTCGCCGCGATGGGGCACAGGGTCAGCCGGTCGGTCGAGAGCACGGTCATTGCGGCCTCCGGTGGCGGTAGACCACGGTTTCGTTGCTGTCTTCGCCGTCGGGCAGGGGCGCGTCCGGGTCGTGCTGTGCGCCGAGGCGGTTGGCCAGCGCGATGGAGCGGGCATTGTCGGGGTGGATGTAGCTGACGAGCGTGTCGCTGTCGGAGGCGTCCCACCACCAGTCGAGGGCTGCTTGCGCCCCTTCGGCGGCATAGCCCTGTCCTTCGAACGCCTCAAGCAGGACCCAGCCCAGTTCGGGTTCGGGGAATTCGAGCGGTTGGTTGATGCCGATCTGGCCTATGAAGGCGTCGTCGGAGATGCGCTCGACACCCCAAGAGCCGAAGCCGCGCAGCACCCATGACCCCACTTCGGCGGCGATCCAGCGATAGCTTTCCTTGGCCGGGATAGCGCCGCCCATGTAGGCCGCCCGGTCGGATGCAAAGAGCGCGCAGAGCGGCGGGAAATCCGCCAACTCGTGTCCGCGCAGGCGCAGACGCGGGGTGGTTATGGTGGGCGCGATGGTCATGCGGCAACCGGGTGGCGGTAGACGTGGCAGGGCGCGTCGGGGTTGGGCTGTGCGGCGGACTGGTCCAGCACGGCGCCCAGACGTTCGGCCAGCGCAATGGAGCGGGTGTTGGCGGTGTTGATGTAGCTGACGATCTGGTCCCAGCCGAGCGTGGCGCGGGCAT
>JBCBCR010000214.1:0-5276 GCA_038530495.1 Pseudomonadota bacterium | reverse complement strand
ATGAGAGCTTGGCCGAAACGACCGCGGTTGTTCATTCGTTGTTAACCGTGCCGATTCTAAAAAAGTTTCAGCAACAGACGGAGCCGCGGATGACTGAAAGGGATACCCATCCTTCTTCCACTCACCCCCCACTCCCACCCACCTCGGAAGACGATCAGCTTTCCTGTCTTCGTCTGTTGCGCTCTCGCCGGGTCGGCATTTCGACGTATCAACGTTTGCTGATTGAACACGGCACTGCGCAAAACGCGCTGGCCGCGCTACCATCGGTAGCGCGCGCCGCCGGCGTTGAGAATTACGAGATCTGCCCCGAGGGCGTGATCCATGCCGAACTGAAAGCAGGCCAGCGTGCTGGTGCAAAGCTGATCTTTCACGGCAGCCCGTCTTACCCGTCGATCCTGACCGACTTGCCCGACGCACCGCCATTCCTTTGGGCCATTGGCGACGCGGAACTGCTCAATGCCCCGGCCATCGCCATCGTCGGTGCGCGCAACGCGTCATCGTTGGGCACCCGCATGGCCCGCGCCTTGGCGCAGGATCTCGCAGCAGAAGGGTACGTTATTGTCTCTGGCCTCGCCCGTGGAATCGACACCGCGGCGCATGTCGCAGCGCTCGACACCGGAACCATCGCGGTGCAGGCGGGCGGGGTAGATGTGATTTACCCGGCTAAAAACACCGGGCTTGCGGGCGACATCGGCGACCGCGGCCTGCGGCTGAGCGAACAACCCATGGGCCTGCAACCGATGGCGCGGCATTTTCCCGCGCGCAATCGCATCATCTCGGGGCTGGCGCGGGCCACCGTGGTGGTCGAAGCGGCGGCGAAATCCGGCAGCCTGATCACCGCCCGCGATGCCCTCGATCTGGGCCGCGACGTATTGGCGGTGCCGGGCCACCCGTTTGATGCGCGGGCGGCAGGTTGCAACATGTTGATCCGCGACGGTGCCACGCTGGTGCGCACCGCCGCCGACGTAATCGAGGCACTGGCGCCCATCGCTGGCACCGAACCCGAACTGCCCCTCGCAGCACCACCAGAGACGCGCACACTGGCCGAAACCGCCGCCCTGCACCAGCAAATCCTCGACCGGCTCGGCCCTGCCCCGATCGCCGAAGATCAACTGATCCGCGACCTTGGTGCAGGTGCCGCGGCGGTGGCTCCTGCGCTTGTCGATCTCGAGCTTGCGGGCAGCATCAGCCGCGCCCCCGGCGGCCTTCTCAGCCGCGCAAGTTGATCGCCACGCCGCCAGCCGCCGTTGACAATCAAAACTTGCACCCCACATGTTTCGCCGCCATAGAGCCGCAAATTGAACCCAAAGGTGCGCATCGTTTATGCCCGTCGTCGTCGTCGAATCCCCGGCCAAAGCCAAGACAATCAACAAATATCTCGGCGCCGACTACACAGTGCTCGCCAGCTACGGCCACGTCCGCGACCTGCCGCCCAAGGACGGGTCGGTCGATCCGGAAAATGAATTCGACATGCTTTGGGAGGTCGCCAGCGACAGCAAAAAGCACGTCAAGGCGATTGCCGACGCGCTCAAGGATGACAACGCGCTGATCCTCGCCACCGACCCCGACCGCGAGGGTGAGGCGATCAGCTGGCACCTGCAAGAGGCGCTGACCAAGCGCAAGTCGATCAAGAAGGACACCGACGTCAAACGCGTCACCTTCAACGCGATCACCAAGGCCGCGGTGGACGAGGCGATGGCAAACCCGCGCCAGGTCGACATGCCGCTGGTCGAGGCATATCTGGCCCGCCGCGCCCTGGACTATCTCGTGGGCTTCAACCTGTCGCCGGTGCTGTGGCGCAAGCTGCCGGGTGCCAAATCTGCGGGCCGCGTGCAGTCAGTCTGCCTGCGCCTGATCACCGAGCGCGAGATGGAAATCGAAGCGTTCCGCGCCCGGGAATACTGGTCGGTCAAGGCACTACTCGCCTCGCCCCGCGGACAGGAATACGAAGCGCGGCTGGTCAACCTCGCGGGCAAGAAACTCGACAAATATGACCTGGAAAACCAGACCGCCGCCGAAATGGCCGTGCAGGCGATCACGTCCCGCGATCTGAAGGTTCAGTCGGTCGAGGCAAAACCGGCCTCCCGCAATCCCTCCGCACCCTTCATGACGTCGACCCTGCAGCAGGAAGCCAGCCGCAAATTCGGCATGGGCGCGCGCCAGACCATGTCTGCCGCCCAGCGCCTCTATGAGGCCGGGCACATCACCTATATGCGGACCGACGGCATCGACATGGCTCCTGAAGCGGTGGAAAACGCCCGCGCGGCGATCAAGGATCGGTATGGCGACGACTACGTGCCCGCCAAACCGCGCATGTACAAGAACAAGGCCAAGAACGCCCAAGAGGCGCACGAATGCATCCGCCCCACCGACATGGCCAAGGATGCGCCCAGCCTCAAGATCAGTGACGATGATCAGCGCAAGCTCTATGACCTGATCTGGAAGCGGACCCTTGCCTGCCAGATGGAGGGCGCGCGCCTCGAACGCACGACGGTCGAAATTGGCAGCTCCGATGGCCAGGTCGGCCTGCGCGCCACCGGCCAAGTGGTCCTGTTTGACGGCTTCCTGCGCGTCTACGAGGAAGGCCGCGATGACGAAGTGGTCGATGACGATGACAAGCGCCTGCCGCAACTGACCGAAGGCGACGCCGCCGACAAACGCAGCGTGAGCCCCGAACAGCACTTTACCCAGCCCCCGCCCCGCTACACCGAGGCGACTCTGGTCAAGCGGATGGAAGAGCTGGGCATTGGCCGTCCCTCGACCTATGCCAGCATCGTCACGACGATCCAGGACCGCGGCTACGTCCGCAAGGACCGAAACCGCCTGATCCCCGAGGACAAGGGCCGGCTGGTGATCGCGTTCCTCGAAAACTACTTCCGGAAATACGTGGGCTACAACTTTACCGCCCAGCTTGAAGAAGAGCTGGACGACGTCAGCGCGGGCGAACGCAATTACAAGAACGTGCTGGGCCGGTTCTGGGAGGATTTCAGCGCCGCGATTGCCGAAACGTCCGAGCTGCGCATTACGGATGTGCTGGAAAAGATCAACGAAGTTCTAGAACCGCACCTGTTCCCCCCGACCGAGGATGGCAGCAACCCGCGCACCTGCCCCAACTGCGGCAATGGCCGCCTGTCGATGCGCACCGCGCGGTCGGGCGGCGCATTCATCGGCTGCTCGAACTACCCCGAATGCCGCTACACCCGCCCCTTCGGCCCACCCGATCCCGAGGCCGAGGCCAGCGCCATCCCGCCCGAAGGCAAGCTATTGGGCACCGATCAGGGCGACGAAATCCGCGTGTTCAAAGGCCGGTTCGGCCCCTACGTGCAACGCGGCGCTGTGACCGAAGAAAACAAGAAGCCCCCGCGCCAGTCGATCCCCAAGGACTGGGTGCCCGAAGATCTCGAACTGGACCGCGCGCTCATGCTCTTGTCTCTGCCGCGCCAAATCGGGCCGCACCCCGAGGACGGCGTGATGGTCTGGGCCAATATCGGGCGTTACGGGCCATATCTGAAACACGCCGAAACGACGTCAGACCGCGGCGGCACCAATGCCAATCTCGAAGGCATTGACGAGGTGTGGACCGTGGGCATGAACCGCGCCGTGCAGCTGCTCGCTGAAAAGGTGGCAAGCCGCGGCGGGCGTGGCGTGGCGGCCAAACCACTGCATGAACTGGGCGAACACCCCGACGAAGGTGGCCCGGTGAACGTAATGAAGGGCAAATACGGGCCGTACGTCAAATGGGGCAAGGTCAACGCCACGATCCCCAAGGGCACCGAACCCGAACAGGTCACTATGGACATGGCCGTGCAACTGATCGCGGAAAAAGCGCCCAAGAAGAAAACGACGCGCAAGAAGGCGGCATCAAAGAAAACCGCCAAGAAAAAATCAGCCTGACGCGTCTTCGAGCACGCGAACTTTGTCGACGACCTTGTCGAGCAGCTCCAGCATCTTGACTTGTTGAGTGTCGGTAAGCGCGGAGAGAAACAGGCCCATGTTTTGCATGTCCCTGTCATGGATGGCGCCCGCCACGCGCTTGCCTTCGGGTGTCAGATGCAGCTCGTAAGACCGCCGATCAAAACAACATCGCCGCCGCTCGATCAGGCCCTGCGACCGTAACCGGGCGATCACACTGCTTGCTGTCGTAGGTGCGATACCCAGAGCATCGACCACCGCTGACGCCTTTACCCCGGGCGTCTGCCATACCTGGTTGAGCGTGTGGAAATCCAAAGGATTGAACTTGATCTCGTGCTGATGCTCTGCGGGCGTCCGTTCCGAAATCAGCATGATCCGCATCAGGGTCTTGACCTGATCCAGCAGTTTTTCTTCGCGCGTCATGCGCAGTGTCTATCGCAGTGCCTCGAGCCATACAATTCCCGATGCCTGCTTTGCGCACAAATTTTATACGTCGATCGCAATAAATAGTACGGATCACGTATTACATATTGCGAATCTCGAACTATATGATACGAGTATCGTATAACTTAATACGAGAATCGCACCAAAGGAGACAGTTATGAAAACCACGTTGACCATCGCCGCCCTCGTTGCAGCTCTGGGCGTTTCCGCTGGCACTTCTGTAACGGCCGGCGCCCTGAATACGTTCCCCGACAACATCCAGTTTCCCACCGACTTTGATGGATTCGTGTCCGGCGACAGCAAAGAAAAGGCCAAGGTCACCGAATGACCGGCCTTTAGCGCAACACCCGCCTCCCGGGCGTTGCGCGCTATAATGCAACTTTGAGGCGAGTAAGTGTACCAAGGTGTGCCAAACTCGCCTTTTGCCATCCGCGCACGTTGACTTTGTCGGGTCAGGTTGTCACAACCGAACAAGAGTGAACGCCCTCGCGGCAGACTTCGGTGCGCAAATGAAAAAGAGTTTTGACACGGCGGCGGACGCCCTCGACGGTGTGCTGTCTGACGGCATGTTGATCGCTGCTGGTGGCTTTGGCCTGTGCGGCATCCCCGAACTTCTGTTGTCCGCGATCAAGGACTCGGGCGTAAAAGACCTGACATTCGTGTCCAATAACGCCGGGGTCGATGACTTTGGCATCGGTATCCTGCTGCAAACCCGCCAAGTGAAAAAGATGATCTCGTCCTACGTGGGCGAGAACGCCGAATTCATGCGGCAATACCTGTCCGGCGAGCTTGAGCTTGAATTCAACCCCCAGGGCACGCTGGCCGAACGTATGCGCGCCGGCGGCTGCGGCATCCCCGGCTTTTACACAAAGACCGGCGTCGGCACTGTGATCGCGGACGGCAAAGAACATAAGGACTTC
>JBCBCR010000213.1:0-5340 GCA_038530495.1 Pseudomonadota bacterium | reverse complement strand
CGATGGCGCGGGGATGAGCTATGATCTTCCTCAGGTGCGCGGGCGGCTGACGCCGGACCGGGATCTGTCGGCGCTGACGTGGTTGCGCGTGGGCGGGCCGGCGGATTGGCTGTTTCAGCCTGCGGATGTGGCGGATCTGAGCGGGTTTTTGGCGGCGTTGGACCCGGGCGTGCCGGTGTTTCCGATGGGCGTGGGCAGCAACCTGATTGTGCGCGACGGGGGCCTGCGCGCGGTGGTGATCCGGCTGGGGCGCGGGTTCAACGGGATCGAGACCCGTGGCACGCGGGTGACGGCGGGGGCGGCGGCACTGGACGCGCATGTGGCCAAGCGCGCGGCGGAGGCGGGGCTGGACCTGACCTTTCTGCGGACCATTCCCGGCAGCATCGGCGGGGCGGTGCGGATGAACGCGGGCTGCTATGGCACCTACACGGCGGATGTGTTCGAGAGCGCGCAGGTTGTCCTGCGCGATGGCAGCGTGGTGACGCTGGGGGCCGACGATTTGCAGTTCTCGTACCGGCAGTCGCAACTGCCCGAGGGCGCAGTGCTGGTGTCAGCCACGTTTCAGGCCGAAGAAGCCGACCCTGCGGGTCTGCTGATGAGGATGGAGGAACAGCTGGCCAAGCGCGATGCCACGCAGCCTACCAAGGATCGCAGTGCGGGCAGCACCTTTCGCAATCCGGCGGGGTTTTCGTCGACGGGGCGGGACGACGATGTGCATGATCTCAAGGCGTGGAAGGTCATCGACGACGCGGGCATGCGCGGGGCCACGCAAGGCGGCGCGCAGATGAGCGAGAAGCATTCCAATTTCCTGATCAACACCGGCGATGCCACGGCAGCCGACCTCGAAGGTCTGGGCGAAGCGGTGCGGAAAAAGGTTTACGATTCCAGCGGGATCACGCTAGAATGGGAAATCATGCGGGTGGGGGAGCCAATTTCGGCGCCCGGCGCACGCTAAGGTCGAAAAATCGGCAATAAGAAGGGTCGCAAAGGCCCTGGGACAAGAGGCACATGGGCGGTCGGTCGAGCAAGTCGTCCCCCAAAGTCGCGGTGTTAAAAGGCGGCCCGTCGTCCGAGCGCGCGGTGTCGCTGAGTACGGGTGCAGCCTGCGCTGCCGCGCTGAGGGGCGAAGGATACGAGGTGGTCGAGGTCGACGCGGGCCGCGACCTCGTTGACGTTTTGCAATCGCTAAAGCCGGACGTGGTGTTGAACTGCCTGCATGGACGATGGGGCGAAGATGGCTGTGTGCAGGGCATCCTGGAATGGCTGGGTATTCCCTATACGCATTCGGGTGTGCTGGCCTCGGCGCTGGCGATGGACAAGGCGCGCAGCAAGGATGTGTATCGCGCCGCTGGGTTGCCGGTGGTGGACAGCGTGATCGCGCCCAAGGATGACGTGATGGCGCGGCACGTGATGGCGCCGCCTTATGTCGTGAAACCCAATAACGAAGGGTCGTCGGTGGGCGTGTACCTGGTGCACGAGGCCGCCAATGGCCCGCCGCAGCTGAGCGCGGACATGCCTGCACAGGTGATGGTCGAGGCCTTTGCGCCCGGGCGCGAGCTGACCACCACGGTGATGGGCGACCGGGCGCTGGGCGTCACGGACATCGTCACCGATGGCTGGTACGATTACGACGCCAAGTACAAGGAAGGCGGCAGCCGCCATGTGGTGCCCGCCGACATCCCGCAAGAGATCACGGACCTGTGCCTGGACTATGCGCTGCGCGCGCATCAAGCGCTGGGGTGCCGGGGTGTGAGCCGCACCGATTTCCGCTGGGACGAGAGCCGGGGTGCGGACGGGTTGATTTTGCTTGAGACCAACACGCAACCCGGCATGACTGCCACGTCGTTGACGCCGGAACAGGCGCAGGTGGCGGGCATCACCTTTGGCCAGCTGTGCGCGTGGATGGTGGAGGATGCGTCATGCGACAGGTGACGCCATCACGCCGCGATCCGGCCCCGTCGCGTTTGTCGTGGCGGTTGCAGCGGTTGATGCTGACGCCGCTGTTTCGGCTGGGCCTGCGCGTGGGCGTGCCCTTTGCGCTGACCTTTGGGGCGGCGACCGCGTGGCTGTCCGTGCCCGAAAACCGGCTGATGGTCACCGACAGCGTGGCGCAGATGCGCAAGAATTTCGAGGAACGGCCGGAGTTCATGGTGAACCTGATGGCCGTGGACGGGGCAGATGCCACGCTGGATCTGGCGATCCGCGAGGCGGTGCCGGTGGAATTTCCGATCACGTCCTTTGACCTCGACCTCGAGGCGATCCGGGGCACGCTGACGCTGATGCCGCCGGTGGAAAATGCGACCGTGCGGATCAAACCCGGCGGGGTGCTGCATCTGGACATCACGCCACGCACCGGGGCCGCGATCTGGCGCACGGCGGACGGATTGTACCTGGTTGATGCGCATGGCGTGGAATTTGCCGAGTTGTCGGGGCGGGCGGCGCGGCCCGATTTGCCGGTGATCGCAGGGCAGGGCGCGCCCGAGCATATCACCGAGGCGTTGCAGTTGATCGCGGCGGCGGCGCCGCTGGGCGACCGGCTGCGCGGGCTGGTGCGGCTGGGCGACCGGCGCTGGGACGTCGTGCTGACCCGTGACCAGCGGATTTTGCTGCCCGAGACCGGGGCGGTGCGCGCGCTGGAACGGGTGATCGCGCTGGAGACGGCGCAAGAGCTGCTGGCGCGCGACATATCCCGGGTGGACCTGCGTCTGCCGCATCGTCCCACAGTGCGCATGAAGCAGGGCGCGGCCGAGGATCTGGTGCGCATCCGGGCGCTGACATTTGAATTGCAAGAGTGATTTCGAGGTTGCCATGACCGATCTTTATGCCTCTCAACGATCCATGCGGCACATGCGCAAACTGGCCATGCAGCGCGGGGTGATGGCGATCCTCGATGTGGGGTCGTCCAAGATCGCCTGTCTGGTGCTGCGCTTCGACGGCAGCGCGAAGCTGGGCGAGGATGGCGAGATCGGATCGCTGGCCGGGCAGTCGGGGTTCCGGGTGATCGGGGCAGCGTCGACCCGGTCGCGGGGCGTGGCCTTTGGCGAGATCGCCACCATGGCCGAGACCGAGCGCGCCATTCGCACGGTGCTGCAATCGGCGCAGAAGATGGCCAACATCCGCGTGGATCACGTGATTGCCTGCTTTGCGGGAGCCGATCCGCGCAGCTATGGGCTGGATGCGCAGCTGGAGCTGGAAGGTCAGGTGGTGACCGAGCAGGACGTGGCCCGAGTGCTGGCGGGCTGTGACGTGCCCGAAATCGGCGCGGGCCGCGAGGTGTTGCACGCGCAGCCGGTGAACTTTGCGCTGGATCACCGATCGGGTCTGAGCGATCCGCGCGGGCAGTTGGGCAACAGCCTTGCCGTGGACATGCACATGCTGACGGTGGATGCCGCGGCGGTGCAGCATCTGGCCCACGTCATCAAGCGCTGTGATCTGGAACTGGCGGGCATCGCGTCCTCGGCCTATGCCGCGGGCCGGTCGGCGCTGGTGGAGGACGAGCAGGAGCTGGGGTCGGCCTGCATTGATCTGGGCGGCGGGGCCACGGGGATCTCGATCTTTATCAAGAAGCACATGATTTACGCCGACTCGGTGCGGCTGGGTGGGGATCATGTCACCAGCGATATCTCGATGGGATTGCAGGTGCCCATGGCCAATGCCGAGCGGATCAAGACGTTTTACGGCGGGGTGCATGCCACGGGCATGGATGACCGCGAGATGATCGAGATCGGCGGCGATACGGGCGACTATGAACATGACCGGCGCACCGCGAGCCGGGCCGAGCTGATCGGGATCATGCGGCCCCGTGTGGAAGAGATATTGGAAGAGGTACGGGCGCGTCTGGATGCGGCGGGCTTTGACCATTTGCCGAGCCAGCAGATCGTGCTGACCGGGGGCGGCAGCCAGATCCCGGGCCTTGATGGGTTGGCGTCGAAGATTTTGGGCCAGCAGGTACGGTTGGGCCGGCCCCTGCGTGTGCACGGGTTGCCGCAGGCGGCGACCGGGCCGGGATTTGCGGCGGCTGTGGGTCTTGCGCTGTTTGCGGCCCATCCGCAGGACGAATGGTGGGATTTCGAGATCCCGACGGACCGGTATCCGGCGCGGTCCTTGCGCCGTGCGGTCAAGTGGTTCCGCGACAATTGGTAGGGCGGGGCCTCATCGCTGCGCTCTTCGGGGTCATGCTTGCGACTGCGGCGGCGGCGCAAGACCGGATCAGCGCGCAGGCGTTTCTGGACCGCGTTGCCGGGCAGTCGGTGTCGTTTTACAGCGCCGCATATGGCCATCTGGTCGGGGTGGAGCGGTTCGAGGGGCGGGATCAAGTGATCTGGCAACCGCGCGACCGCGACTGTGTGCGCGGGCAGGTGAGCGTGCGAAACGATCTCGTATGCTTTGAGTTTCCGGAGCTGGGCGACACCGAACCTGCCTGCTGGGCGGCGTTTGCGCGCGGTGGTGATCTGGTTGTGGTGAATCAGGACCGCTGGGAGGGGATGACCCAGATCGTGCGGTTCGAGGGGCGCGCGCCGAACTGCTGAGGGTAGGATTTGTCGTTGCATTCCGGTAGCTTATCAGGCACCATCTGGTCAGGTCCGCAAAGAGACCGGTGATCCAAGGCAGGGTCACGCAACAGATCGGCAGACGAGCAGTCTTGCACCCGAACCACCCTTTCGCACGCGTCACGTTTGGCCGCGTGGCGATTGGTGCGACTTGTGGTTGGATGAACTCTTTCCGCTAAATCTATACGAAACGGCGAAACTTCGCGTGAATGGCCCGGAATTGGGCCATATTTTGCGGCAATTTTGCGTTTTTTGGGTGACGTTTTGGCGACAACTGCGTAATGTCCGCGTATCTAAGGCAGAAAAACACCCGCGAACGCGGCAACCCTAGACAGGCGGATTTGACGATGACCTTGAACCTGACCATGCCCGGGCATGACGATTTGAAACCGCGCATCACCGTTTTCGGTGTGGGCGGGGCCGGCGGGAACGCCGTGAATAATATGATTGATAAACAGTTGGATGGCGTGGAATTCGTGGTCGCCAACACCGATGCGCAGGCGTTGCAGCAATCGTCGGCCAACAGCCGGGTGCAGCTGGGCATCAAGGTAACCGAGGGTCTGGGCGCCGGGGCGCGGGCCAGCGTGGGTGCTGCTGCCGCCGAGGAATCAATCGAGCAGATCGTCGATCATCTGGCTGGCGCGCACATGTGCTTTATCACCGCGGGCATGGGCGGTGGCACGGGCACCGGGGCCGCGCCGATCATCGCGCAGGCCGCGCGCGAGCTGGGTGTTCTGACCGTGGGTGTCGTGACCAAACCGTTCCAGTTCGAGGGCGCCAAGCGGATGCG
>JBCBCR010000212.1:0-5370 GCA_038530495.1 Pseudomonadota bacterium | reverse complement strand
CAACGAGGCGGCGGCGCTGCGCCATGCCGCCTCGTTGTGCCTGAGGAACGCGGCGCGGGCGTCGCCGATACCGGTCTCAAGGCCGAGCGGATGGTGGATCATCGCGATCACCGGGGCCTGAACTTGGGCTAGCCCCGCGGGATCAATCGCGCCGAAAACCAGACCGTCGAGGATGATCGGCATGCCCGCAGGCACCGCGCGCAGGGCACGCAGGCACTCGGCCATCTCGGCATCGGTCGGATCGGGAAAGCCTGCGGGCAATTGCAGGTGCTGCGTCGCGCAGCGGGTCGCGTTCAGCGCGTCCAGCACCCGCGCCTCGTAGATGAACCCGCCGGTGCGGCGATCCTTGTCACCCGGAATGGCAAAGACTGCGCGGCTCATGTCACCTGCTCGCTAGCATAGACCCGCAGCACCGCACGCTCGACCGCGGCCACGGCGGCATATGCCGCGCTCGCCACCACGGCCAGCACCACGACGCAGGACCACAGCATGTTGTAATTCGACGTGCTCGCCGTGGTCGCCATCAGCACGCCGATCCCCTTGCCCGTCGCCAGCCATTCCACCGTGGTCACCGCCAGCAGCGCCGCCGGGATCGCCATGCGGGCCGAGGCAAAGAACGCGGGCCACATCGCGGGCAGTTGCGCGCCGCGCAGGATGCGCCAGCGCCCGGCGCCATAGCTGCGAAACACGTCCACCACCTGCCCCGGCGTCTGCCGCAGGCCCTGCCCACACGCCACCAGCGTGGGAAAGAAGATCATAACCGCGACCACCACTGTCGTTCCGATCACCCCGCGTCCGAACGCCAGCACCAAGAGAGGTGCCGTGGTGATGATCGGTACCGCCCGCAGGGCGATGGCCGCGGGCAGCGTGACCTGCGCCAGCCCCGGCGACAGCACCAGACCGGCGGCCAGCGCTGCACCAAGGCCCAGACCGGCGAGGTAGCCGGGCAGCGCGTGGGCCAGCGTCTCGGCCAGTGCGGCCAGCAGCGTGGCGCGGGCGTCGGGCTGGCCAAGGAACGCCAGCACATCGCCGGGCCGCTTGGCGAAAAAGCGATTGAGGTCAAAGGCCTCCATGCCCCCCTGCCACAGCGCCAGCACCACCAGCGTGACCGAGCCCAGCCCAAGCACTGGCCCCCACCACGCCTGCCGCCCCTGCCCCGCCGGGGCCGACAGCAGGATCACCGGCGCATGCCCCGCCAGCCGCCGCGCCAGCGCGCCCAGCAGGCCATAGCCCGCCATGGCGATCCCCGCCGACAGCACCGCAAGGGTCCAGGTCGCGTCGGTGTCCAACCCGCGCATCGCGCGCAGGGTCAGCACGCCGAGGCCCCGTTCGGCCCCGGTGAACTCTCCCACCATCGCGCCCAGAAACGCCGCGGGCGCGCTGATCTGAAGGCCGACAAACAGGTACGGCACGCTCGCCCGCGCCCGCACGTACCACAGCGTCGACAGCCGCCCCCGGCCATAAAGCGCCATGATGTCGGTCCAGGTCTGCGACACCGCGCGCAGCCCCACCAGCAGCGCCAGCAGCGTGGTGTAGTACACCGCCAGCGCCCCCAGCATCACCTGCGGCCCCGTGCCGGGGCCATAGAGCACGCGCAGGATCGGGCCGCTGGCAATCAGCGGGATGCAAAAGACCAAGAGCGCCAGCGCCCCCAGCAGCCGTTCGCTGCGCGGCACGGTGATCATGACGGTGGCAAGGACCGCCGCCGCCAGATTGCCCCAGACAAAGCCCCACAGCGCGTTGCGCGTCGTCTCGACGCTCGCGCGCAGGTACAGGCCCGCGTTCTCGGCCAGATGTGCCGCGATATCCGTGGGACCGGCAAACAGCACACTGCCCGGAACCGCGCGCGCGCCCGCCTCCCATATGGCCAGCAGCGCTGCGGCCCAGAGCAGCCCGCGCAGGGTCATGTGGTGCCCTCAAGCGCGGCGTATACCTCTTGGCACAGCGCGCGGAAGGCGGCGCTGTCGGTGTCTGCGCGGTCCAGATCGACGGCGATGTCCGCCACCACGCGCGCGGGCCGCGGCGACAGGACCAGCACGCGGTCCGAAAGCTGCACCGCCTCTTCGACCGAATGGGTGACCAGCAGCACGGTCGCCCCCCGGTCGCGCCACAGCGGGGGCAGTTCGAAATTCAGCCGCCGCCGGGTCATCGCGTCCACCGCGCCAAAGGGTTCATCGAGCAGCAGAACCTCGGGTTCCGAGATCAGGCTGCGGGCGATGGCGGTGCGCTGGCGCATGCCCCCCGACAGCTCCGCAGGTCGATGATCGCCAAAACCGGCGAGGCCCACGAGGTCGATCAGGTGATCCACCTGCCCTGCGGGCTTGCGCGCCAGTTCGGCCCCCAGCGCGATATTGGCACGCACCGTCCGCCACGGCAGCAGCGACGGATCCTGAAACGCCATCGCCAGCGCGCCGCGCGCGGCGGCCTGCGCGGGTGTCTCGGCCCCCAGATGCACCGCGCCTCCGCTGGGCGCTTCCAGCCCCGCCACCATCCGCAGCACCGTGGATTTGCCACAGCCCGATGGCCCGACTAGCGCGGTAGTCTGACCGGCCGCAAAACTCACATCAAACGGATCGACCGCTGCGACGTCGCCAAAGCTCTTGCCCAGCGCGTCGCAGCGGATTTCGGGGCCTTGCACGAACGTGTCAGCCGTGCACTTCGTCCAGCAGGGAGCGGTCCCAGAGGTCCGCGCTCACATCCTGACCCAAGAGCGCCAGCGTCTCGATATTGGCGGCCACCGTGTCGTCGGTGAACCAGCCAAAGCCGCGATCTGCCGTCAGATCGGTGAACATCAGCGGCACCTGCCGTGCGGCCTGCAGCTTTTGCGTTTCCAGATCGAGGCCCGCATCGGGGAACATCTCGACCGACAGGGCGGCGGCGGCATCGGTATCGGCGAGATAGTCGTTCCAGCCCATCACCTCGCCCTTCAACAGCGCCACAAGGTCCGCGCGGCGGTTGGCCAGCGCATCCTCAGTCGCGATGTAGGTCTGCGAATGGAGGGCATAGCCATGATCGGCCATCAGCATCGTTGTGTTGTCCACGCCCTGCACCGTCATCGCCACCGGCAGGTCGGTTTCCCAGCAGAGCAGGCAATCCACCTGCCCCGACACCAGCGGCGCGGGATCGTATTGCGTGGGCACAATCTCGATCCCATTGATGTCGACGCCGTTGAGCGTGCACAGCGCCTGCAACACCGGCGTGTTGGCGACGGCCATCCCGATCTTTTTCCCCACGAGGTCGGCGGGCGTGTTCACCGGGTTCGCGGCCAGCGACGCGATGGCAAAGGGGTTTTTCTGCATCGCCACGGCGATGATCTTGAACGGTGCGCCCTGGGCCACGGCGGCGGCGGTGTAATCGGCGGCCGAGATGCCGACGAGGGCCGCACCCGATACCACGGGCGGCTCGACCGGCGCGTTGGGGCCGCCTTGGGCCAGCGACACATCAAGGCCAAGGTCGGACCAGTACCCCTTGTTCTGGGCGATGTAGCTGCCGCCGAACTGCACCGAGTGCAGCCACGACAGCTGAAAGTTCACCGCCGTGGCGGCACTGGCAAAGGTGGGCACGCCCGCGGCGGTGGCGGCAGCGGCACTGGTTTGCAGGAAAAAGCGGCGGGTCAAATGGGCGGGCATGGTCATGGCGTATCTGGATACCTTTTGGTTGCGACGGGTTTGGACAAGCTTTTGAGAAAAAGCAGGAAAAATGCCGGTGTGACAGATATGAGCAACACGATACCGTAAGCGATGCCAGTGGCAATGCCCGCGCTGGTTGGGGCGGAAATGAGCGGAAATAATGCAGCCGCCGCCCCCTCGCGCCAGCCCCAGCCGCCGACAGACAGCGGGATCAGCATTGCCGACAGCGCCAGCGGGATCAGCGTGGCCCACGCGGCGGGCGGGATCACGGTGCCGGTGGCGCGGGCACAGGCGTAGAAGGCGAGCGTGAGGCAGGCGGTGGTGATTGCGCCGTGGATCAGGATCGCAGGCTGGCGCACAAGCGGCGCGCAGGCCTGCAGGAACCGCGCGGTGGCGTGGGTGCCGCGCGCAGCGACTACGGTGCCCAGCGCGAGGGCTGCGAGGATGCCCAGAACCAGCCATGCAAGCCCGCCCCACGCGATGCCGCCGTGGATCAGCACCGCCCCGGCAAAGCCCACAAGCATCAGCGCGCACATCGCCACCTGTCCCAACAGCCGTTCGGCCATCACCGACTGCGCCGCCGCCGTCAGGTCGGCGGCATGGCGGGTGCGCACGGCGCGGCTGACGTCTCCGGCCACGCCGCCGGGCAGCACGGTGTTCACCAATTGGCCAAGGTAGTATTCACGCAACGCCGCCCCGTACCCGATCTCGATCCCAAAGGCGCGGGCGGTGATTTGCCAGCGGTGCGCCATGGCAAGCGTCGCTGCGGTCACCAGCGCCACCGACAGCAGGGTCCACCCCGCCTCGAACCCGCGCAACCGGTCCCAGACCTGTGCGGCATCCGACCACCACAGCACCAGCCCGAGGCAAGCCAAAGACACGGCCAACTTGACCCAGACCGACCTCATTGCCCCAGCCGTCCCGACACGCGGTCATGGGTGAACGCGGTCAGGAAATCGTTGCGAAACGTCTCCATCCGGCGGACGGGGGCGCCGGGTGCTGGGATCAGCCCGTCGGTCCAGCCCCACGTGTCGATCTGCGCCAGCAGGTCCGGCGGGCCGATCATGTGCACGGCAACGTCCCGATTGTCGCTGCCTGCAACGAAGCCCGCGGATTGGTGATCGCCCGCCACGATCACCAGCGGTGCGTCGGGACCCATCCGCGCCACATGTTCGAACGTCACCCGCAGCGCGTAATCCACCGCGCGGCGATAGGCGTCGCGGACGTCATCGCGGTTGCGCCACAGCTTTTTCGGCTCAGGCCCGCGTGCGGCCATGTCGTTGAACACGGTGCCGTCGCCCACGTCTTCCCACGGGATCACGTCGGCGATAGGCGTCCACGGCGCGTGGGACGAAATCAGCGCCACCTGGATGAAATCCGGGCGCGTATCGGGCGGCAGCAGGTCGCGGTAGCGGGCCAGCGTGAACTGGTCGGGCATGGTGACCCAGCGGAACCGGTCGCCTTTGTACCCCATGTCCGCCGCGGGGATCACCACGTCAAAGCCCATCACCAGCGCTTCGGGCCAGCCCACAGTGATCGCGGGCATGATCGCGGCGGTGCGGTAGCCTGCATCTTGCGCAAAGTGAAACAGCCACTTGTGCCCGCTGGCCAGCATCGCGTTGTAGCGCCCGTTGTCGGACGTCCAAAGCCCGCTGGCCAATGCGCCATGCGCCAGCCAGCTTTGTCCGCCTGCGGTGGGTGAGGTCAGCCAGCCGCTTTACGCCCCTGCTCATCTGGCCAC
>JBCBCR010000211.1:0-5440 GCA_038530495.1 Pseudomonadota bacterium | reverse complement strand
AAAAAACGCCGCCCCAACCGCACCCGCAAGATCGTGGCGCTGTGTGACGTGTCCGGATCGATGAGCGTCTATGCGCAGGTCTTCCTCGCCTTTCTCGCGGGGCTGATGCGCGCCGACACCCATGCGGATGCGTATCTGTTTCACACCCGCCTCGTGCGCATCACCGAAGCCCTGCGCGACAAGGACGCGATGCGCGCCATCGGGCGCATGTCGCTGATGGCCGACGGCTTTGGCGGCGGCTCGGCGATAGGGCCGTGCCTGCAACGCTTTGCCGACACCTATGCCCGCCGGTTTGTCGATGGGCGCAGCGTGGTGCTGATCCTCTCGGACGGCTACGACACCGAACCGCCTGCCGCCATCGCGACCGCATTGGAAAAGCTGCGCAAACGCGGCTGTCGGATCATCTGGCTGAACCCGCTCAAGGGCTGGCGCGACTACGCACCCGTCGCGGGCGGCATGGCCGCGGCCCTGCCGCATCTCGACCTCTTTGCCCCCGCCAACACGCTGGCGGATCTGGCCGCACTGGAACCGGAGCTTATGCGCCTATGACCCCGGCAGAGATCCTCGACACCGATCTGGCCGATGCCGCCCAGGACCTGCGCGACCGGGCTGAACCTTTTGCCTTTGCCACCATCGTGCGCACCGCGGGCGCCACGGCGGCCAAACCGGGTGCCAAGGCGCTGCTGGCTGCCGATGGCACGATCCTGCGCGGCTGGCTCGGCGGCGGCTGCACGCGCGGGGCGGTGAAACGCGCTGCACTGCAGGCGCTGGCCACGGGCGCACCGCAACTGGTGTCCGTTGCACCCGAAGATCTGCTGGCCGAAAAGGGCGTGACCCCTGGCGACACGGTCGACGGCACCCGCTTTGCCCGCAACGGCTGCCCGTCGCGCGGCACCGTGGACATCTTCATCGAACCGTGTCTGCCGATGCCCGAACTGGTGGTGCTGGGCGCGTCACCGGTGGCAGAGGCACTCGCAGCCCTCGCGCCGCAGTTCCATTGGGCCGTCAGCACGGCGCTGGACGGACAGATCGGCCACAATGGCCAGCGTGCGATCATCATCGCCACCCAAGGCCAAGGCGATCTGGACGCGCTGAAATCGGCGCTCGCCGGGCCTGCGGATCACGTCGCCTTTGTTGGCAGCAAACGCAAATTCGCAGCCCTGTCGGACAAACTGCGCACAGCAGGAATCGACCAATGGACCATCGACCGGGTCAAGGCCCCCGCGGGCCTCGACCTTGGCGCGGTCACGCCCGAAGAAATTGCCCTGTCGATCCTCGCCGAACTGGTGCAGGTGCGCCGCCGCCATGGGGCAGGCGATGCCTGACATCGCCACGATCCTTCTGGCGGCAGGACAGTCGCGGCGCATGGGTGCACGCAACAAGCTGCTCTTGCCCATTGGCGGCGTGCCGATGATCGTGCACATGGTGCGCACGTACCAGACGGTGACGGATGGTGCGGTGCTGGTGGTCACCGGGAACGAAGGCGACGCAGTCACAGCCGCCCTTGGCGGCACCGGCGCAACCACAGTGCACAACCCCGATTTTGCTAGCGGACAGGCCAGTTCGGTGGCCTGCGGCCTGCGCGCCCTTGGCCCCTGCGACGCGGTGCTGATCGGGCTGGGCGATCAACCGCTTCTGACCGCGGGTGACCTGCAGGCGCTGATCGCGGCACATGACGGCACGCGGATCACCATCCCCACCGACGGCGACGCGCGCGGCAACCCGATCCTCGTGCCATGCCACCGCGTGCCCGCGCTGCTGGACGGGCCCACACCGGGCTGCCGGCGCTTTACCCGCACCCATCCGGATCAGGTGCACAAGGTGCCCCTGCCCGCGCCGGGCTTCTATCGCGACATCGACACACCGGACGATTACGCCCGGTGTGAAACGGTGATGACATGAGGCGCCTGCTCACCCGCCTGCGCCGCGCCGTCACCCTCACCCCGGACCAGGCCGACCGCCTGGCCCGGATCAAATTCCCCTGTTGCTGACCCCAAAGGACCTGCCATGGAGCTTTCCGACGCCATCACCCTCAATGCCCCCCGCGACCGCGTCTATGCCGCGCTGAACGATCCGGAGGTGTTGCAACGCTGCATCCCGGGCTGCGAGGAACTGATCAAGCATTCCGACACCGAACTGACCGCCAAGGTCGTGCTCAAGGTCGGCCCGGTGAAGGCGCGGTTTTCGGGTGACGTGACGCTGGACCAGACCGGCGCGCCACAGGCGTTCTCGCTCACCGGCCAAGGCAATGGCGGGGCCGCGGGCCACGCCAAAGGCGGCGCCGACGTGACGCTGACCGAGGACGGCGACACCACCGTGCTGCACTACACTGCCAAGGCGGACGTGGGCGGCAAGCTCGCGCAACTGGGCAGCCGCCTGATCCAAAGCACGGCCAAGAAACTGGCGGCCAAGTTCTTTGCCAACTTCGCCGCGGTGGTGAACGAAGACGTCGCTGCCTGAGGATCCTGCACGGAGCGCCACCCTGCGGGTGGCGATCCTGCGCGCGGTCCCTTGCAAAAAACGTTCACACCCACAGGTCTTTCAGGTGTAACCTCCCCACATAATAGAAAAATCCATTTTCAGGGGAGGGGGCCATGCCCACCACGGTTGGCGATGTGCAGGTATTCATGGGGCCGCAGGCCTTTGGCGGGGCGGATGATCTGCTGGCGCCGATCCTCGAATTCATCGGGCGCGCCAAGAAACGCCAGAACCTGATGATCGCGGTGCAGGAGATCGACCACCCCGACATCGCCCGCGCCATCATCGACGCCCGCCTGCGCGGCGTGACCATCGATCTGGTGCTGGAACAAAGCTACCTGCTGGGCGCCAAGCGGCCCACCGCCACCGAAGACAGCTTTGCCCCTGGCGGCAAACACGAGATCAACCGCACCCTGTTCAACGCGATCCTGCGGTCGACCACGGACGTGAAGGTGGATTTCAACCCCGACATCTTTCACCAGAAATTCATGGTGCTGGGCAACCGCGTGCTGACCGGGTCAACCAACTTCACCACCACGGGCGTGACCAAGAACCTCAACCACGTGGTGGTGATCAACGACGCCGAAGTGGCCAATGCGTTCAAAAAGGAGTTCCGCGAGATCCGCGAAGGCCGGTTCGGCAAATTCTCCGTCGCCCACGGCCCCGCGCCGAAAGAGGCGACCGTGTCAGGCATGCGCGTCAAGACCCTGTTTGCACCCGACCACGGCCCGGAAATGGAAATCATGAAACAGATCCTCAAGGCGAAATGCCGCGTCGATTTCGCCTGTTTCACCTTCTCGCGCTCTTCGGGCATTGATGATGCCCTCATCGCGGCTCACCGCAACGGCATCGCCATCCGTGGCGTGCTGGACCGGCGGCAGGCGAACCAGAAGTGGGCAGCAAAACTGCCGCTGGAAGAGGCCGGGATCAAGGTCACCATCGCCGGCGGCACTGGCGGCCTCGGCAAGGTGCACCACAAGCTGATGACCATCGACGACCAGATCACCATCTTCGGCAGCTTCAACTACACCGGGCCTGCGAACAAATCGAACGACGAAAACATCGTGATCGTTGGCGATCTGGAGGAGACAGACGCGGACGCGAAGGCCAAGCAGGAGACGATTGCGCTGGCCAGCCGGGCGGAGATTGACCGGATTATCGCTGATTTCGGATCGTGAGGCGCGGGGGGCCGAGCGGCCCTCCGGGGGGAGTTTTTCTGGCAAGATGAAGGTGGGGGAGCGGGTGGCTGTCCGGCCCTCCGGGGGCGGTTTATCTGGCGAAATGAAGCACGGGTGCATCCGAGCGAAGAGAGCCCGTGAGGGCTTGATGAGCGTTGGCTGCGCCCGCAAAGGCTTCAAAAGGTCCCCCGGACCTTTTGCTGGGCTGTGCCCGGATCAGCCTTTGCCCTTCCACGGGACCAGCAAGCGCTCGCCCCAGCGCATCAGCATGTCGATGCCGTAGCCGATCACGCCGATCAGGATGATGCCGGTGATCACGATGTCCGTCAGGTTGAACCGCGAGGCAACCATGATCATCATGCCCGCGCCCTTTTCCGCGGCAACCAGTTCGGCGGCCACCACCGTACCCCAGCACACGCCCATCGCCACCCGCGCGCCGGTAAAGATCTCGGGCAGCGAGTTGGGGATGATCACGTGGCGCATCACCTGCCACTTGGAGGCCCCGAGCGAATAGGCCGCGTGCACCTTGGAGATCTTCACGCCCGACACGCCCGCACGGGCGGCGATGGCCATGATCCAGAGGGCGGCAAGGAACAGCAGGATGATCTTCGCGTCCTCCTCGATCCCGAACCAGATGATCACCAGCGGGATCAGCGCAAGCGGCGGCACCGGGCGCATGAACTCCACGATCGGGTCGAACCAGCCGCGGAACCAGTTCGACAGGCCCATCGCATAGCCCAGCGGAATGCCCACCAGCGCCCCAAAGAAGAAGCCCACGACCACCCGGAACAACGACCAGAACAGGTGCTGCATCACGGTAAAGTTCTGATACCCCTCGCCCACGAGGTTCATGAACCGCTGCCACACCGCCTCGGGCGAGGGCAGCCAGATCGGCTCCATCTGCATGCCTTTGGCGGGCGTGAAGTTGATCGTGCCCTTGTCGGTGATCGTCACGCTGCCGTGGGCGGTGCGCACTGTGCCACCCACATCGATGGGCTGGCCGTCGATGGCCACGATCCGCGCCTCGTCATCGCGGCGCGTCGCCTCGTCATTGCGGTCCCAAAGCACCAGCCCCGACCGCCAGATGCCGATGTTGACGGTATCATTCTTGGCAAACCCGTCGCCCGGTTCCACCGCGATCTCGTCAGGGGTCTCGTCCACCGGGTGCACGCGCACCGATACCGTCGCCTCGTCGGTGCCCTGCGGCGCCTGGACCGTGTAGCTGAACGTGGTGTCCCCCTGAAACGGCCCCGGCATGTGCAGGAACCCCGGCAGCAGGCTCGAGCCGGTGAACATGCCCCACAGCACAAACAGCGCCAGCACCGAGATCACCGACGCCGACCGATCCGCGCGCACCGCACTTTCGTCGCCAAACGTCACCGTCTTGAGAGAGGTGAAATCCTGCCGGGCCGTGCGCTTGGTCACCTGACCGACAATGAAAAACGCGCCCGCAAAGATCGCGATATAGATCAGCAGGGGGATCATGCTGCCACCTCTCTCATGCTCATGCGTCCGCCTTTTCGGTGCGGCCCATGATTTCTTCTTCCATGTCCCAGATCATCGACAGGATCTCTTCGCGCGTGGGGTTGTACTGCGCGTCCTTCTTGACCTCGCGCAGGTCCGCATCCACACCCATGTCGGCAAAGGGCAACCGGTATTCCTTGTGGATGCGCCCAGGCCGCGGCGCCATCACCAGCAGACGCTCGCCCAAAAGCAGCGCCTCCTCGACCGAGTGTGTGATCAGGATGATCGTCTTGCCGGTCTCTTTCCACAGCTTCAGGACA
>JBCBCR010000210.1:0-5474 GCA_038530495.1 Pseudomonadota bacterium | reverse complement strand
TCCAAAGCTACAAGATGATCAACGCCGGCGAAGGCGGCATCCTGATCACCGACGACGCCGATCTGGTGGCGCGCGCGATCATCATGTCGGGCGCCTACGAGCATAACTGGAAAAAGCACCCCGTGCTGCACGACGCGGTCACCGCGCACCAGAACCAGTGGCCGCTCTACAACCTGCGTCTGTCGAACCTGAGCGCCGCGGTGATCCGGCCCCAGCTGCCGCACCTGGTGCGCCGCTGCACCGACGGGCTGCGCAACCACGACCACGTGGCCAACCGGATCAGCGCCAGCCCCCACATCCATGTGCCTACCCCCCTGCCAGGTGAAACCCGCGCCCCGGACTCAATCCAGTTCAACCTCGTGGACGTGAGCGACGCACAGGTCGATGCCTTTGTCGCCGCTGCCGCCGATCTGGGGGTCAAGGTGCAGGTCTTTGGCCGCAGCAGTGACAACGCCCGCGCCTTCTGGAACTGGCAGTTCCTGCGCGACCTGCCCGAGCTGCCGCAGACCCGCGCGATGCTGATGCGCGCTTGCGACGTGCGCTTGCCAGTGCACCTGCCCGTGGACACGCTCGATGCCGTGGCCGATGCGCTGCTGACGGCGGTGGACCGCAGCGTCGCGGCACAAGCCGCCTGATCAAATGCAAAACGCGCGCCCGGACCGGCGCGCGTTCACACATTCGACGCTCGCTTAGCTCAGTTTGGAGAGCTTGTCCTGCAGGTCAGCGAGCTGCTGCTTGATCGCGTCGAGATCCTCGCCCTCTTCCTTGGGCTTGGCCTCGGCCGTTCCCGCGCCCGGCCAACTTGGCGTCAGCCCACCGGTCATCGCCTTCAGAAACGCCTCCTGCTGGGCCTGCATCGCCTCGAATCCCGGCATCTTGGCCATCGGGTTCATCGCGGACATGTTTTCCATCATCCGGCTCTGACCATCACGCAACATCTCGAAACTGGCCTGCAGAAACTGCGGCACCACCGACGCACCGCCGGTCATGTAGCTGCGCACAAGGTCGTTCAACACATCCACGGGAAGCACGCTTTCGCCGCGGCTTTCGTGCTCGGCGATGATCTGCAACAGGTACTGTCGCGTCAGGTCATCACCGGTTTTCAGATCGACAATCTGCACCTCGCGCCCGTCGCGAATGAACCCCGCGATATCTTCCAGCGTCACGTAATCGCTTGTTTCAGTGTTATAAAGACGGCGGCTGGCATAGCGCTTGATCAGCAAAGGTGCCGGTTTGTCTGTCACGATCTGTCTCCCCGCTGACGTGCTGCATCGCAGCTTAGGCGCGGCGTTTGCAAAAAGAAAGAGGGGACGGCGGCCACCCGAAACCGTCAAATGAGCGCTTGCAGCGCTGGTGTCAGGCGCACCCGGTAATTGAAATGCTGGCCACTGCGCAAAAAGCACCGCTCGCGACCGCGCACCACGTTGGAATTCAGCAACGCTGCCGCCTGGACAAAGCTGTCATCCAGCGGGACATCCTCTGCCTCATCAAAAAGCACCAATTCCTGTGTCAGGATTGCATCGGGATTGGCCCAGTTGATCCAGAACCGCTTTTTCCTTGATCCGACAGTCTCTGCAGCGCTGTGATCTGAGTCCTGAACCGATTTCACCAGCGCGGCGCGGTCGTCCATACGGCTGCGATAGTCCGGTGTGACATAGTGCAGATGGACCAGTGAGAGCGCGGCATGTACATCAAATTCCTGCCCCCAGACCCCGTGCCCACCCCGAGTGTACCGCACCTGGCCAGTGCTCACGATGGGTTTGCTGTACTGCGGCGACAGCCGCGCAAACGGATGCCGCGTCAGCAAAGGCGCGTCGGCGTGTACGTCCTCTTGCTCAACCGGCATGATATTCAGGCCTACGGCACCGTATAAACCACCGCTGGTTTCTTGCCCCGAAAGATAGTCCTCCAGGGCCACCCCAGGCGTGTTCACAACAAGCAGTTCGTCCACATCCGTGGCAACGACATAGTCAAAAAAACCGTTCAGCCCCGACGCCACGCCCGACATCAATTCCCACCGGCGCTGCGTCAACGTTTCGTCAATTCGGTCGCGTGGCAACGGCATGACACAACAGCCCGCAGCAATTTCGGCCACGCGTGGATCTTGTCCGTGGTTGATCACATAAATGGCGTCGCGCGGTACATGCCGTTCGGCGTTCTCAATCCAGCGCTCCAGCAGCCAATAGTCGCGCCACACCATGGTGACAAAGGCGACGCTCATGCCCACCTCGTGAACAGCAGGTCCATGTGGCGCGGCGGCATCGGGCGGTGCGGCTGTGGCGCGACTGCCAGAACATCCCGCAACTCCAGCCCCGCCGCGGCCAGCAATGTGATCACCTTCGATGGCGGCGCCACCCCGGCAAAGCGCTGCGTGACCGACATCTCCAGAATGACAAACTCGCAGGATTTCAGCATCTCGGTCGCGCCCTGCAGCACCGACAGCTCGAACCCCTCGGTGTCGATCTTCAGCCCGAACCGCCCGGTGTAACCAGACGCCAGCGTATCCAGCGTGGAAACCTCGACCTTGCGCGCCTCCACAGATGAAAACTCGGCTTCTATCCCGTCCCGCCGGTCGAGAAAGCTGGCCATATCCGCGCCTTTGCCGGGCTGAGTGGTGGGGATGTTCAGCGCCAGCTCGCCCGGTTCGGCGCCCACCGCAAGGGTGTGAAAATCATAGTCAATGGACAATCCCTGCGCCGCGATGATCTCGCGGCTTTCGACCAGCGGGTCGATCAGCGCGAACTTGGCCTGCGCAAAGGCGTCGTACAGGTACGGCGTGCCGTCCATCACGCCGACATCGAAAACCACATCTGGCTTCAGATCATATCCACGCAAGTAGTCCGGACGCGTTTTGATGCGGGACAACGCAAACCCTGCGCGACGCAGTCTGCGCCGTAGTTGGGGCGTCACATCCGGTTTGTTCATCTGCCTGCTCACGCTTGCGACCTTGGTGACCGCCTTTGCTGCGCGACGATAGCCAACCGACCCCGCCAAAGCAATCAAGCAAACAAAGAAAAAGGCGGGTCCCGGTAAAGGGAACCCGCCGTAGTTACCGCGCCGTATCAGGGAGGAAGTTGGCGCGATACGTCGGTGGATGGGCGCGGGAGGGGCGCCCGATCCGAATTACTTCGCGGCTGCCTTCTTGGCGGCTGCGGTCATCTCGCCGGTCGCTTTCTTGACAGCGGCGGAGGCGTCTTCGCTCATGTCCTTGCCTGCGGCCATCATCAGCTCAACAGTGTCCATCTGAACTTTCTTGGCCACCTCGGCAAAGGCTGCCATGTGCTCTGCGGTCACTTCGGCGTAGGCCGATGCAAAGTCGGTCATCGACTTGGCGTAGTCGGCGGGCTCTGCCTTGGCTTTCGACATGTCGGCCAGCTTGGCCAGTGTCTCTTTGGTCCACTTGGACGAAATCTCGGTCGACTTTTCTGCGGCGTCGATGGCAACGGCGCTCAGCTTTTCGTTCAGCGTGGTTGCGGTCTTGAACGCGTCTTCCATGGCGGCGGTATCAACCGGGAAGGCGCCCATAACGTCTTTGAACATTGCGGTCATATCGGCTGCGGCTGCTTTGGCCATAAGAGTATTCCTTTAATCTGGTTCGCTCGGAACCGTTGCTGCATGTGCAAAGTATATACGCGCCGCAGCGCAGCAAATCAAGTCTTTTGCTGCACTGCGGCAAAAACCACTCTATACCGACATAAGTCAATGTTTTTAAACCAAATAAATAGCGTTAGTAACGCGCAAGCCATCCCTGTTTCGCATTTTTTCTGCACCGCAGCATGACCAAAGGTAAGCATTTTCACCCGACTCACCATGCTTTCATCCCGCGAACATCCGTTTCCGCCACCTTGGATTGCGATCCCCCATTCCATAGGTTCGTCGCATGCTCACGCTCCGCCCTGCTGATTTGTCCGATCTCGATCCGCTGACGCATCTGTGCATCGCGGCAAAGGCGCATTGGGGATATGACGCGGACTTCATGGATCGGTGTCGGGACGAACTGACCGTGCGCGCCGCTGATCTGGAAGCGGACGACATGGTCGTCGCGGTCAAGAACAGTGAAAC
The DNA here is from genome assembly GCA_038530495.1 of Pseudomonadota bacterium. GTDB lineage: Bacteria > Pseudomonadota > Alphaproteobacteria > Rhodobacterales > Rhodobacteraceae > Tateyamaria. The sequence continues at coordinate 1,412 of JBCBCR010000210.1, read as the reverse complement.
GGCGGGTTTCGCGCAGCTGTCGCACACCGGCACCATCGCGCATCTCGAACGCCTCTACATCCACCCCGCCTTTATGGGGTGCGGGATCGGGCGCAGGCTTTTTGACTGGGCCCGCACGACCGCGCGGGACCTTGGCGCACAGGGCATGGTGATCGAAGCAGACCCGCACGCCGCCGGGTTCTATCACAGGATGGGGTGCACAGACGCCGGCACTGTCCCGTCCGGATCAATCCCGGGACGCGTCCTGCCGCGGTTGACCTGCCCTATTCAGGCCGCGCCTTGACCGTCACGTAGGTCCCTGGCGCATCACACAGCACCGGGTGCGCGTCGTCGCCAGGCTCACGTGCGGCCACCATCGCGCCGCCGCGCTTTTTCAGCCACGCGCCCCAGCGCGGCCACCACGACCCTTCGTGGAAATCTGCGCTCTCGTTCCACGCCTCAGCATCCAGCGTCAGATCGTCATTGGTGTAGTGCCCGTATTTCACCTTGGACGGCGGGTTCACGATGCCCGCGATGTGGCCCGACTGCGTCATGATGAACGTCCGGTCCTTGGACCCCATCTGCTGCACCCCGCGATAGCAGTGCTTCCACGGCGCGATGTGATCGGTCTCGCACGCAATCGCGCACAGCGGCACGTCCACGTCGCCCAGTTCCAGATGATGCCCCAGCAGACCAAACCCGCCATCGGCCAGCTGATTGCCCTGACACAGTCCGCGCAAATACTGCATCGCCATCTTGGCGGGCAGGTTCGCACCATCGCCATTCCAGTACAGCAGGTCAAACGCAGGCGGCGTTTCACCCATCATGTAGCTCTTGATCGCGGGCTGATAGACGAGATCATTGGCCCGCAAGAACGTAAACGTCCGCGCCATGATCACTGACGGCAGCACGCCCTTGACGGTGCACTCCTCTTCGATCCCGTCGATGAAATCGTCTGTGAGGAACGGCGTGAACTCGCCCTGATCGTCGAAATCCGTCAGCGCGGTAAAGAACGTGGCCGATTTGACCGATTTGTCCTTGCGCTGTTTCAGCAGCGCCAGCGTCAGCGCCAGCGTGGTGCCCGCAATGCAATAGCCGATGGCATTGACCTGCTTTTCACCGGTGATCGCCTTGGCCTCGCGGATCGCGGTCAGATACCCGTCCTCGACATAATCCTCGAGGCCCACCCCGGCATAGGCACCATCGGGGTTCACCCACGACACCACGAACAGGGTGTGCCCCTGCTCGACGATCCATTTGACCAGGCTGTTCTGCTGTTTCAGATCAAGGATGTAGTACTTGTTGATCCAAGGCGGGAACAGCACCACGGGGGTCTTGTGCACCTTGTCGGTCGTGGGCGTGTATTGGATCAGTTCCATCATCCGGTTGCGATAGACAACCTTGCCCGGCGTCGTGGCGATGTTCTGGCCCAG
>JBCBCR010000209.1:3462-5480 GCA_038530495.1 Pseudomonadota bacterium | reverse complement strand
AGTGGTCCATCTGACTAGCCGAGGCCGAGGGGTCTTGGCAAGCCGCGCAGCAGCGATTGACGCCGCGGACCGGGGCGCTAGTGTGGCCTCTTGCATTCAAGATCGGAGCGTTTTCCATGACCACGTCGCGTGCTGCCCATTTCGGGCGGGAGTACCTTGCCATTCCTGGTCCTTCGGTGATGCCGGACGCGGTCTTGCGCGCGATGCACCGTGGCGCGCCCAACATTTACGAGGGCGAGCTGGTCGAGATGACGGCGGGTCTGGTGCCGTCGCTCAAACGTGTGGCGCGCACCGATGGCCACGTGGCGATGTATATCGGCAATGGCCATGCCGCATGGGAAGCGGCACTGGCCAACACGGTGGCGCCCGGCGAATTGGTTCTCGTGCCCGCGACAGGGCGGTTTGGCCACGGCTGGGCCGAAATGGCGCGCGGGTTGGGCGCCGAGGCCGAGGTGGTCGATTTTGGCCGCAACGCGCCGGTGGACATGGGCCAATTGGCCGAGGCGTTGACGGCGGACAAAAGCCACCGGATCAAGGCCGTGCTGGCGACCCACGTGGACACGTCGACCTCGGTCCGGAACGACATCGCAGCGATGCGCGCGGTGCTGGATGAGGTTGGTCATCCCGCGTTGTTGATGTCCGACAACATCGCCTCACTGGGGTGCGATGTGTTCGAGATGGATGCCTGGGGTGTCGACGTGATGGTCGCGGGCAGCCAAAAGGGGCTGATGGTGCCGCCGGGCATGTGTTTCGTGTTCTTTTCCGACAAGGCGGCGGCGGTGCGGAACGCGATGCCGCGGGTCAGTTGCTATTGGGACTGGAACCCGCGCACGGCCCCCGAAGGGTTTTATCAATACTGGAACGGCACCGCGCCGACGCACCATCTGTACGGGCTGCGCGTGGCGCTGGATATGCTGGAGGCCGAGGGCATGGAAGCGGTCTGGGCCCGTCATGACCGGCTGGCCCGCGCGATCTGGGCGGCGTGCGATATCTGGGCCGAAGGTGGCGCGCTGGCGCTGAATGTCTCCGACCCGGCGCACCGCAGCCGCGCGGTGACCGCGCTGCAGCTCACAAAACCGCTGGGCGCGCAGTTGCGGCGGTGGACCGAGGCCAATCTGGGCCTGACGCTGGGCATTGGCCTCGGCATGGAGACGCAGGACGATCCCAAGAGCGAAGGGTTCTTTCGCCTTGGCCACATGGGGCACGTGAACGGGCAGATGATCCTGGGCCTGTTGGGCGGGATCGAGGCCGGGCTGGCGGCGCTGGATGTACCGCGGGGCCGCGGCGCGGTCGAGGCGGCAGCGGCGGTGATTGCGTCTGGCTGACGTGATTGGGTGGCCAATCGGCCCTCCGGGAGGGGATTTTTGGAAACAGAGAAGGGCGTTTGGCCGGCGTCGTGCTGTGCCGGGCACGTGGCTGCGTGGGATCAGATGTGTTTGCCGCGGCGGATGGAGGCGGCCTGTCGTGCTGCGGCCCAATCGCGGGCGCGGTCCATGAGGTGGTTGACGCCGATGGCCAGAAGGAAAGCGGCAATCAAGCCCCAGATCGCCCAGATCGCAACGAGAATCCACGTCACATTCACGCCGAACATCACGATGCAGGCCGTGGTGTAGTTTGGGGCAGAGCGCGTTTTGTGATCATCCATCGCAGCAGCCTCGCATACCGTCCTTTCGATAAGAATAATCGTGCAGGGCGGGCTGTCACGAAAAATCAGCCACCTCGCGCGGCTGTGAGAGCACGGGGCAAGGCTTTTGCAAAGAGATCGAGGTCATCTGCGGTACCGCAGCTGATGCGGATGCAGCGGTTTTGCGGGGCGGCGAAGGGCATGCGGACAAAGATGTCCTGGTCGATGAGCGCATCGAGCACGGCCCTCGCAAACGTGCCGTCCGCGCCGCAGTCGATGGCGACGAAATTGGCGGCCGACGGAATGCAGGTGAGGTCATTGTCGTGCGCGATCTGGGTGATCGTGTCGCGGGCGGCTGCAATCTGTGACAGGGTGTGCTGCAGGTGGGCCCACC
>JBCBCR010000209.1:0-3452 GCA_038530495.1 Pseudomonadota bacterium | reverse complement strand
CTTATCCTGCAGGGCGGCCAATGCACCGGCCTGCGCGGCGCGGTTCATGCCGAAGTGGTTTCGTACCTTGTTGAACGCGGTGATCAGGGCGGCCGGTCCCAGCGCATAGCCCACGCGCGCACCGGCAAGGCCGTACGCCTTGGAAAAGGTGCGCAGGCGAATGACCCGCGGGTCGTCGATGGCGATATCAGGCGCTGTGCCCGGCGGGGCGCAGTCGATATAGGCCTCATCAAGGACCAGCAGGGTGCCTTGGGGCAACTGATCCAGCGCGGATGTGAGGGTCGCGCCGTCGTGCCACGTGCCCATCGGGTTGTCGGGATTGGCGAGGTAGACGAGCTTGGCGTTTGTTTCGGTTGCTTTGGCAAAGAGGGCGGCCGGGTCTTCGTGGTCGTCGCGGTAGGCCACCTTGTGCAGTGTGCCGCCAAAGCCTGCGACGTGGTAGTTGAAGGTCGGATAAGCGCCGTCGGAGGTGACGACGGCGTCGCCCGGGGCCACGAAGAGGCGCACGAGATATCCCAGAAGCCCGTCGATGCCTTCGCCAACGACGACATTTTCGGGGGAGATGCCGTGATGTGTGGCGAGGGCGGCGCGCAGGTCAAAGCTTTCGGGATCGCCGTATTTCCAGTGGGCTGCGTCAGCCATGGCAGCGGTGGCCGCGGGGGAGGGACCAAATACGCTTTCATTGGCGCCGATGCGGGCAGCAAACCTGCGGTCGCGGGCGCGTTCCTGTGTTTCGGGTCCGACGAAGGGGACGGAGGCGGGCAGGCTGACGGCGAGCGGGGTCAGGCGAAAGTCGGTCATGGCAGAGGCGTAGCGCGGTGCCGCCCGGGGGGCAATGCCCCGACGTTTTGCTGGTGTTTTGCGCGGGCTTTGGGTTTTGCTGGCCGCAACCAAGAAGGAGGTCAGGATGGACCGTGTCACCGTCACCTATGAGGATCACATTGCCCATGTGCGGCTGACCCGCCCGGACAAGATGAATGCGGTGGATCAGGCGATGATCGACGCGATCATCGCGGCGGGGCAGCAGGTGAGCGCGTCGGATGCGCGCGTTTGCGTGATTTCGGGCGAGGGGCGCGGTTTCTGTGCGGGCATCGATATCGGTGGGCTCGGGGCGATGATCGGCAAGGACCCTGTTGAGTTGCTGTGCCCGCGGACCCACGGGGGTGGCACCACCAACCAGTGGCAGGAGGTCGCCATGGTCTGGGCACGGGCGCCGATGCCGGTCATTGCGGCAGTGCATGGCGTGTGCTTTGGCGCCGGTATGCAGCTGGCGCTGGGCGCGGATATCCGGATTGCGGCGCGGGATGCGCGGTTTGCGGTGATGGAACTGAAATGGGGGATCGTGCCGGACATGGGTGGCATGGTGCTGCTGCCCCGGCTGGTAAGGTCGGACGTCTTGCGGCGGCTGACCTATACAGCGGCGCCGGTCGAGGCCGCACAGGCGGCGGCGTGGGGGCTGGTGACCGAACTGGCGGATGATCCGCTGGCGGCGGCGATGGACTTAGCGCGGGACCTGGCGTCGAAGTCTCCGGCCGCGTTGCGGGCGGCCAAGGCGCTGATCGGGTTTGCCGAAAGTCACGCCGCGGCAGAGGTGCTGGCCGAGGAAAGCCGGGTGCAGGCCGGTTTGATGGGCACGCCGGAGCAGTTGGAAGTGGTGGCGGCAGCGATGCAGAAGCGCGCGCTGGTGTTCAAGTGATCCAAAGGACGGCTGCGCCGACGACATTGTTTTGAATGAGGGGGCTGTCTGCCCCCTCAAACTCCCCCGAGGATTTTTTGAAACAGAGAAGGGGCGCGTTTGCGGCGTCTTTGTGAGGCCGTGATGCGGCCCGTTACAGCTCCTTCAGGCGGGTGAGGGCCTCTTGGAGTTTTGCCTCTTCTTCCTCGCGGGCGGCGAGGTTGGCCTTGGTTTCCTCAACCACCTCTTCGGGTGCGCTTTGTGCGAATTTGGGGTTGTTGAGACGCCCGCGCAGGCCGCCGAGTTCCTTGGCCAGCTTGCCGAGTGTTTTTTCGAGGCGGGCGATTTCTGCGCCGACATCGATCACGTCGGCCAAGGGCAGGCCGAATGTGCCGCCCGAGATGGCCAGTGCCACGGTGCCTTTGGGGAAATCATCGGCTTCGGTCAGTGACTCGAGCCGGGCGAAGCGATGGATCAGTGCCTTGTTCCGCTCGTAGGCGGCCTTGGCGCCTTGCTCGAAGCCTTTGACAACGCAGGGAATATAGGCGCCCGCGGGCACGTGCATTTGGGCGCGGGCGGAGCGGATGGCTTCGATCAGACGGATCACCCAGTTGAGTTCGGCGTCCGCATCGGGATCGATCAAGTCGTCGCCAAAGGTGGGCCAGTCGGCGTGGATGAGGCGCTTGGGGCGGTCCTTTTGGCCCCACAGCTCTTCGGTGATGAAGGGCATGATCGGATGCAGCAGGATCAGGCATTGGTCGAGCGCCCAGGCATAGGTGGCCTTGGTCTCGGCGATCTCGTCTTCGGTGCCTTCGTCGAAGATCGGTTTGGTAAACTCGAGGTACCAGTCGCAGAAGGTGTTCCAGGTGAAGGCGTAGAGCGCGCTGGCGGCGTCGTTGAAGCGGTAGTCTTCGAGCGCCTTGTCGACGGTGGCGCGGGTTTTGGCCAACTCACCTTTGATCCAGCGGTTGAGCGGGTGTTTGGTGTCGGGGATGTCTGCGTTGTGCGGCAGGTCAAAGACACCACGCATTTCGCCGTAGCTGGCGGCGTTCCAGAGCTTCGTGCCGAAATTGCGGTAGCCCGCGATGCGCTGGGTGTCGAGTTTCAGCGTGCCGCCAAGCGATGCCATGGCGGCGGAGGAAAAGCGCAGGGCGTCGGCGCCGTATTCCTCGATCAGGTCGAGCGGGTCCATGACGTTGCCGGTGGATTTCGACATCTTCTTGCCCTTGGCGTCGCGGACGAGGCCGTGGAGGTAGACGGTGTCGAAGGGTTTTTGCCCGGTGACGGCGTATTGCATCATCATCATGCGGGCGACCCAGAAGAACAGGATGTCCTGGCCGGTGATGAGGTCACTTGTTGGGAAATATTTGGCCATGGCGTCCGTATCCTCGGGCCAACCGAGGGTGCCGATAGGCCAGAGGCCGGAGGAGAACCAGGTGTCGAGGACGTCGGGGTCTTGCCCAAGCCAAACGTTCACTTCTTTGTCTTCGTCTCCGCGATGCTCGAACTTTATCACCCAGTCTTGCGACGCCAAGTTTTCGCGCCAGGTTTGGACCGTTTCTAAAGGTGTTCCTTGCGCAGTATTTCTAAAACGTTTGTAGTCTTCGTCAGTCAGTGGATAAGTTTGCAAAACGCCATTGTGTTTGTAGGCATTCCGAACGGTAATCTTTGCGCTAGGAAACGCCTGACTGTAATATTTCTTTGCCTGCGAAAAAACGCTCTGAAAATCATGTCCACAGAAGCTTTTTGACAGCTCCTTTTTGATTTCCCCGTTGAC
>JBCBCR010000208.1:0-5517 GCA_038530495.1 Pseudomonadota bacterium | reverse complement strand
AACCCGGCCACAATCATGACCGACCCCGGGCTGGCTGACGCAACCTATATCGAACCGATCACCCCCGAAGTCGTCGCCAAGATCATCGAAAAAGAACGCCCCGACGCGCTGCTGCCCACCATGGGCGGCCAGACCGGGCTGAACACCTCGCTCGCCCTCGAAGAGATGGGGGTGCTGGACAAGTTTGGCGTCGAAATGATCGGCGCCAAGCGCGACGCGATCGAGATGGCCGAGGACCGCAAGCTGTTCCGCGAAGCGATGGACCGGCTGGGCATCGAAAACCCAAAGGCGGCCATCGTCACCGCCCCCAAGGACGACAAGGGCAACAAGGATCTCGCCGCTGGCGTAGCGGCGGCGCTTGAAACACTCGAAGAGGTTGGTCTGCCCGCCATCATCCGCCCTGCCTTTACCTTGGGCGGCACGGGCGGCGGCGTCGCCTATAACCGCGACGATTACGAGGCGATCTGCCGGTCGGGTATGGACGCCTCACCTGTGGGCCAGATCCTGGTGGATGAAAGCCTGCTGGGCTGGAAAGAATACGAGATGGAAGTGGTGCGCGACACCGCCGACAACGCCATCATCGTCTGCTCCATCGAAAACGTCGATCCGATGGGTGTGCACACGGGCGACTCGATCACTGTCGCCCCGGCACTGACGCTGACGGACAAAGAATACCAGATCATGCGCAATCACTCGATTGCTGTGCTCCGGGAAATCGGCGTGGAAACGGGCGGCTCCAACGTCCAGTGGGCGATCAACCCCGACGACGGGCGCATGGTGGTGATCGAAATGAACCCACGCGTGTCGCGGTCGTCTGCTCTGGCGTCCAAGGCTACAGGCTTTCCGATTGCCAAGATCGCGGCGAAACTGGCCGTGGGCTACACGCTGGACGAGCTGGACAACGACATCACCAAGGTGACGCCCGCGAGTTTTGAGCCGACCATCGACTATGTTGTCACCAAGATCCCGAAATTCGCCTTCGAGAAATTTCCCGGCTCCGAGCCGTTCCTGACCACGGCGATGAAGTCGGTGGGCGAAGCCATGGCCATCGGCCGCACCTTTCACGAGAGCGTGCAAAAGGCGCTGGCGTCGATGGAATCTGGCCTCACCGGTTTTGACGAGGTGGACATCCCCGGCGCCGATGATCCCGCAAATGGCCGCGCGGCGATCACCAAGGCACTGAGCCAGCAAACCCCTGACCGCATGCGTACCATCGCCCAAGCGATGCGCGAGGGGCTGAGCGACGACGACATCTTTGCCATAACCAAGTTCGACCCCTGGTTCCTCGCCCGCATCCGCGAGATCGTGGACACCGAACAAGAGATCGAAAGCGGCGGCCTGCCCACAGACGCGGACGGCCTGCGCCAGCTCAAGATGATGGGCTTTACCGACGCGCGTCTTGCCAAGCTCACCGACCAGACCGAAGCACAGGTGCGCGCCGCCCGTCATGCCGCAGGCGTCACCGCGGTCTTCAAACGCATCGACACCTGCGCCGCCGAGTTCGAGGCGCAGACGCCCTACATGTACTCCACCTACGAAGCGCCGGTCTTTGGCGACGTGGAGTGCGAGGCGCGCCCGTCCGAGCGCAAAAAGGTCGTGATCCTGGGCGGTGGCCCCAACCGGATCGGCCAGGGGATCGAGTTCGACTATTGCTGTTGTCACGCCTGTTTCGCCCTGACCGACGCAGGGTTTGAGACCATCATGGTCAACTGCAACCCCGAAACCGTTAGCACCGACTACGACACCTCTGACCGGCTCTATTTCGAGCCGCTGACCTTTGAGCACGTGATGGAAATCCTGCGGGTCGAGCAGGACAACGGCACCCTGCACGGCGTGATCGTGCAGTTCGGCGGGCAAACCCCGCTGAAGCTGGCCAACGCGTTGGAAGAAGCGGGCATTCCGATCCTCGGCACCGAACCTGATGCGATTGATCTGGCCGAAGACCGCGAGCGCTTTCAGGCATTGGTCAACGATCTGGGCCTGAAACAGCCCAAAAACGGCATCGCCCACACAGACGCCGAAGCACTGGAGATTGCCGCCGACATCGGCTTTCCGCTGGTGATCCGCCCGTCTTACGTGCTGGGCGGGCGCGCGATGGAAATCGTGCGCGATCAGGCCAGCCTCGAACGCTACATTTCCGAAGCCGTGGTGGTGTCCGGCGACAGCCCGGTGCTGCTCGACAGCTACCTTTCAGGCGCGGTTGAGCTTGACGTCGACGCGCTTTGTGACGGTGAGGCGGTGCATGTCGCGGGCATCATGCAGCACATCGAGGAAGCAGGCGTGCACTCAGGCGACAGCGCCTGTTCCCTGCCGCCTTACAGCCTTAGCGATGAGACGCTGAAAGCGATCGAAGAGCAGACCGTTGCCCTCGCGCGCGCCCTGCGGGTCGTGGGCCTGATGAACGTGCAATTCGCGATCAAGGATGGCGAAATCTACCTGATCGAGGTCAACCCGCGCGCCTCGCGCACCGTGCCCTTCGTGGCCAAATCCACCGACAGTGCTATTGCGTCCATCGCCGCCCGCGTGATGGCAGGCGAAAAGCTCAGCGCTTTCCCCAAGCGCGCGCCGTACCCCGCAGGCACCGATTTCGACGCCACGCTGCCTTTGGCCGACCCGATGACGCTCGCGGATCCGAACATGCCGTGGTTCTCGGTCAAGGAGGCCGTACTGCCCTTTGCCCGTTTCCCCGGCGTCGACACGATCCTTGGCCCGGAAATGCGCTCCACCGGCGAGGTGATGGGCTGGGACCGCACCTTTGCCCGCGCTTTTCTCAAGGCGCAGATGGGCGCGGGCATGATCCTGCCCAGCGCGGGCTGCGCGTTTATCTCGATCAAGGATATGGACAAGACCCCGGCCATGCTGGACGCGGCCAAAACGCTCACTGGCCTAGGCTTTACCCTTGTCGCCACGCGCGGCACCGCCATCTGGCTGAACGATGCCGGTGTGGCATGTGGCACGGTGAACAAGGTCTATGAAGGGCGCCCGGACGTCACCGACATGATGAAGGACAACGGAATCCAGCTGGTGTTCAACACCACCGAAGGCGCGCAGGCGGTTGAAGACAGCCGCTCCATCCGTGCCATCGCGCTGAACGACCGCATCCCCTACTTCACCACCGCCGCAGCGGCGCAGGCCGCAGCGATGGCCATCGCCGAACAGGTTGCTGGCGACGTGGGTGTGAAGGCACTGCAGGCTTGACCCGGGGCGCTAGCCGATCAGGAACTTGCGCAACTGCGCCTCGGCGCCGTTGAAGCAATTCAGATCAACCGCCCCGGCGATGCCTGCCACGTTACCTGACTGCGAATACTGCCAAAAACTCCACACCTTCCAATCCGCTGGCACCTTGGGCTGCGGGGCCGATGTGTATTGCGCCACCCACAGCGGATAGTCCTGAAATCCGCTGAGGTAGGAATTGGCAAAGCTGACCCCGGAATAGATGATCGGTTGCACGCCATAGTGCTTTTCCAGCAGCTGCAGAAACTGGCGCAACGTGTTTTGCCAGCCGTCGGGCGAATGCGAGGCGAGGTTTTCGATATCCACGACCGGTGGCAGATCGCCTGCCCCCAGGCTGACATGTTTCGAAAAGTTGGCAAACTGGCTCTCGGCGGCATCATGGCTGATGTAGAAATGATACGCCCCTGTCATCAGCCCCGCCGCCCGGGACGCGGCAATGTTGCTGGCAAAGCTCGGGTCGACGCCGGTGTCGCCTTCGGTCGCTTTGACAAAGACAAACGACTTGTCCGCCGCCTTCACCGCGCCAAAGTCAATCTTGCCCTGATATTTCGACACGTCGATGCCCTGCACCGCCATGCCGCTCGCGCCTTCGCCCGCTGGACTGCGCGCCACTTCGGTTCGAAAAATCATTCGCTTCCCCCGTCCAAAATTCAATCAAACACAATAATGGGCCGTCGAATCCCGTATGCCGAGTGTACATGCGCGCACCCCGGGCACCAAGCGGCGGTCAAATGCCTTGCCACGCCGCACCATAGATGTTTGGCTGCGCTTAACAGGCCCCACAGAGGCCGGCTCATACGGGGAAATCACCATGTCCGAGAAACAAGCGATTCTGGATATCCGCAACCTGTCGATCGCGCTGCCCCCCGGGGCGGACCGGACCTATGCGGTGGAAGGGGTCAACCTCACCGTGAACCGGGGCGAAATCCTGTGCGTCGTGGGCGAGTCTGGCTCGGGCAAATCGGTGATGACCTCGGCCATCATGAACGACGTGCCGGGCCGGCTGCAGATCACCAGCGGCGAGGTGATCTTTGACGGCAAGAACGTCCTGCAGATGACGCAGGAAGAGCTCAACGACATGCGCGGCGCGCGCATTTCGATGATCTACCAGGAACCGATGGCCGCACTGAACCCCGCGATCAAGATCGGCGCGCAGGTGGACGAGGTGTTCGAACTGCACCGCCCCGACATCGCCCCGGGTGACCGCAAGGCTGAAACCATCAAGCTGCTCGAACAGATGAAGCTGCCCACGCCGCCCCGCATCTACGACAGCTATCCGCACCAGGTGTCCGGCGGGCAGTGCCAGCGTATTGTGATCGCCATGGCGCTGGCGTGCAAACCCGACGTGCTGATCGCGGACGAGCCGACAACGGCGCTGGATGTGACCACGCAGGCCGAAATCCTGCGCCTGATCAACGACCTCAAGGAGGTCTACGACAACGCCACCATCTTCATCACCCACGACTTTGGCGTGGTGGCCGACGTGGCCGACCGCGTGGCCGTCATGTGCTGGGGCAAGGTGATCGAGGAAGGCCCCAAGGAAGACATCCTGATGCACCCCAAGGAGCCGTACACACAGCTTCTTGTCGATGCCATGCCGCTTCTGGAAACCACGCGCAGCCCGGATGAAACCCGCAATGACCCGCCGGTGGTCGAGGTGCAGCACCTGCACAAGGTCTATGCCAGCGGTGCGAAACAAGTGCACGCGCTCAACGACGCCAACTTTGTCCTACGTGCTGGCGAAACGCTGGGTGTTGTGGGCGAATCCGGATCCGGCAAATCCACGCTGGCCAAGACCCTGATCCGATTGGAAGAAGCCACCGAAGGCGCCATCGTCATCAACGAAGAAGACTTCCTCGGCCTCACCGGCGACGATCTGGTACAAGCCCGCAAGAACATCCAGATGATCTTTCAGGACCCGTACGGGTCGCTCAACCCGTCGCAGTCGGTGGGCTTCATGGTCACCCGCGGCCTGCACTTGCAAGGCATGGGCCAGTCAGAGGCACGCGCCCGGGCCATCGAGCTTCTGGAACAAGTGGGCCTGAACGAAGTCGCCTATCACCGCAAACCGCGCAACTTCTCGGGCGGCCAGCGCCAGCGCATCGGCATCGCCCGCGCGCTTGCCATGGAACCCGAGGTCGTGATCGCCGATGAAAGCGTGTCGGCGCTTGACCTGTCGGTGCAAAAACAGGTGCTGCGCCTGATGAACGACCTGCAGGCCAAGTACAAAATGGCCATCATCTTCATATCACACGACCTGCGGGTCGCGGCGCAAATCTCCGA
>JBCBCR010000207.1:0-5532 GCA_038530495.1 Pseudomonadota bacterium | reverse complement strand
CGTGAAACAGACCGGTGGGTTCATCTTTGTCGACAGCAAGGTGGGCATGGGCACGGTGTTTACCATCATGTTCCCGGTGCTCGAGCGCAGCACGCCGAAACCGGTGGCCGAGAAGACCGCCCCTAAGGAAAGCACCGCGCAAAAGGGCGATGGTGTGATCCTGCTGGTCGAGGACGAAGCGCCGGTGCGCGCCTTTGCCAGCCGCGCGCTGCGCCTGCGCGGCTATACCGTGCTTGAGGCCGACAGTGCCGAAATGGCGCTGAAAACACTCGAAGACGAAAGCCTGAATGTCGATCTGTTTGTCACCGACGTGGTGATGCCGGGCAAGGATGGCCCAAGCTGGGTGCGTGAGGCGCTGCGCGAGCGGCCGGGCGTGCGGGTGGTGTTTGTGTCGGGCTATGCCGAAGAAAAGCTGCACGACCAGCAGGAACACATCCCGAATTCGGTGTTCCTGCCAAAGCCGTTTTCACTGAACGATCTGGCAGAGACGGTGCACAGCCAGCTGCACTAAGGCGCGGTGATGCTCTCGTAGAGATCGAATTCTTCGGCGAATTTGCGGCGAAAGCGTTTTTCGACGTCTTCGGAAAGGGGCGCTGGCAGGGCGGGTGACACATTGAGCCGGTCGAGCGTCAGCTTCACGCCGATGCGATCCTCGAGGAATGCGTTGAGCGTGGCGGGGTCTTCATAGCGGAACAGGTGTTTGACCGCCGTGCCATTGGGTTGCGCCTCGAGAAAGCGGGCCTGGCTGCCCACTTCGGCGAACCCGGGGCGTTTGCCTTTCATGTAGGCCAGCACGAAATCATCAAAGCTGATCCCGTGGGTGCTGTTGGCGTGGCCGTTGACTTCGGGTCTTTGGCGATAGCGCCACCAGCTGCCCAACCAACTGATCGGCTCGCGCATCACGGCCATCACGTCCAGTTCGGCGTCGCACACGCGCACGAACATTGGCCGGATGAACCGATTGTAGCGATAAACCGGCTGATGTTTGAGCAGCGGCGGCGCGGTGATGGACAGGTCGGCGTGGTCGCGCAGTGCCACCTGATACGCGGTGGTCCCGGTCTTGGGCACCGACAAAAACGCCAGCCTGGCTTTGAAAAACACCATCATCTGCGCGGCCTCGTGACTTTATTCGTTTTTTTGCATGACACGTAAACGTCCCATTAACCCATAAGCGAAAAAGTGGATTGGGAAAATTTTATTTGAAATGTTCTCTTTTTGATCTCATAAGGAACAAGAGGAGAACATCGACGCAGCACGGCAGTGATTGCCGCCCCGAAACGGGTATGACAAAAAGGACCAAAGAAATGGCGACGGCAGACCTTTTGACCATGACAGACAAGAAATCGGCAGACAAACAAAAGGCGCTTGATAGCGCACTGGCCCAGATCGAACGGCAGTTCGGCAAAGGGTCGATCATGAAGCTGGGCGACGGCAATGCGATCCAGGATATCAAGGCCAGCTCGACCGGATCGCTGGGTCTGGACATCGCGCTGGGGATCGGCGGGCTGCCCATGGGGCGGATCGTCGAGATCTATGGCCCTGAATCTTCGGGCAAAACCACGCTGACGCTGCACTGCGTGGCCGAGCAGCAAAAGCAGGGCGGGGTTTGTGCCTTTGTCGATGCGGAACACGCGCTGGACCCGCAATATGCCAAGAAGCTGGGCGTGAACCTCGACGAATTGCTGATCTCGCAGCCCGACACGGGCGAGCAGGCGCTGGAGATCACCGACACGCTGGTGCGGTCGGGCGCGGTCAACATGGTCATCGTCGATTCGGTGGCGGCCCTGACGCCGAAGTCCGAACTTGAGGGCGACATGGGCGACAGCAGCGTGGGCGTGCAAGCCCGCCTGATGAGCCAGGCCATGCGCAAGCTGACCGGATCGATCAGCCGTTCGAACTGCATGGTGATTTTCATCAACCAGATCCGGATGAAGATCGGCGTGATGTTCGGCAGCCCCGAAACCACCACCGGTGGCAACGCGCTGAAGTTCTACAGCTCGGTCCGTCTGGATATTCGCCGCATCGGCGCGCTGAAGGATCGTGACGAGGTCGTGGGCAACGCCACGCGCGTCAAGGTCGTTAAGAACAAGGTGGCGCCGCCGTTCAAGCAGGTCGAGTTTGACATCATGTACGGCGAAGGGATTTCGAAGATGGGCGAATTGCTCGACCTCGGTGTCAAGGCCGGCGTGGTCGAGAAATCGGGCGCGTGGTTCAGCTATGGCGACGAGAGGATCGGGCAGGGGCGTGAGAACGCCAAAACCTTCCTCAAGGAAAACAGCCGCATCGCGCTGGACATCGAAGACAAGATCCGCGCGGCACACGGGCTCGATTTCGACATGCCCGAGGGCGAAAAAACCGAGGATGACGACATCTTAGAGGCTTAAACGGTCGGGCACAGGCGGCTTGGCCCAGAACGCCGCTGACGCGCCAGACGTGGCGCGGACAATACCGGATCGGGGTGTTGCGACGGCAGCACCCCGTTTCGTTTGTGGACAGTCCCGCGCGCCAAGGCTATGTGAAAGCGTCGCAATCCTCCGCCCGGACCGAACGCCATGCCTACGCTGAATGATATCCGCTCGACCTTTCTGAATTACTTTGAAAAACAAGGCCATGCGGTCGTGCCCTCAAGCCCGCTTGTGCCGCGCAATGACCCTACGCTGATGTTCGTGAACTCGGGCATGGTGCAGTTCAAAAACCTGTTCACCGGTTTGGAAAAGCGCGACTATGTCCGCGCCACGACCTCGCAGAAATGCGTGCGCGCAGGCGGCAAGCACAATGATCTGGACAATGTCGGCTACACCGCGCGCCATCACACGTTCTTCGAGATGCTCGGCAATTTCAGCTTTGGCGACTATTTCAAGCCCGAAGCGATCCCCTTTGCGTGGGAGTTGATCACGCGCGAATTCGGGATCCCCAAGGACCGGCTTTATACCACGGTCTATCATACCGATGACGAAGCGTTCGAGATCTGGAAAAAGGTTGGCGTGCCGGAAAGCCGGATCATTCGCATCGATACCTCCGATAACTTTTGGCAGATGGGCCCGACAGGCCCGTGCGGCCCGTGCACCGAGATATTCTATGACCATGGCGACCACATCTGGGGCGGCCCGCCCGGCAGTCCCGAGGAGGACGGCGACCGGTTCATCGAGATCTGGAACATCGTTTTCATGCAGAACGAGCAGTTCGAAGACGGCTCGATGGTGGATCTCGAGATGCAGAGCATCGACACCGGCATGGGGCTGGAGCGGATCGGCGCGCTGCTGCAGGGCAGTCACGACAACTATGACACGGACCTGTTCAAATCGCTGATCGAGGCGTCGGCGGATGCCACGGGCGTTGATCCCTATGGCGACCAGAATGTGCATCACCGGGTGATCGCGGATCACTTGCGGTCGACCTCGTTCCTGATTGCCGATGGCGTGATGCCCAGCAATGATGGCCGCGGCTATGTGCTGCGGCGGATCATGCGGCGCGCGATGCGGCATGCGCATCTGTTGGGCGCCAAGGATCCCGTAATGCACCGTCTGGTGCCCGCGCTGGTGCAGCAAATGGGCGCGGCATACCCCGAGTTGGGGCAGGCGCAGGCGCTCATCACCGAAACGCTGGAGGCCGAAGAGACCCGGTTCAAACAGACGCTGGATCGTGGGCTGAAGCTGCTCGACGATGAACTGGCGGGTCTGGACGACGGGGCCGATCTGTCGGGTGCTGCGGCGTTCAAGCTCTATGACACGTATGGCTTCCCACTGGATCTCACGCAGGATGCGCTGCGCGAAAAGGGGCGCGGCGTGGACACCGACGGCTTTGACGCGGCAATGGCCGAGCAAAAGGCGCGGGCGCGGGCAGCATGGTCGGGATCCGGCGATGCGGCGGATGGCGCAATCTGGTTCGACGTGGCCGAGGCGCATGGCGCAACCGAATTTCTGGGATACGACACCGAAACAGCCGAAGGGCAGATCGTGGCACTGGTCATGGACGGTGCGCTGACCGAAAGCGCCGCTGAAGGCGCGCAGGTCATGATCGCCCTGAACCAGACACCGTTTTACGCCGAAAGCGGCGGCCAGGTCGGCGACACGGGCATGATCCGCACCGAAGCTGGCACCGCGCGCATCACCGACACCCGCAAAATGGCGGACGTGTTCGTGCACATCGCTGAGGTGACAAAAGGCAGCCTTTCCAAAGGGGAAGCCGCCGTTCTTGAGGTCGATCGCGCGCGGCGCACAGCAATCTGTGCCAACCATTCGGCCACGCATTTGCTGCACGAGGCGCTGCGCGGTGCCTTGGGCGACCACGTGGCGCAGCGCGGCTCGCTCAATGCGCCGGACCGGCTGCGGTTCGATTTTTCGCATGGCAAGGCGCTCAGCCTCGAGGAGCTTGAAAAGGTCGAGGCCCAGGTCAACGCCTACATTCGGCAGAACGCCACTGTGGAGACGCGGATCATGACGCCCGACGACGCACGCGCGCTTGGGGCGCAGGCGCTGTTCGGCGAGAAATACGGTGACGAAGTGCGCGTGGTGTCGATGGGCACCGATCCCGGGTCGGGCAAGGGCACGGGCGGTGACACCTATTCGCTGGAACTGTGCGGCGGCACACATGTGCGCCAGACGGGCGACATCGGCGCGTTTGTCACGCTCGGCGATGCAGCGTCCAGCGCGGGCGTGCGCCGGATCGAGGCACTGACCGGGCAGGCGGCGATGGACTATCTGCGCGGGCAGGACCACCTGCTGGCCGAAGCGGCGCTGGCGCTCAAGGCTCAGGCCACAGATGTGCCCGCGCGCATCCAGGCGCTGCTTGACGAACGCAAGGCGCTGAGCGCGGAAGTGGCCGAATTGCGCCGCGCAGTGGCCATGGGTGGCGGTACGTCCTCGGGACCAGAGGCGCAGGACGTCAACGGCACCAAGTTCATGGCGCAGGTCCTGAACGGCGTGACCGGGCGCGATCTGCCGCCGCTGATGGACGAGATGAAAGCAAAGATCGGCTCGGGCGCTATCCTGTTGATCGCCGAAGATGGCGGCAAGGTTGCGGTGGCTGCGGGTGTCACGCAGGACAAGACCGCGGACCTCAGTGCCGTGGACATCGTTAAGGCGGCCGTGGCGGAACTGGGTGGCAAGGGCGGTGGCGGTCGGCCCGATATGGCGCAGGGTGGCGCCAAGGATGCGGGCAATGCCGATGCAGCAATTGCTGCGGCCCGCGCTGTTATGGGAGGATAAGATGCCAGCACTTTGGATTGCACATGTGACCGTCACCGACGAGGCGGCGTACCAAAAATACGCCGCAGGCGCGACCGAGGCGATTGCCGCACATGGCGGTGTCTTTATCGCCCGGGGCGCCCGCTACGTCCAACTCGAAGGCACGGACCGCCCACGCAACGTCGTGGCGCGGTTCCCGGACCTCGAAACTGCCGAACGCTGCTACCGCTCAGACGCCTACCAAGCTGCTCTGGCACATGCCCGCGGCGCATCCGAACGCGATCTGGTCATCGTCGAGACCACGGAATAACCGCGCACCTGCTGGCTTCTTCTGGCCAGAAATACC
>JBCBCR010000206.1:0-5542 GCA_038530495.1 Pseudomonadota bacterium | reverse complement strand
CGTGTACGAGGTGACGTCGGTTCTGCAGGGCAAGCTGGTGGATTTCGATGGCCATGCGGTGCGGTTGCAGCGGTCGCTGGATGAGCTCGATATGGTCAACCCGATGACCAAGGAAGATTTGCTGGACGTGCATCGCGAGTTGGTGCGCGTCAACGAGATCGACGAGGGGCTGGTGTATCTGCAGATCACCCGTGGCGCGCCTGCGGATCGGGATTTCGCCTTTCCGGACCCCGAGGAGACGCCCTGCACCGTGGTTCTGTTCACGCAGTCCAAGCCCGGCCTGGCCGCAAGCCCTGCGGCCAAGAAAGGTATGAAGGTCATCAGCATCGAGGACATCCGCTGGGGTCGCCGCGACATCAAGACGGTGCAGCTGCTCTACCCGTCGATGGGCAAGATGATGGCCAAGAAGGCGGGCGCGGATGACGCGTGGATGGTGCAGGACGGGCACGTCACCGAGGGCACGTCGAACAACGCCTATATCGTCAAAGGCGATACGATCATCACGCGGCCGCGGTCGAATGACATCCTGCACGGGATCACGCGGGCAGCGGTGCTGCGTTTTGCGCGCGAGGCGCAGATGAAGGTGGAAGAGCGGCTGTTCACCATCGACGAGGCGAAGGACGCGGACGAGGCATTCATCACCTCGGCCAGCACGTTCGTGATGCCGGTGGTGGAGATTGATGGCGTGACGCTGGGCGATGGCACGCCGGGGCGCGTGGCGCCGCGGTTGCGCGAAATCTACCTCGAAGAAAGCATGAAAGCCGCTGTCTGAGCCTGTTCAGGGGTAGCTGACGGGGCGGCCCAACAGCTCGTCCAGTTGCTTGGCGATCCAGCCGTGCGGGATGAAATGCCCGCCGGGATGGGTGTCGAGGATAACGGTGCCGCCCCCGCAATCCCACCGTGTGCGGGTCAGGGTCAAAAAGCTGACCTGGTTCCAGGGGCCAATCGGTTTTGCGTCGTCGCAGTTCAGCGTGTCGCGCCACAGACGGACAGCATGGGTGCTGTCCCCGCCGGGGCCGAAAGGGAAGCCAAGCACGCCGTCATTGAGACCGTGGACATGGCGCACCTGCTCAGGTGCCTCGGCGCAGGTATCGGTGCGGCGCAGGGTGCCGGAGATGCCGAAGAGGGCGGTCACGCCCATTTGTGCGCCACGGTCGCAGGCCACGCGCCATGCCATGATCGAGCCGTAGGAATAGCCCGAGAGAAATATGTGATCGGTGTCGATCGGGTAGCGGGTTTTGACGTCCTCCAGAACGGCGGCGGCAAAGGCGACATCCGCGGTTTCCGGGGTCCACATGTCCCATGTCTTGCGCACGCCGTTGGGTGCGATCAGCAGGACGCCGCGGCGGCGCGTGGCACCGGAGATGCGCTGGTGCCGGACGGGCAGCGCGCCGGTGCGTTGCCAGCCGTGGAAGTGGATCAGAACGGGCAGCGGGCTGACCCCGTCCCAACCATCCGGCTCGCGCACGTGGTAGGAGCGGTCGCCAAGCTGGCACGGTTCTTCAATCTGGCAAGCCAAGGTCGCGTTGGGCAGCAGGACGAGAAAGAGGAAAGCAATCAGGCGCATGGGCGTGACCCTGCGATGGGTCGTGGAGGCTGTCACGTCACATCCTCGTCAGGGGGTGTGTCGCGGTTGCGTGCCTTGATCGCGTCAAGCCAGCGGTCGACCAGCAGGATCGGGGCGAGGATAATGGTCCAGCCCGCGGCGTTGATCAGGGTGAAGGTCAGCTTGGCACCGGTTTCCATCTCGGACCGCCACAGAAAGATGTGGGCGATCACGATCAGGGTGACGAGGGTCAGGACAAGGGCGTAGCGCATGACCGGCCAGATAGTGCGCGACGTGCGGTGCGCAATGAATGCGCACCCTACTCAGTTATCGGCTGAGCCCGCCGTGAAGCGTGGGCACGTCAAGCGATGCAAAACCGTAGTGCCGCAGCCAGCGCAGGTCGCTGTCAAAGAACGCGCGCAGGTCCGGGACGCCGTATTTCAGCATCGCAATGCGGTCGATGCCCATGCCAAAGGCAAAACCCTGCCATTCGTCGGGATCAATGCCGCCAGCCTTCAGGACCTTGGGATGCACCATGCCGGAGCCAAGAATTTCGAGCCAATCATCGCCTTCGCCGACCTTGAGTGTGCCGCCTTCCCAGGAGCAGCGAATGTCGACCTCGGCCGAGGGTTCGGTGAACGGGAAGTGCGACGCGCGAAAGCGCAGGTCGACGCCGTCGACCTCGAAATAGGCTTTCACGAACTCCTCGAGCACCCATTTGAGGTTCGCCATCGAGATATCGCGGTCAATCGCCAGGCCTTCGACCTGGTGGAACATGGGCGTGTGGGTCTGGTCATAGTCCGCGCGGTAAACGCCACCGGGGCAGATGATGCGGGTGGGCGCGCCGGTCTGTTCCATCGACCGGATCTGCACCGGGGACGTGTGGGTGCGCAGCACGTGTGGTGGACGATTGTCGCCGTCGGCACGCGTCATGTAGAACGTGTCCATCTCGGCCCGGGCGGGGTGGTGGCCGGGCATGTTGAGCGCATCGAAATTGTACCAGTCGGTGTCGATCCTGGGCCCTTCTGCAACGGCAAAGCCCATTTCTGCGAAGATTGCGGTGACTTCTTCGGTGACCTGACTGATCGGATGAATGGTTCCGGCGCGTTGCGGGCGTGCGGGCAGGGTGACATCGAGCCATTCGCTGGCCAGTCGCGCGTCCAGCGCGGCATCGGCGAGCGCAGCTTTTTTTGCGGCGAGCGCGCTGTTGATTTCGTCTTTGAGAGCATTGAGCGCGGGACCGGCGGCCTGACGTTCTTCCGGTGTCATCTTGCCCAGTTCGCGCATTTTCAGCGCCACTTCGCCCTTTTTACCGACAGCGGCGATGCGAATATCCTCAAGCACCGTTTCGTCAGCGGCGCCGGCAATTTGGGTCAGATATTTGTCGCGCAGATCGTCCATTGCGAACACTCCTTTGGGTGCCGCCCTGCTATCATATCGTTGCGGGATGGCAAGATGTGCAGGTCGGCGGATGATCTGACCGATAAAATTGGCCAAAAAGCCGCATACAGCATCTAGAGGTGGTTGTTTTGCGAATCACTTCATGTATGATTCGCGCTTATGGGCGGATGTGCTGCCCCGTATGGCTGCCATACATACGGGACAAGATCATAATCATAAATGCCAGGTGCAACGCCTTGTTCATGCAGGCCCCGGGGGTGCGGGGTGGACTGTGGGGGTACGAGCGATGACACGACTTACTATGCATGCCAAGGGCGGGATGCCGTCGAAAAGCGCGGAATTTGTACCACCGCAGCACACGGCTGACCCGCGCCCCCAACCACGTTTTGCCTTGCCGTTGTGGGTGATTTTGGGCGGTGGTGGCGTGTTTCTGGCGATGTTCACGGCGCTGATAGTGTTGACCACGCTCGTGGTGGTGCAGTCGCGCGAGACGACGCGCTTGCAGGCGGCCATGACGTTGAATGAACCGGCGGCACCTGCCGTACTGCCCGTTGTTCAGCAAGCGCCGGTCGAGCCGTTGCCAAGTGCAGAACCTGAAGCCGCGGAGGTGACGCGCACCGAAGTGAACCTGTTGGCGACAGACAACGTGCAGCCGGTCAGCACGCCAGCGCGGGTAGAACCGCTGCCGCTGAGTTCGCGGATCAAGCCGCCCAGCTGCGTGGATTATCTCGATACGCTGGTGAAAATCACCCATGTGCGGTTCCCGCTGGGCAGTAATGAACCTGCGTCAGCGGACATGCCGCGGGTGCGCAACATGGCGACAGCGCTGCGGCTGTGTCCGGAGGTCAAGGTGATTGTCGAGGGGCATTCGGATCGCCGCGGTGGGGATAAGCTGAACATGGATCTGAGCTGGTATCGCGCGGAAACCGTGCTGGATATCTTGCGCTCGGAAGGGTTCGATACCGCGCGGATGGAGCCGCTGGGTTTTGGTGCGCGGCAGCCGATCAACCTGAGCGGAACCGTTTCGGGAGAGGGTGAGAACCGGCGGGTCCAATTTCAGCTGGTGCCCCATGACATGGTGATCGAAGCGCTGGCTCGAAACTGATCCTGATGTGCGGTGCGCAGTGAATGCGCACCCTACGCCTTAGGCTGCTTGCTGACTGTCGAGCACCCTGTCGAGCGCGCGGATCATTGTTGCCGCATTGCCGTTTTTCATGAGGTATCCGTCGATCCCGAGCTCTTCGGTTTGTTCCGTGTCGAAGGGTGCGTGGGACATCGTCCATACCACGACCGGGATCTTGGTCAGGAGATGGTGTTGGCGCAGGTTGGCCAGCACCTCGATTCCGCCGACACGGGGCATGTGCAGGTCCAGAACGATGAGATCCGGGAGTTGATCTGGAGCGAGATCGAGGCGTTTGACCAGACCGTCGAGCAGGAATTGGCCGTCCTTGGCCACCCACATCTCATGCGGCCGCCGCCAGTTGCGCAGCTTGCGGGTGAAATCGGTCACGTTGAAGCCGCTGTCTTCGGCGAGGATCAGCCGTACAGGCCTTTGCGGTTTTCTGCGATAGAACATCATATACATGCCTTCGCATTTGGGCGGCACACGGTGGGCTGGCGCTGGAGTTGTTGGGAACGCGCACTGCGCCGGGGTGCAGCGATCGTTTGCGCCCGGCGCCTGTGTTTCAGACCATTGGACACGCCTGATGTGCTACCAAACCAGCTGAACAGCGACTCAGGGCGCAGCCGTTCAACATGACCGAGAGGCAATGTTCCCACGCCGACATAACAAAAACCTGTGCTGCCAATAACCATTACGATTCGCCTGTTCACTGCACGTGCAATACCAAGGCGGTTGCTAAAGTCTGGTTTACAGATGCAACCGTCGCGTGCGGATGTCGGTCACGCTGCAGGCGCAACAAAAAAGCCGCCCCGGTGGGAGCGGCTTTTTAGCTTTTTGTTTCGATAGCGCTTATGCGTTCAGAGCGCCCTTGGCCTGATCCACGATAGCGCCGAATGCCTCTGGCTCGTTCACGGCCAGATCGGCGAGCACTTTGCGGTCCACCTCGATTCCGGCGAGGTTCAGGCCGTTGATAAAGCGCGAATAGGTCAGGGCCTCATCATGGGCGCGCACGGCGGCGTTGATCCGCTGGATCCACAGCGCACGGAAGTTGCGCTTGCGATTGTGACGGTCGCGGGTGGCGTATTGGTTGGCCTTGTCGACGGCCTGACGCGCGACCTTAAAGGTGCTCTTGCGGCGGCCATAGTAGCCTTTTGCTGCCTTGATGACCTTCTTGTGACGGGCGTGGGTGACGGTTCCACCTTTGGTACGGGACATATCCTGTGCTCCTTCTTAGCGGTCGTAGGGCATGTAGCCCTTGACGATCTTGGCGTCGGGGGCGGACAGGGTCGTGGTGCCACGGGCGTCACGAATAAATTTGCGGGTGCGCTTGATCATGCCGTGGCGTTTCCCCGCAGGGCCGGACATGACTTTGCCGGTCCCCGTGACCTTGAATCGCTTCTTGGCGGAAGACTTGGTCTTCATCTTAGGCATTTTCATCTCCTATCGTTCGAGAACACACGGGAAGGCAATGC
>JBCBCR010000205.1:0-5591 GCA_038530495.1 Pseudomonadota bacterium | reverse complement strand
TGTTCGGAACGTCCTTCCTGGAGTTGATTTATCGTTACAGTGCGTCCGAACCGGTCTCACCGGTGCGGATGCGGATGGTTTGTTCGACGGGGGTGACAAAGATCTTGCCGTCGCCAATTTTCTCGGTTTTTGCGGCGGCCACGATGGCCTCGATGGCGCCGTCGACCTGATCGTCATCAAGCACGACCTCGACTTTGACCTTGGGCAGGAAATCGACCACGTATTCCGCGCCGCGATACAGTTCGGTGTGGCCCTTCTGGCGGCCAAAACCCTTGACCTCGACCACGGACAGGCCCTGCACGCCGACCTCTTGCAAGGCCTCTTTGACTTCATCAAGCTTGAAGGGCTTGATGATCGCTTCGATCTTTTTCATGGCAGAGCCTCCCTGGCGCACGTGAATTCGCCTAGGGGTGGACCATGACGGGGCGGGGGCGTCCATGCGATGGGCCTGAAAATCGGGCGTTGGTCGGTGTGCTTTGGTGTGCGGAGGCGAATTTTTATGCGAAGTGATGAATTTTCGGGCAAAATGAAAACTTTTGCGCCTGAGCCATGGCAGAGCTGCTGACAGCCGCGCAAATGCGCGCGATCGAACAGGCCGCCATGGCGTCGGGCGCTGTGACCGGGCTTGAGTTGATGGAGCGTGCGGGCGCAGGGGTGGTCGCGGCGATTTTCGACGAGTGGCCCGAACTGGGCGAGGCGCCGCAGCGCGCCGTGGTGCTGTGCGGGCCGGGCAACAATGGCGGCGACGGGTTCGTCGTGGCGCGGTTGTTGACAGAACGCGGGTGGGAGGTGGAGGTGTTTCTATATGGTGATCCCGCAAAGCTGCCGCCGGACGCGAAGACGAACTATGAGCGATGGCGTGAGATCGGGGGAACCTTACCTTTGAACGCCAGAACCTTCGAAGAGCGTTCGATCCCCGGACGATGCGATCTCGTTGTCGATGCGCTGTTCGGCACGGGCCTGACGCGCAGTGTTGATCTGCCACTGACAGCGCTCGAATGCATGCCCGAGGTCGGGCAAACGCACCACCTCGTGGCCGTGGACATCCCGTCCGGTCTGTGTAGCGACAGCGGGCGCAGTATTGGGGGCGCGGCGCACCAGGTGATCGCCGACCTGACGGTCAGTTTTCATCGTGCAAAGTGTGGACACTTTCTTGCCGACGGATTGCAGTCATGTGGCAAGGTTGTCGTAAAGGACATTGGCCTTTGATGCTTCATCTCGCCAAATAAACTCCCGCCGGAGGCTCCCGCCATCACCGTTCGCACCATCACGTCATATGACTTACCGCCGCTGGCCAAACGGACCGGCAACAAGTTCGACCATGGCCATGCGCTGGTGCTGTCCGGCGGGGCGGGGCGCACGGGTGCGGCGCGGTTGGCGGCGCGTGGGGCGTTGCGGATCGGGGCGGGGTTGGTGACGCTGGGCGTGCCGCCGAGTGCGCAGCTGGAGGTGGCGGCGCAGGTGACAGCGATCATGCTCGCGCGTGTGAGCGATGCGGTGGCGTTGCAGGCCGTGCTTGAGGATGCCCGCATCACCGCGCTTTGCGTGGGGCCGGGCCTTGGCCTCAGCGATGAAAAGGCGGCTCTGACAGAGGCGGCTTTGAAGAGCGGACGGTCCGCGCTTCTGGATGCCGATGCGCTGACGCTCATCGCGCAGGATCCTGCGCTCTTCGCGGCTTTGCACGACGCGTGTGTCCTGACCCCGCATGGCGGCGAATTTGCGCGGTTGTTCCCCGATCTGGCAGAGCGTTTGGCAGCGCCTGCGCCCTCGGGCCCGGCCTATTCCAAGATCGACGCAACGCGCGCGGCCGCGGCGCGCTGTGGTGCCGTGGTGCTGTTCAAGGGGCCGGACACGGTGATCGCGCATCCCGATGGGCGCACGTCAGTCCACGCTGCAACGCAGGAGCGCGCCGCACCTTGGCTCGCGACCGCCGGGGCAGGGGACGTGCTCGCAGGGTTCATCACGGGGCTTCTGGCGCGCGGCTTTGCGCCGATGCAGGCGGCAGAGACCGCCGCCTGGCTGCACGTGGAATGTGCGCGCGTCTTTGGTCCCGGCCTGATCGCCGAGGATTTACCAGAAACACTGCCGCAGGTGCTGCGCGCGCTGGAGGCTTAGGCCGCGGCTTCCTGACTGACGGCTTCCATTGCCGGGATCGCCAGTTCGATGCCGTCACCGTAAATCACGTACGGCGCATCAAAGCCCAACTGGACAAGAACCATCGAGCGCTCGCCCAGCGAGGTGATGCCGTCATCGTCAATCAGGCATCCTGCCGGCATCACCGCCTGTTGTGCGCCGCGCAGTGCCTGTGCCCGGGCGTCGCGCACCAGCACGGTTTGGCCTGCCGGCATCATCACGGTGTGCTGCGGTTTGATATGTCCCAACGCGCCCGCGGTGATGCGCACCGCCTCAAGCTTGACCCGCTGGGTCTCCACCGCCACCAAATCGACCATACCGGCATTGCGGCTGATGATCCTGTCGCCGGGGGACAGGAATTCCACCGGCATTTCGCCGTCGGCGGTCATGACAAGTGTCCCGGCCACAAGGCCTATGTGAGAAATAAACGTGCTCTTTTGCGGGTCTTGCCCGCCGGATGCACGCCCGACCGTTTTCGGTTTCATGGCGTATCTCTTTTGTTACCTACCTCAGGTGAGCACAGACTAGATGAACCCGTGGTTAATGTCGCGCATTTTCTGTGACGCAGGCGCGGAATTGCCTCTCGCCAGCGGGCCTGCGAGTTGTTAGAGAGCGCAGCGTGCGGGCGTGGCGGAATTGGTAGACGCACCAGATTTAGGTTCTGGCGCCGCAAGGTGTGGAGGTTCGAGTCCTCTCGCCCGCACCAAAGGTTCCTTTTGGGCAACGTGCCGAAGCCTTGCCATCGCGCGTCGGCGCCCCTTCAACTCCTGACGAAGCCGAGCAGCGTCCGTGTTCCGTCCTTCTGCGGGCAGGTGCACCGGCCCGTGCCACACTTTGCATTTCAATCGGCTTGCGAAACCCGCTAGACCTTGGCGCCAAATACGCACGAAGGGGCCGGGCATGAAAAAGGTGTTTCTCGATGTTGGCGGGCATTTGGGGCAGACGCTCGAAGAGGTGCTGAAACCGCTGTACCAATTCGACGAAATCTGGTGTTTCGAGCCGTTTGCGCCCTGTGCCGACATCCTCGAAGAGAACTTCACCGACCCGCGCCTGCGCATTGCGCGCTATGGCTTGTCGAATGTCACTGGCCCTTTGCGGTTCTATTCGCATGGGCACGGGCACATGGGATCGACCACCAAGGCGGACGAGAACAGTGACATGGCGATTGTTACGGAATGCGCGTTTGTCCGCGCGTCCGAGTTTTTTGCCGAACACATAGGGCACGACGATCTGGTGGTCATGAAATTGAATTGCGAGGGCTCGGAATGCGATATCATGAATGACCTCATCGACGGGGGCGAGATTGGCAAGCTCGACAATGTCATGATTGATTTCGACGTGCGCAAATTTCCCGCGCACGCCCATGAGGAACCCGCGCTCAAGGCGCGGATGGCTGAGATCGGATTTGACAATTTCTCGTTGTGCGACCGGGTGATGAAGGGGCGCAGTCACCAAAAGCGGATTGCGAATTGGCTGCGCACGCTGCCGTTTCACGATCAGTTCCGCCCGCGGGCCGATTGGCGCGAGCATCTGCGCGGGGCGCTGCGGCTTTGACCCGGGCACGATGAACCCGCTGCGCGCCATCTACTCTGTGCTGGCCCGCATGGCGGCATGGATGCTGGCCGTGCCAGGTGTTGTTGCGGCTGTTCGAGTGCTCAAGCTGACATTAGAGAAAAACCTGAGCCTGATTGCCGCGGGCGTGGCGTTTTGGGCCGTGTTGTCGGTTTTCCCGGGGCTGGCGGCGTTGATCGCGTTATGGGGCGTTGTGGGCGACCCGATGCTGGCACTGGCGCAGTTGGACAGTTTTAGCGCGGTGCTGCCTGCGGATGTGTACCGCCTGATTGCCGCACAGCTGTGCGCGCTGGCCGAGGCGGACGGGCTGACGCTGGGCTGGGCATCGGTGCTGAGCGTGCTGTTGGCCCTGTGGTCGGCGCGCACGGGTGTAGCGGCTTTGATCCAGGGGCTGAACGCACTGCACGGGGTGCCCAATCGCACGGGGCCGCTGCATGCGCTTTGGGCGCTGGTGCTGACCTTTTGCCTGACCGGCGTGTTGCTTGTCGCGATGGCCTGCATTGTCGTCGTGCCGGTGGTGCTGGAATTTGTTCCGCTTGGTCCACTGGCCGGGCTTGCTGTTGGCGTGGCGCGCTGGGGCGTGGGCGTGTCGGTGCTGCTGGTGGGCTTTTCGCTGATCTACCGGTTCGGGCCGCGCCGGATGGCGCAGCGGCCGTCGTTTTTTTCACCCGGAACGGTTTTTGCCGCGGCCGCCTGGGTGGGCGTGTCTGTGGGGTTTTCGGTCTACCTGCAGAATTTCGGCACGTATAACGAGGTTTACGGGTCAATCGGTGCGGTGATGGCGATGCTGATGTGGCTGTTTTTCAGCGCTTTTGCGGTGCTTCTGGGTGCCGCGGTCGATGTGGCGCGGATCACAGAAGCACCAGCCAGAACCACGCCGTGATCACCGACAGCGAGGTCGCCGCCAGCACCGAGGACGCCGCGACCCGCTGGGCACGGCCGTACATGCTCGCAAAGATGTAGGCGTTGACGCCGGGGGCCATGGCGCTGGTCAGGACCGCAATTTGCAGGCCCGGATCGGTGACGTCCAGCGCATGGCTAAGGCCGAAGGTGATCGCCGGATGCACCAGCAGGGCAATCCCGCAGATCATCGCGATCACGCGCATGTCGCCTTCGGGCCGGTAGGATACGAGCACCCCGCCGAGGGCAAACAGGGCCGTGGGCAGGGCGGCGCGGATCACCAAGAGCAGCGCATCGTTCAGCACCGTCGGGATGGTCAGCCCGGCAAGGTTCACGGCAAAGCCCGCGAGGATGGCCAGCACAAGCGCATTGGAAAACATCGCCGTCAGCACGCGTTTGGCGGTGCCGAGAGGCGTGTCCGCGCGCCCGCGCACGATCTCCATCGCGGTGATGCCGAGCCCGTAGCAAAACGGTGAATGGAAGGCGACGATGGCGTAGGCGCTGGCCATCGCATCTGTCCCAAAGGCGCGTTCGTTGATCGACAGGCCCAGAAGCACGGAGTTGGAAAAGAGGCAGGCAAAGCCGATGGCCACGGCATCTTCGAGGTCGCGGCCAAAGAGGTAGTAGGCGCCGGCCATGCCCAGGGCAAAACCGCTGGCCGCCCCTGCATAGAAGCTGCCGAGCATCGCCAGATCGAAGCCCTGGCTCAGGTCGATATTGGCGATGGCGTGAAACAGCAGGCAGGGGATCGCGAGGCGTTGCGCAAAGTTCATCAGAACGTCCACGCCCGAGGACGGAAACAGCCCACGCCACACGCAGACATAGCCAAAGCCGATCACCAGAAAGACGGGAAGGATGACGTCGAGGAGGGCCTGCATGATCGGGTCTTTGCGCGGGGTGGTGGGGGCAGGAGCCTCCGGCGGGGATTTTTTTGAAACAGAGAAGGTTAAAGCGTCAGCACCATGCCGTCATAGGCCGGTTCAATG
>JBCBCR010000204.1:0-5629 GCA_038530495.1 Pseudomonadota bacterium | reverse complement strand
GTGCTGGTCAGCGGCATAGCGGCAACAGCATATCAGCATGAGCCAAAAGCAAAAGGCGAGCCACCAAGCCCGCCTTTTGAAAATTACTTGTAGGGTCGGTAAAAACCCACGCTTCCCTAACGGTTCATTCGGTTCTCGATCAGGTCATCGACCACCGCCGGTTCTGCCAGTGTCGACGTATCTCACAATGCGCCATTGTCGTTCTCGGCGATCTTGCGCAGGATGCGGCGCATGATTTTGCCGGAGCGCGTTTTCGGCAGGCCAGGGGCCCATTGGATCAGGTCGGGCGAGGCAATTGGGCCGATTTCTTTTCGCACCCAGTTGCGCAGCTCGGTTTTGAGCTCGTCGGTATATTCCTCGCCGCCCATCAGCGTCACATAGCAGTAGATGCCTTGCCCCTTGATGTCGTGCGGATAGCCGACCACGGCGGCCTCGGCGACCTTGGCATGCGCGACCAGCGCGCTTTCCACTTCGGCGGTGCCCATCCGGTGGCCCGAGACGTTGATCACGTCGTCGACGCGGCCGGTGATCCAGTAATCGCCATCCTCGTCGCGGCGGCAGCCGTCACCGGTGAAGTAGTAGCCCTTGTAGTCGGCAAAGTAGGTCTTCATGAACCGGTCGTGATCACCCCAGACGGTGCGCATCTGGCCGGGCCAGCTGTCGGCGATAACCAGCACGCCTTCGACACCGTCCCCTTCGATCACGTCGCCGGATGTCGGGTCAAGCACCAGAGGCTGGATGCCGAAGAACGGCTTTTGCGCCGAACCGGGTTTGGTCGGGTGCGCGCCGGGCAGGGGGGTCATCAGGTGACCGCCGGTTTCGGTTTGCCACCACGTGTCGACGATGGGGCAGTTCCCCTTGCCCACGACGGTGTTGTACCAGTTCCACGCTTCGGGGTTGATCGGCTCACCCACGGTGCCCAGCACCTTGAGGCTGGAGAGATCGCATTTGGTCACGAACTCGTCGCCCTGACCCATCAGCGCGCGGATCGCGGTGGGGGCGGTGTAGAACTGTGCCACTTTGTGCTTTTCACAAACCTGCCAGAACCGGCTGGCGTCGGGGTACGTGGGCACGCCTTCGAACATCAGCGTGGTCGCACCGTTGGCGAGTGGGCCATAGACGATGTAGCTGTGGCCCGTGACCCAGCCCACGTCCGCCGTGCACCAGTAGATGTCGCCATCGTGATAATCGAAGGTGATCTCCTGGGTCATGGCCGCATAGACGAGGTAGCCGCCGGTGGTGTGTACCACGCCCTTGGGCTGACCGGTTGAGCCGGAGGTGTAGAGGATGAACAGCGGATCTTCGGCGTTCATTTCCTCGGGCGGGCAGTCATCTGCGGCCTTTTCGGCCTCTTCGTGCAGCCAGAAATCCATGCCGTCGCGCCATGCGATCTGCTGGCCGGTGCGCTGCACCACAAGGCACTTGGTCGGATCAATCACGTTGATCAGCGCCTGGTTCACATTGTCCTTGAGGTTGGTGACACGGCCACCGCGCGGCGCGCCGTCTGCGGTGATCACCACCTTTGCGTCGCAACCCGATACACGGGCCGCGAGCGCATCGGGGGAGAATCCGGCAAACACGATGGAATGGATGGCACCGATGCGGGCACAGGCCAGCATGGCATAGGCGGCCTCGGGGATCATCGGGAGGTAGATGACCACGCGGTCGCCCTTGGCCACGCCCAACCCCTTGAGCACGTTGGCCATCTTGCAGACCTGCGTGTGCAGTTCGCGGTAGGTGATGTGCTGGGCGGGATCATTGGGATCATCCGGTTCCCAGATAATCGCCGTCTGGTCGCCGCGGGTGGCCAGATGCCGGTCGATGCAGTTGGCCGCGACGTTCAGCGACCCGTCGGCATACCAGTTGATCGACACGTTGCCGTATTCATAGGAGACGTCCTTGACCTGCGTATAGGGCTTGATCCAATCGACGCGCTTGCCCTGTTCGTCCCAGAACGCAACCGGGTCGGCGATGGACGCGGCGTACATCTCGTCATATTTGGCGGCGTTGACGTGGGCGGCGGCGGCGAACGCGGCACTGGGCGCAAATGTTTTGGTGTCGGACATGGGTTCCTCCGGCTCTGTCTTGGTCGTCCTGCGGGCTGCGTGGACGCTGGCCTCCTCCTTTTGGCAAGCGTGCACGAGGTGTCCCCGCGTCAAGGCGGATCATACCTGAAGCTGAAAAGAAAGAAATAACACACCGAAATATAAGGGTTTCTGTGTAAACTTCTTTCCCGTTTAGCGGAGCACTTGTAAATCACGCGTGCGTGAGCAGAAAAAATCGCCGCGATTCCGCGGTTTTGTCTGTCAAACACGGGCCACGCGGTTGCGTATGCCGGGCCATGTGATTTC
Organism: Pseudomonadota bacterium; assembly: GCA_038530495.1. GTDB lineage: Bacteria > Pseudomonadota > Alphaproteobacteria > Rhodobacterales > Rhodobacteraceae > Tateyamaria. The sequence goes on along the minus strand of JBCBCR010000204.1, from coordinate 3,278 downwards.
GCCCTGTGCACCGCGGCGCAAAGTCCCAGTGCCCGGCCACACCAGAATCCGACGGCCCACACGCGTGCATCGCGAAAATTCCCCGCCGGGGCGCAAGAGCACTGGACTCCCCCTGCCTGATGGTTACCGTTTGCCTATCGCCGCGACCGAAAGCGGTCGCGCAGAACATCAACGCGGGCACAATGCCCCCGTGTCGGGAGGAAAACATGAACAAGATCGCTGTTGGCGCCATTGCGGGCGCCATGACCTGCACCTTTGCACTCGAGGCTGCGGCCACGGAATGGAATGTCTCGGTCTGGGGCAAGCGCCGGGCTTTCACCGAGCACATCGAAAAGCTGGCCGAGCTTGTGTCGGAAAAGACAAATGGCGAGTTCACGATGAACGTCAGCTATGGCGGGCTGTCCAAGAACCGCGAAAACCTCGACGGGATCAGCATCGGCGCGTTCGAGATGGCGCAGTTCTGTGCGGGCTATCACCGCGACAAGAACCGCGTGATCACCGTGCTGGAACTGCCGTTCCTCGGGGTTGAGAACCTCGAACAAGAGGTCGCCGTGTCCGCCGCCGTCTATGCGCACCCTGCAGCCACCGAAGAGATGGAGCAGTGGAACGCCAAGCTGCTGATGACCTCGCCCATGCCGCAGTACAACCTCGTCGGCACCGGTGAGCCGAAGACGACCCTGTCCGATTTCGAAGGCATGCGGGTCCGCGCGACCGGCGGTCTGGGCAAGGCGTTCGAGGCCGTGGGTGGCGTGCCCACGTCCGTGACCGCGACCGAAGCCTACCAGGCGATGGAATCGGGTGTGGTGGACACCGTGGCCTTTGCCCAGCACGCGCACCTGAGCTTTGGCACCATCAACCAGGCCGACTGGTGGACCGCGAACCTGAACCCCGGCACGGTGAACTGCCCCGTCGTGGTGAACATCGACGCCTATGAAAGCCTGAGCGATGCGCATCGCGCGGCCCTCGACAGCTCGGTGCCCGAGGCGATTGAACACTACCTGACCAACTACGCGTCGCTGCTGGAGCGTTGGGACAGCGTGTTGGAAGAGAAGGGTGTTCAAAAGGTCGAGATTGATCCGGGCGTGATCGAAGAGTTCCGTGCAGCGGCTGCTGCACCGGCCCGCGACGCGTGGATCGCTGACATGGAAGCGCAGGGCCTGCCCGGCCAAGAGCTCTATGACCTCGTGGTCAGCACGCTCGCCGACGCCAAGGGCGGCAGCTAAGCGCCAGACGTGCGGTGCGCAGTAAATGCGCACCCTACACACGCAACCCTGAGGTGCGCCCGGCGTGGCGCACCTTTTTCACCACATTGCGGGACGTGAGCCATGGCAGGTGCAGCAACCGTGCTGGAGGATTCCAGCCTTCTCAGCCGTCTGGACCGGGCACTGGTGCCACTGGAGCGCGTCATGGCGCTGCTCAGCGGGCTGGCTGCATTTTCGTTGATGTTCCTCGCGGTCTATTCTGTGGGCGGGCGCGAGTTTTTCGAAAGTCCGCTCATGGGCTATGTCGACCTGATCGAGGCGCTGATGCCGCTGATTGCGATCATGGGCGTCTCGTACGTCCAGCGCGAGGGCATCCACATCCGCATGGACATCATCATCGGCGCGCTGCGCGGGCGGCTTTTGTGGCTGGTTGAGCTGATCATGGTGCTGCTGATCCTGCTCTTGATGATCGCGCTGGTCTGGGGGTCGTGGTCGCATTTTGATCGCAGCTTTGACTGCGCGCGGCCCTTGTGCAGCCGCGATAGTTCCATCGACATCTCGCTGCCGATCTGGCCATCGAAGCTGATTGTGCCGGTGGCCTTTGCCGTGCTGGCCGCGCGGCTGGTGCTGCAGGCGGTCGGCTATGCGCGGGCGTTCTGGCTGAACCTTGACCGTCCCGTGGCGGTGCCGCTGATCCAAAGTGTCGCCGAACAGGCGCGCGCCGAGGCGGACGCGATGGAAGGGGCAGACTGATGGACCCGATCACCATTGGCCTGTGGACCACCGGCGGGATGCTGGTGCTGGTCTTTCTGGGCATGCGCGTAGCCTTTGCTGCCGGACTGGCCGGGTTCGTGGGCCTTGTCTGGCTGCGCTGGAACGGGTTCAACTACGATCCTGAACGGTTGGGCAAGGCGGTTGAGATCAGCGTCAAGGTCGCGGGCCAGGTGCCGCATTCCAAGGTGTCGGCCCACGCGCTCAGCCTGATCCCGACCTTCATCCTGATCGGCTATCTCGCCTATTACGCCAAACTGACCACCGCGCTGTTCGAGGCGGCAAAGAAATGGATCGCCTGGGTGCCCGGCGGCCTTGCGGTGTCAACGGTCTTTGCCACCGCAGGATTTGCCGCTGTGTCCGGCGCGTCGGTCGCCACGGCGGCAGTCTTCGCCCGCATCGCCATCCCCGAGATGCTCAAGATCGGCTATAACAAGCAATTCGCCGCCGGTGTCGTGGCCGCTGGCGGCACGCTGGCCTCGCTTATCCCGCCCTCGGCGATCTTGGTGATCTACGCGATCATCGTGGAACAGGATGTGGGCAAACTGCTGCTCGCAGGCTTTATCCCCGGTGCGTTTTCGGCGCTGGTCTACGCGGCGCTGATCATCGGGCTGGCGCTGACATTCAAGAATATCGGTCCGCCCGTGGGCGGGTTCACGTGGGGCGACCGGCTGGTGTCTCTGCTGCCCGCGCTGCCCATCGTGGCGGTGGTCGTGATCATCATCTTCTTTGTCTACAACCCCTTTGGCGATGCGTGGGGCACACCCACCGAGGGCGGCGCAGTGGGCGCCTTCATCGTCTTCTGCATGGCGCTTTACCGCGGGATGCGCTGGGGCGCGCTCAAGGATGCGCTGATTGAAACCGCCAAGCTGACGGTGATGATCTTCACCATCATCTGGGGCGTGTTGATCTACGTGCGATTCCTCGGCTTTGCCGATCTGCCGGGCGCATTCTCCGACTGGATCACGTCCCTGACCGTATCGCCGATGCTGATCCTTGTGTGCATCCTGCTGGCTTATGCGGTGCTGGGGATGTTCATGGATGCCATCGGCATGCTGCTGCTGACATTGCCCGTGGTCTACCCCGCGGTCATGGCGCTCAATGGCGGCGAGTTCGTCAGCGCCGAGGACAGCACGTTCGGCATGTCAGGCCCGATGTGCGCGATCTGGTTCGGGATTTTGGTGGTCAAGATGGCCGAATTCTGTCTGATCACCCCGCCGATCGGCCTGAACTGTTTCGTGGTCGCGGGCGTACGCGACGATCTGAGCGTGCAGGACGTGTTCAAGGGCGTGACCCCGTTCTTCA
>JBCBCR010000203.1:0-5653 GCA_038530495.1 Pseudomonadota bacterium | reverse complement strand
TGATCGGTGATCTCTTCTGCGTTGCCCGCGCCGATGACCTTGCCCAATGCAAGGAAGGTGAACCGGTCCCCCACAAGGCGCGAGTGGATTTCGTTGTGCGTGATGAAGATGATCGCGATGTCGCCGCGCTGGCGCACCCGTTTGATCGTTTTCAGCACGCCCATCTGCTGTTTCTGACCCAGCGCCGAGGTCGGTTCATCAAGGATCAGAACCTTGGCCCCGAAATAGATCGCGCGGGCAATGGCCAGCGTCTGTCGCTGACCGCCCGACATGGTGCCCACCGCCTGCGTGGGGTCGGAAAAGTCGATCCCGATCTTGAGCATCTCGTCATGCGCAATCTGGTTCATGGTGTCGAGATCCAGCATGCCAAAGCTCTTCTTGATCTCGCGGCCCATAAAGAAGTTGCGCGTCACGCTCATCAGCTGGTTCAACGCCAGATCCTGATACACCGTGCCAATCCCGGCGGCAGATGCATCGCGGGGCGACCGGAACTGCACCGGTTTGCCCTCGATATAGATCTGGCCTTCGGTCGGCTGGTGCACACCGGCGAGCGTCTTGATCAGCGTGGATTTGCCCGCGCCGTTGTCGCCCAGAAGGGCGTGTACTTCGCCCGGGTAGACCTCGAGATCGACGCCGCCCAGTGCGGTGAAGGGGCCAAAGCGTTTGACCAGCTTTTCGACGCGCAGATACGGTTCAGCCATCATGCGTTTCCTTCAATACTGGGTCGGTTTTCGCTGCCTGTTGGCTGCGCCAACAACGCGAAAGCCGACGAGTCATTTTTGGGAAGAATGAAAAGCATTAAATCCCCCCAGTGATACGTTTGCGGATGCGTTCGTTGGCAAACACCGCGGCCAGCAGGATGGCGCCCAGGAACACGCGGAACCACGCGCCGTCGATGGCGGGGATAAAGAACACAGCGTTGGCCACCAGCCCCACGGTGATCGCGCCAAAGACCACGCCCAGCACGGTGCCGAACCCGCCCGTCATCAGCGTGCCGCCGACAACGGCGATGGCGATGGCAAACAGCTCCATCAGGTTGCCCTTGGCCGCGTCGGAGGTGTTGTTTTCGTAGACCTGACAGGCGGCAAAGATCGTGGCGCAGAAGGCGGTGAACATGAACAGGCCAATCTTGACCTTGTTGGTGGGCACGCCGTTGGCGCGGGCTGCGTCCTTGTTGTCGCCGGTGGCGTAGATCCAGTTGCCCAACTGCGTGCGGCTGAGCACATAGTAGGCCACCAGCGCCAGCGCGATGAACCAGGCAAAGCGGGCATCGAACCCTTCGACCCACTGTGTGCCGCGGCGGTTGAGGTTGCCACCGAGGATGAACCACTGGTCGCCGCGTTCGATCCCGATGGAGACGAAATAGGACCCAAGCCAGTACCACGCGTCATAAAACCAGCCGAACACCTCGCCGCCAAAGGACCACGCGACCCAGCTTTCTTCCTTGTAATCCGGCAGGCCCGAGACCTGCGTGGACTTGTTGATCAGGCGGAACGACACCTCGGTCACGCCGCGCATGAAGAACAGAAAGGCGAGCGTCACGATAAAGCTCGACAGTCCGGACCGCACCACGATGGTGCCGATCATCCAGCCCAGCGTGAGCGTCATGGCCAGCGTGATGATAAAGGCCAGAAACGGTGTCGCCTCGCCCATGCCAAAGGGCAGGCCCCATTTCAGCATGATCGCCATGGACATGCCCGCAAAGCCGATCATTGACCCGATGGACAGGTCAAATTCGCCCGCGATCATCAGCAAGGCCGCACCGATGGCGATGATGCCATACTGCGCGATGATCTGAATGTTGTTCTTTAATCCCAAGGCGTTGAACGCCTTACCATCCGAGGCCCAGGCCAGCGCGATGATGATCACGATCATCACGATAAAGGCGCCAATCTCCGGCCGCCTGATGGTGCGCTGCAGCCAGGTTTCCTGCGCTAACCGGTCGGATTCACTGCGATCGGCCATGGTTCCCCCTTAAATGTCTTGGTGCATTCTTTGATTGGTCACAGGCGGGATATCCCGCCTGTGCCAAATGTGTTCAGGTCTCGTCCGCCTTAGCGGTCGATGCCTGCCAGCTCTTTGACAGCTGCTGCGTTCGACTTGTCCACGAAACCGGGGCCCGATGCGATGTTGTTGCCGGGCAGGAGGCCTGCGTGGTTGTTGTAGAGGTGCAGCACGATGACCGGCATGTAGCCCTGCAGACGCTGCTGCTGGTCGATGGTAAAGGCGGCGCGGCCGTCTTCGATCATGTCCATCACGCCGGGCGACAGGTCAAAGCACGCCAGGTGCACGTCGGCGCCCACGGCTTCGATTGCCTTGGTTGCGGCTTCGCACACGTGCGGGCCAACAGCCAGAACACCGTCGATGCTTTCGTCAGCTTCCAGTGCGGCGGCTGTCCGGGTTTCGATCTGTGCAGGGTCGTTCGACACGTCGATCTGGTTCAGATCAGCGCCCATTGCGTCAAAGTAGCCGGTGCAACGGTCGACAAGGGCGGTGTTGAACGCTTCCTGGTTCAGGCACAGACCCTTGGTCACGCCTTCGGCCATCGCGCGGGTGCCGGCGGCAAAGCCTGCGTCACGCTCGGGCTGACCCACGTGCATCAGGGCGCCCAGTTCCTTGGACGACTCAAGGCCCGAGTTCATGGTCACAACCGGGATACCGTCGGCAACGGCGGCCTTGATGGCCGGCCCCAGCGCGTCGGCGTCGGGCAGCGACACGATGATCCCATCGGGCTCGGACGCGGCGGCGGCTTCGATCAGCGCGGCCATGGCGGCCATGTCACCGGAGACGTCGAAGTTGTACTCGAGCGTCGCACCGATGGCAGCAGCGGCGTCACGGCCACCCTTTTCCACCACGGGCCAGAACGGGTCGGTGCCCTGGGTGTGCGTGATCATCACATAACGCTCACCGTGGCCGTCGGCGAAAGCCGGGGCCGCAGCGGCGATTGCGGTCGCAGCGGCAAGGGCTGCAAAAACCGTCTTTTTCATGAATGTTCCTCCCTGTGAACATCTTCTGGTGTGCGAGAGGTCGGGCCCCTCAAGGTGATCCGGCTTTGTGCCGAATTTCGTGTGGCGCGGTGTGTCCGGGCCATATTCATTGCGTCGTATCGAACAGCCAAAGTCACAAGACTTCAACTAATTTCACGGGCCGCTTTTCGTTTTGGCTGCGCGCGGCAGCTTCGGCCATGGCCAGCGCGGTGACGCCATCCTCAAGCGTGACGGGCATCGGGGCGCCGTTCTGTACGGCGGTGACAAAAGCGTCCCATTCGGCGGCATAGGCGTCCATGTACCGTTCCAGAAAGAAATGTAACGGTTTGGCGGCTGTCACGCCTGCGCTGGTCGACTTGATCAGGGTGTTTTCGGCCACGTTCTGGACCTGCAGGTGCCCCTTGGACCCCAACACCTCGACCCGCTGGTCATAGCCAAAGGCGGCGCGGCGCGAGTTCTTGATCACCCCGATGCGCCCGTCGGCGTAGTGCATCGTGACGGCAGCTGTATCGACGTCGCCTGCGGCACCAATCTCGGGATCAACCAAGCTGCTCGCTGTGGCCGTGATGATATCGGGCACCGCACCCATCAGGAAATGCGACATGTCAAAATCATGGATCATCATGTCGCGGAACAACCCGCCTGACACCTTGATGTACGCGAGCGGCGGCGGTGACGGGTCGAACGAGGTGATCGACAACAGCTCGGGTGCGCCTATCTCACCTGCGGCGAGTGCGGCTTGCAACGCGGCAAAGCTGCGGTCAAAGCGCCGGTTCAGCCCGATCATCACCGGTTGGCCCGAAGCGTTCACGGCATTCAGGCAAGCGCGGGCGCGCTCAAGGCTCAAATCCACCGGTTTTTCACACAGTACGGCCTTGCCAGCCGCCACGGCCGCTTCGATGAAATCGGCGTGCGTGTCCGTGGAGGTCGCGATCAGAACGGCGTCAATGGCGGGGTCGGCGATGATCTCTTCGCTGGTGCGCACCGCGCATCCATGGCGTTCGGCCAGAGCGTCTGCCGCCGTGCCCACCACATCGGACACCGCGACAAGGTCGCTGTTCCGATTGCGCGAGATGGCCGTGCCATGCACGCCTGCAATCCGTCCCGCACCCAGTAGGCCCACTTTGATCAACGCTGATTCCCCCCTTGCGCCGTGATCGCTAACAGACCCAGCTTTGCACCCGCGTGCAAGAAATTTTTGCACGCGGGTGCAAAAAAGCTGGCAAAGAGCGATTTTCCAGCGTTAACGTCTGACGGGAAAGGGGCTTTGGGTATGGCCGACGCCAAACAAGCAGGGCAGGTGACCGCCGACGATGTCGCGCGTCTGGCGGGCGTGTCGCGCTGGACCGTGAACCGCGCATTCAAAAAGGATGCCTCGATCTCGGCCAAGAGCCGCGACAGGGTCATGCAGGCGGCAAAAGAGCTGGGCTATGCGCCTGACCTCCTGGCGGTCAGCCTTGCATCAGACCGCAGCGGGTTGGTCGCCGTGCTGCTAGACGATCTGAAGAACCCGCAGCAGATTACCATGGTCGAACACCTGACCACGACCCTGCGCGACGCGGGCTGGTACACGCTGCTGGTCAACACCAAGGACGAGGACGATGCCGCCGCCGCCCTGCTCGAGGCGAGCCAGCACCGGGTGGACGCCGCCGTCTTGATCGGTGGCCGCTTCAACGATGTGGCGATCAAGGATGCGCTGGGCGCCCAACGGCTCAAGCAATTGATCGTCTACGGCCGCGTGTCGCAAAGCCCAAATACGATCTCGATCTGTTGCGACGACACCGCCGCCATGACCGAAATGACCGACCACGTACTGGCCCGCGGTTGCCAGCGCCCGCTGTTCATCAGCGGGCCGCGCACGATCTCGGCACACCTGCTGCGCAAGGAGGCGATGATGGTGCGCTGGCGCGAGGCGCGCGGCGTGCTGCCAGAGGTGCTGGTGGCCGACACGTTCAGCCCCGATCTCGCCTATGCCCGCGTGCTTGACTATTTCCGTGCGCTGCCGCGGGACCGGTATCCGGACGTGCTGATGTGCGAAAACGACGCCATCGCCATGGGCGCGATGGATGCCCTGCGGTTTGAACTGGGTCTGCGCGTCCCCGAAGACATCGCGATCACCGGGTTCGACGACAACGATTTTGCCAGCAACCACAACTATGCCCTCACGACCTATCGCCAGCCGAATGCCGAAATGGCGCAGGCGGTGGTCGATGTCTTGCGCGGTGAGGTGCGGCCCGACGCGCTGTCGGGCATGACCGGCGAGATGATCCTGCGCAACAGCGCCTGATCCGCGTTTACCACCCTGTGCCTGCGTGTTAGCGACGAGGCAACGCAATCAGGGAGGCAGCGAGACATATGCTGGATTGGACCGGACAGGGCGCCATCGTCACGGGGGGCGCATCGGGGCTGGGGGCCGCCACTGCCGCGCGGTTGGCACAGGCGGGGATGCAGGTCACGATTTTCGACAGGAATGCCGATGCGGGCGAAGCGCATGCCGCCGCCATCGGGGGGCTTTTTGCCGCCGTCGATGTGACCGATCCCGCGTCCGTGGCCCAAGGCATCGCGGCGGCCCGCGCCGCGCACGGTCCGCTGCGGGTGATGGTCAACTGCGCCGGCATCGCGGACGCGGCCAAGACAGTGTCGCGCGGCGAAGCGCATGATCCCGC
>JBCBCR010000202.1:0-5655 GCA_038530495.1 Pseudomonadota bacterium | reverse complement strand
AATGGCCCATCCACATCCGCCTCAGACCAGAGATGTTGCGCGGTTGGCGGATGTGGGAGGGGGGCGCTGCCCCGTTACGCGCCTTTCCCATGGAAAGACGCTGACCCCCGAGGTTTTTCTGGCAAGATGAAAGGGGGGCTCAGCCCTTGTGGATCCAGCCGCCGCCAAAGATGCGTGTGCTGTCCCGGTCATAAAACACACACGCTTGGCCCGGGCTGACCCCGTTTTCCGCAACCGCAAGCTCAACCACCGCTTCGGTGTCCGAGATGGGGCGCAGCACCGCGTCCGTCGGCGGGCGGGTGGAGCGGACTTTGACCGCGATGTCCCAGGCATCTTGGCTTGGCAATGGCGCATCGCCCAGCCAATTGATCTCGCGCACCGGCACCGACCGGGTGGCCAGCATCTCGCGCGGGCCGACGACGACGCGGCCGTTTTCTGCGTCCAGCTTCACCACGTAAAGCGGATCGCTCAGCCCGCCGATGCCCAGCCCGCGGCGCTGACCGATGGTATAGTTGATCACGCCCTCATGCGTCCCAAGCACACGTCCATCAGCGTGCACGATTTCGCCTGGTGCGGCTGCTTCGGGACGCAACTTGCGGATGACGGACGCATAATCGCCATTTGGGACAAAACAGATGTCCTGACTGTCCGGTTTGTCCGCCACGGCCAGCCCGTATTTCGCGGCCAACGCCCGCGTGTCATCCTTGGACGGCAAGTGACCCAGTGGAAAGCGCAGGAAATCCAGCTGTTCCTGCGTTGTGGAAAACAGGAAATAGCTCTGGTCGCGCGTGCGATCGGCAGCACAGTGCAACTCGGCCCCCCGTGCACCGCCCATGCGCTGGATATAGTGGCCCGTGGCCATGCAATCGGCGTCCAGATCGCGCGCGGTCTCCAGCAGGTCCTTGAACTTTACCCGTTCATTGCAGCGAATGCAGGGCACCGGGGTTGCCCCGCCCAGATAGCTGTCGGCAAACTCGTCAATCACCGCATCCTTGAAGATGTTTTCGTAATCCAGCACGTAATGGGGAAAGCCCATTTCCTCGGCCACGCGGCGGGCGTCATGGATGTCGCGGCCCGCACAGCACGCGCCCTTCTTGGCCAGTGCGGCCCCGTGATCATAAAGCTGCAGCGTCACACCGACGACGTCGAAACCTTGCGCTTTCAACTCTGCTGCAACAACGGAACTGTCCACGCCGCCCGACATCGCCACAACGACGCGCGTGTCTTGCGGCGCCTTGTCAAATCCTAAGGCGTTGGTGTGACCCGAATGGTCGAGCATGGCTGTCTCCGAAGCGCGGTGGCGACAGATATAGGAAAATACGAACTAGTCTCAAGGGGCAGCTTAACCTGCTTTTAAACGACTAAGGCGCATGGTCGCCGCGAACAGTGCAAGAGCAAGGCCATGTACCTGAAAAAAGTCGATGGAGAGCGCGCGGTCACCCTGCCGGATGGCACGGTTCTGACACAGGCGGATTTGCCGCCGTCAAACACGCGACGATGGGTGGCTTCGCGCAAGGCTGCGGTGGTGCGCGGCGTTTTGTACGGCCTGATTTCTCAAGAGGCAGCGCTTGATCGCTATGCCATCAGCGGTGAGGAATTCACCGAATGGGTGCGCGCAGTGTCCGAACATGGCGAGGATGCGTTGAAGGCGACGAGCGTACAAAAATATAGACAACTTTAAGTTGTTTTGGTAATAAGTGAACAGGGGTAACGCGCCGTTAACTATTTACCGTCACGGTGCGTTCATATCGAGTTTACCCTGAGCTGCGGAGATCCAGTAGAATGCGTGTCCTGCTTGTCGAAGACGATCCTACCACCTCGAAGAGCATCGAATTGATGCTGACCCATGCAAACCTCAACGTGTATGCGACCGATTTAGGGGAGGAGGGGATCGATCTCGCCAAGCTTTACGACTACGACCTCATCCTCCTTGACCTCGATTTGCCGGACATGAACGGCCACGAAGTGTTGCGCCAACTGCGCCTGTCGCGGGTGGAAACGCCGATCCTGATCCTCTCCGGCGCCGACGATACCGAAAACAAGATCAAGGGGTTCGGCTTTGGCGCTGATGATTATCTGACCAAGCCCTTCCATCGGGAAGAACTGGTTGCCCGGATCCATGCCATCATCCGCCGGTCCAAGGGACATTCTCAGTCGGTGATCAATACCGGTCAGATTGCCGTGAACCTCGATGCCAAGACGGTGAGCGTCGAAGGCAAGACCGTCCATCTCACGGGCAAAGAATACCAGATGCTGGAACTCCTTAGCCTGCGCAAGGGCACCACGCTGACCAAAGAAATGTTCCTGAACCACCTCTACGGCGGCATGGATGAGCCGGAATTGAAAATCATCGACGTGTTCATCTGTAAACTGCGCAAGAAACTGAGCACGGCCACGGGTGGAGAAAACTACATCGAAACGGTTTGGGGCCGTGGGTACGTGTTGCGCGATCCCGAGCCCGCCCAAATCGACGGTGACGAAAGGCTCGCCGTCGGCGCATAACGCCGCCAAATACCACTCACGTTTAGGGCCCGTGGCACGCCAAGTGCTGCGGGCCTTTGCGTTGCGTTCTGTCGCGCGCAAAGGCTGGACGCCTTGGGCCCACGCCACTACTTGTTGCGCAAGACCAAGACCGAGAGCCCGACGTGACCGCGCACATAGACGTTCCAGACCTCACAGAAGCCCAAGCACGTGACGAACTGGCCCGGCTCGCGCTCGCGCTGGCCGAGGCCAATAACGCCTACCACTTGCGCGACGCCCCCGATATTTCCGATGCAGAATACGACCGGCTCAAGCTGCGCAACGCCGAGATCGAGGCGCGCTTTGGCCACCTCAAACGCGCCGACAGCCCGAGCGACCAGGTTGGCGCTGCACCCGCCGAAGGTTTCGGCAAAGTCGAACACGCCGTCGCGATGCTCTCGCTTGGCAATGCATTTGACGCCGATGACGTCATCGAATTTGACGGGCGCGTGCGAAAATATCTCGGCCTCGATGCCACGCCCGCATACACCGCCGAACCTAAAATCGATGGGCTGTCGCTGTCCCTGCGCTACGAAAAAGGGACGCTGGTGCAGGCCGCCACGCGCGGCGACGGGGCCGTTGGCGAAAACGTCACCGCCAACGCCCGCACCATCGACGACATCCCGCAACAGCTCGACGGCGCGCCCGACACACTTGAGGTTCGCGGCGAGGTCTACATGTCCCACGCCGATTTCGAAGCGCTGAACACGCGGCAGGCCGAGGCGGGCCAAAAAACCTTTGCCAATCCACGCAACGCCGCCGCTGGGTCACTGCGCCAACTGGACCCGTCGGTCACCCGCAGCCGCCCGCTGCGCTTTTTTGCATATGCGTGGGGCGCGCTGTCCGAACCGCTCGCCGACACCCAAAGCGGCGCGATAGATCGCCTCGCAGCACTAGGGTTCCAGACCAATCCGCTCACCGCGCTGTGCGACAGCACCGATGCGCTGATTGCGCACTACGCAAAGATCGAAGCACAACGCGCCACACTCGGCTACGACATCGATGGGGTCGTCTACAAAGTTGACGATCTCGCGTTGCAAGGCCGCCTCGGCTTCCGTTCGACCACCCCGCGCTGGGCCATTGCGCACAAGTTCCCCGCCGAACTGGCCTGGACCCGGCTCGAATCGATCGACATTCAGGTCGGGCGCACCGGCGCGCTGTCCCCTGTCGCGCGACTGCACCCGGTGACCGTGGGCGGTGTCGTCGTCTCAAACGCCACCCTGCACAACGAGGATTACATCGCCGGACGCGACAACAAGGGCGAGACGATCCGAAACGGCAAGGACATCCGCGCAGGCGATTGGGTGCAGGTCTACCGCGCGGGCGACGTGATTCCCAAAGTTGCCGATGTCGACCTTGGCAAACGGCCCAGGGACGCTGTCCCGTACCAGATGCCTCAAACCTGCCCCGAATGCGGCAGCGACGCGATCCGCGAACCGGGCGATGCCGTGCGCCGCTGCACCGGCGGCCTGATCTGCCCGGCGCAAGCGGTGGAAAAGCTGAAACATTTCGTCGGCCGCGCCGCCTTCGATATCGAGGGCCTCGGCGCCAAGCAGGTCGAACAGTTCTATGCAGACGGCTGGATCAAGGAGCCCGCCGACATCTTCACCCTGCGCGACCGCTATGGCAGCGGCATGCAGCAGTTGAAAAACCGCGAAGGCTGGGGCGAGAAATCAGCCACCAACCTCTTTGACGCCATCGACACGGCGCGCAAAGTCGCGCTGGGCCGGGTGATCTTTGCCCTCGGCATCCGCCATGTGGGCGAGGCGGCGGCAAACCTTCTGGCAATGCACTACGGCACGTGGGACGCGTTTCGCACCGCCATGGCCGAGGCTGCGCCGGGCACGCCCGCCTGGGATGACCTCACCGGCATCGACGGGGTGGGCGCGGTTATGGCCGGATCGTTGCAGGCGGCGTTTCACCAGGACAACGAAATCGCCAGCATCGACCGTCTCACCGCCCACCTGCAGATCGAAGAGGCCAACCGTCCCGACACCGACGGCAGCCCCGTGGCAGGCAAAACCGTCGTCTTCACCGGCACGCTGGAAAAGATGACCCGCGCCGAGGCCAAGGCGCGGGCTGAGGCGCTGGGGGCCAAAGTGTCCGGGTCAGTGAGTGCCAAGACCGACCTCGTGGTCGCGGGTCCCGGCGCTGGGTCCAAGGCGAAAAAGGCAGCCGATCTGGGCATCGAGACGATTGACGAGGACGGTTGGCTGGATCTGATCGGCACCGCATGAGCCGCCCCGAGATCCTCTTTCCCCTGTTTGCCGATCTCGAAACACTCGACGGAATCGGACCCAAAACGGCCAAGCATTTCGAAGGTCTGGGCGTGGCGGCGCCGCGCGATCTGCTCTTCACGCTGCCGCATTCCGGCACCGACCGGTCGCTGCGCGACACTGTGCAGGGCGCGCCGTTGCCTGCGACGCTCACGGTCAAGGTGCAGGTCGGCAATCACATGCCCGCGCGCAACCGTGGCGGTGCCTACCGCATCAATGTCGAGGACGCGCAGACCAGCTTTCAACTCGTGTTCTTTCACGGCCGCAGCGATTACCTGCAAAAGGTCCTGCCCACCGGCGCAACCCGGGTCGTATCCGGCAAGGTCGAGCTATTCGACGGTATCGCCAATATGGTCCATCCCGAACACATCCTGCCCGAAAGCGAAGCGGGCGACATTCCCACGTTCGAACCGGTCTATCCGCTCACGGCGGGCATCACCCAGAAAACCATGTGGAAAGCGACACGCAGCGCCTTGGCGCGGATGCCGGACCTTGCTGAGTGGATCGACCCGGGCCAGATGCAGCGCGAGGGGTGGCCCAGTTTTGCAACAGCCATGGCGCAGGCGCACAGCCCTGCGGCCCAGGGCGATCTGGATCCGAACAGCCCCGCGCGTACGCGTCTGGCCTATGACGAATTGATGGCGCATCAGCTGACCCTCGCGCTGGCCCGGGCCTCGGAACGGCGCGTGCGCGGAATCGTGTCGCAGGGCGATGGACGGCTGCAGGCACGGGTGCGTGCCGCGCTGCCCTATGCGCCCACGGGGGCCCAAGAGCGCGCGATTGCCGAGATTGCCGCCGATATGGGCGGCCCCACTCGCATGAACCGTCTGCTGCAGGGTGATGTAGGCGCGGGCAAGAC
>JBCBCR010000201.1:0-5566 GCA_038530495.1 Pseudomonadota bacterium | reverse complement strand
GTCGCAACACCAAAACCGTGATATTGCGATGAAAGCCCTGAAATCAAGGCTTTACCAACTGGAACTTGATAAACGGAACGCCGAGATAAGTGCCGCGCATGAGGCCAAGGGCGACGCGGGCTGGGGCAACCAGATCCGGTCCTACGTTCTGCAGCCCTACCAGATGGTCAAGGATCTGCGCACCAATCACGAGACATCGGACACCAAGGGCGTGCTTGACGGTGACCTTGACGGGTTCATGGCCGCAACGCTCGCCATGGACGTGAGCGGCAAGAGCCGGGCCGAGGCGCAGAGTGCTGACTGAGCGCAGCGCGCTTGATCTGTCCGCCGCGCTGAAACGGCGCGAAATGTCCGCTGTTGAGTTGATGCAGGCGACGCTCTCGCGGATCGACGCGGTCAACGGCACGGTGAACGCCATCGTGTCGCCGCGCGACCCAGATGCCTGCCTGGAAGAGGCGCAGAGCGCCGATGACAGCACGCCGCGGGGCTGGCTGCATGGGCTCCCCATCGCGATCAAGGATCTGGCCAACGCGGCAGGCCTGCCCACAACCATGGGCTCACCGCTCTTCGCCAGTCAGGTGGCTACGGCGGATGACATCATGGTCGCGCGCCTGCGCGCGGCGGGCGCCATTGTCATTGGCAAGACGAACACCCCTGCTTTCGGCCTCGGTTCGCACAGCACCAACCCGGTCTTTGGACCAACCCGAAACCCCTATGACCAGACCCGCAGCGCCGGTGGATCGTCGGGCGGGGCGGGTGTGGCTCTGGCCACGGGGATGCTGAGCATCGCGGACGGGTCCGACATGATGGGCAGCCTGCGCAACCCGGCGGGCTGGAACAACGTCTACGGCATGCGCCCGTCATGGGGTGTCGTCCCGTCGGAACCCGTGGGCGACGCGTTCCTGCACCAACTGGCCACCAACGGCCCCATGGCGCGCTGCCCCCGCGATCTGGCGGCGCTGCTCGACACGATGGCCGGATATGACCCGCGCCAACCCCACGGCGACGTGCCCGCGCCGAACGCGCTGTCGCAGATCGAAGCCAATGTGACCGGCATGCGGATCGGCTGGCTGGGCGACTGGGGCGGCGCCTATACGATGGAGGAGGGTATCCTCGATCTCTGCACCGCCGCGCTCAATCAGATGGCTGACATGGGCGTGTCCGTTGAAGATCATGCGGCCCCATTCGACCGCGAAGCCATGTGGCACGCGTGGACCACGCTGCGCAGCTTTGCCGTCGCGGGCAGCCTGTCACCGCTTCATGCCCAGGAGGGGATGCGCGCGCAGCTGAACGCACAGGCCATCTGGGAGGTGGAACAGGGCCACGCGCTGTCGGCGATGGAGGTGCACCGCGCGAGTGTCACCCGCACCCAGTGGTTCGCCAATGCTGCCGATCTCTTTGACCACTTTGACGTTCTGGCGCTGCCCACAGCGCAGATGTGGCCTTTTGACGTCACGCTCGACTGGCCGCGCGAGATCGCGGGGCAGGGGATGGACACCTATCACCGCTGGATGGAGGTCGTGGTGCCCGCGTCGCTGATCGGCTTGCCTGCGGTCGCGGTACCTGTCGGGTTCGGCGGGCCGCACGATCTGCCCATGGGCTTGCAACTGATCGGGCGGCGGGGCAGCGATGCGCGGCTTTTGCAACTGGCCGAGGCGTGGCATCAGGCGACCGATTGGCCCGCCGCGCGACCGCCCGCGCTATAGCGGCAATTCACAGCCCATCTCGATCAGCGCCGCGCGCAGGCGCGGTGCCTCAGGATGATCGATTTCCATCGCAAAAACATGCGCTTGCGTCAGCAGGAAAGCGCGCTCGGGCCCGGTGACCTGGTCGGCGGCGCGCGCATAAAGCGCGACCAGTGTCGCGGTGTCCCCCGCCTCGTGCGCAGCAATCAAGGCCGCGTCAGTCAGCTTCATTCCGCCGCTTGAGGGGCGTTTCGGTGGGTCTGCACGCGGGTTGCAACCCAGTCGTGAAACAGATGCGTCGGCCCATCCATCGCCGGTGAAAACCGCCCCCCGTCAAAGGCGGGCGTGTGCCGCCCGCGCTGCATCCCTTCGACCACAAAGATGTCTTCCTCGAACACCTGTTTCCACTGCTCGGCATTCCGCGCACGCAAATCCGGATCGGTATCTTCGGTGGGATAGAAAAGGTGCACCTGCTCTTCGGTCCGGCCCGGTCCCTTGGGGATCAGCAGCAGGGCAAAGATGTGATCGCGATGTACCCCCAACAGCACGTTTGGATAGGCCGCGATATATTCCGCGGCGGTGTCCCATTTGTCGGCAAGCCCCGCGAAATCAGGGAATTGCTGGCCATCGTCGCCGGTCAACTGGCGGTACACATGCGTGCCCTGACCGGAATACCGGCCCCGCGCTTCGATGTGGTAGTGGTCTTCCAGCCGTGAATAGGTGTTCAGGCTGGGGTGCACCCACGGCAAATGATAGCTCTCGCAGTAGTTTTCGACCGCCAGCTTCCAGTTGCACCCGACATCCAGCGTGAACCGGCTGTCTGCGCCGCCGTGATACAGCGGTTGGTCAAACTCGGCCCAACGGGCCAGCAGGTCGGCATGGTGATCTTCAAACGCGGCGGCATCGCCGCTGAGGTTGATCCAGACGACGCCCATCCAGACATGGCTGCGCACCTCGATCAGGCCCAGTTCGGACCGTTCGATGCCCTGCGCCGTGTTCTGACCCGGCCCGCCCACATGCGGGGTCGACACCAGCCGCCCCTGGGTCGAATAGCACCAGCTGTGATAGGGGCAGCGGATCACGCCCTCGATGCGGCGCGGTTCGGACACAAGGATCATGCCGCGGTGGCGACAGATGTTGTGAAAGACGCGCACCTGACCGTCCTTGTCGCGGATCAGCAGCAGCGGGATGCCCACGAAATCAATCGGACGCGCATCGCCCGGCGCTGGAACATCCACCGCGGCGGCAAGGCCGGCCCATTCGGATGCCAGCAGCGCGTCGCGTTCTTCGGCGAACACCGCCTCGCTGGTGTAGTGGGGGTTGGGCAATCCCTTGGCGGCAGAAATATTCTGCCGCACAAGGGAAAGGTCAGACTGGGTCATGGTGCGCCTCGCGTGTTGATGCGAGGCTAGCGCGCCTGGTGTGTGGGGGTCATGTCAGTTTTCGACGCGCACTTTTTCGTTGCCGACATGCGTATTGGGCGCGCTATCCCTGTCTTTGCATTTTGTGTGATGCGCCGGAATTGGCGGCACCCACAGTGTTGAGCGGCAGGGGGATAATCCGTGCGGACCTGCTTGATACAGAAGCACGGCCATCCTGTCTTGCGGACTGTCGCAACGTGTTGACCAGCGGCATGCCGCTGGCCTGCGCCAAGAGCCTGACATTCTCGATCTCGCGTTTGGAACGCTCGGTGGTCATGTCAAATTCGATCACGTCGCCCGCGTCGACAAAACTGCCAGACAAATCGGCAAGATGCGGCTGTGACAAGTAAGCGAGATTGCCCTGGTCTTCGCACCATACGACAGCAGTTTGTTTGGTCGGATCGCTCCAGAGAATGACGCCTATCATCGTGGCTCTCACTTGCACTTTTGATTTGTCGCACAGCATTCAATGCGAAACTGGCTTTAAAATACAGCACCAACCCAGCAACGTCCGCTTGCTTTTTGTGTCCGTTCAATTATCGTCCGGGTGCGGTTTGGCGTCAGGGCTGACGCGAACTTGCGTCAAAATCGCGCTGTTTTGTGTTGGATGATCGGTTTGCACGCACATTTGTGCCCGCACAAACAAAGAAAGACGAACCATGACCGATACACGCCGATCTCCGGCGGAGTTGCGCAGCATGTTCGGGGCCAATCTGCGAACCCTGTCACGGGCCTATCCATCGATCTCCGAATTGTCGCGCCAATTGGGGATCAACCGGACACAGTTCAACCGCTACCTGTCCGGCGAAAGCTTCCCTCGGCCAGATGTATTGGCGCGGATCTGCGAATTCTTTGACGTGGATGCGCGGGTGCTGCTGGAATCGGTGGATCGGATCAAGACCGCAGGTGACGGTCTGGCGAGCCCGTTCTTACGCGATTATGTCGGCGAAGATGTCAGTTTCGTGCCCGAGGATCTTTTTCCATCAGGCTTTTACAGCTTCATGCGGCGCAGTTTTCTGGAACAGGATCAATATGTCCTGAATCTTGTGCATGTGCGCCGCGAAGGTCGGTCAACGGTCGTGCGCGGGTTCGAGCCGCGCGCAGCCATGGCCGCCCAAGGGCTGCCGTCAACCACCACGGCCCGCGAATTTCGCGGGCTGATGATCCGGCAAGAGGACGGCGTCGCCGCCATCATCTCGCGCAAGGGATCGCGGACGGCATCGTTCAACTTTTTGACCCAGGTGTCTGCGTTCGAGCAGAAGTACTGGGTCGGTTACGTCGCGCGTACTGTGCGCGAGGCACCCGAAACGCAGCGCGTTGTGCGGATGGTCTACGAACATCTCGGCTCTGGTCCGGGATCAATTGCCACTGTGCGCGCGGTCGCGCGCGCCGGTGGCTATTGCAACGCCGACGAAGTGCCGCCGTTTCAGAAACGGCTGCTCAAGCCGGATCAGCCGTTCAGCTAGGGCCGCTCAGTCGCCGCGGGGCAGGGCGGCCACGCCCGTGCGTGCCACTTCGGTCAATCCCAGCGGGCGCATCAAATCGGCAAAGGCGTCGATTTTTTCCGGCGCGCCGGTGATTTCGAAGATGAAGCTTTCGAGCGTGCTGTCGACCACGTTGGCGCGGAAGATGTCGGCCAGGCGCAGCGCCTCCACCCGCTTGTCGCCTTTGCCCGCGACTTTGAACATCGCCAATTCGCGTTCGACGGACGCGCCTTCGACGGTCAGATCATGCACATCATGCACCGACACGATCCGCCCCAGCTGCGCTTTGATCTGTTCGATCACCTGCGGCGTGCCTTGCGTCACGATGGTGATGCGCGACAGGTGCCCTTGATGGTCCACCTCGGCCACGGTCAGGCTTTCGATATTGTACCCACGGCCCGAGAACAGGCCGATCACGCGCGCCAGCACCCCGGGTTCGTTTTCCACCAGCACGGCGAGCGTATGCCGTTCCACCACGTCACTAAACGTGGGGCGCAGGTTATAAGCGGAGTGGCTGGTGGCGCCTTTTTTGATTTTCAGGGCGGACATTCGTTCAGCTTTCTTTCAGTTCTCGTGCCGGAAATCGTGTTGATGTCCGGCCGTTTTCCAACGCGGAAATCGCGTCACACCAGGACGGAGCCTTTGGCATCAATCACACCCTGCGTCTCGGCCTCGCCCAGCAGCATCTCGTTGTGCGCCTTGCCCGACGGGATCATGGGGAAGCAGTTTTCGTGCTTCTCCACCAGACAGTCAAAGATCACCGGGCCATCGTGATTGATCATCTCCATGATCGCATCATCCAGATCGTCGGGGTTGTCGCACAGGATGCCCTTGGCGCCGAACGCCTCGGCCAGTTTCACGAAATCAGGCAGGCTTTCGGACCACGAATGGGAATAGCGTTCGCCGTGCAGCAACTCTTGCCACTGCCGCACCATGCCCAGCCGTTCGTTGTTCAGGATGAATTGTTTAGATCGAA
>JBCBCR010000200.1:0-5669 GCA_038530495.1 Pseudomonadota bacterium | reverse complement strand
ATGATGTGATGGCCTCAAAACATCTGCGAGGGGACGTCAACTACGCCTGGCCCACCGCCGAAATCGCCGTCATGGGCGCAAAAGGCGCGGTGGAAATTCTCTACCGACAAGACCTCGCCGACGCTGACAAAATCACCGCCCACACCAAAGAATACGAAACCCGCTTCGCCAACCCCTTCGTCGCCGCCGAAAAGGGCTTCATCGATGACGTCATCCTCCCCAGACAAACACGGACGCGGATTTGCAGGGCATTCGCAATGCTCAGAGGTAAACAGCTAGAGAACCCGTGGAAGAAGCACGACAATATTCCGTTGTGAAAATGCTTTGGGTTGATGAGATATACGAGGCCTTACATGAACTCGGCGGTGCTGCACGGTATGCTGATCTCTACGAATATATTTCGAGAACCACAGAGCGCGAATTGACACGTCAATGGCAGGCTACCGTACGCCGAACAATTGAAGACCATTCATCGGACTCTGCCAATTTTCGCGGTAAAGACCTTTTCAAAAAACTTGATCTTGGGTTTTGGGGTATCCGCGGGCTTGAGGTCGATGGGGTTCTTCTTGCGCAAAGAGATAAGCTGAAGCCTAGGGACGTTGTCGATAAAGTGCTTGTCAAAGAGCATTGGCGAAAAATGCCTGCAGGTGGCGACCTGAAAACCCACCAAAATTTCCACCTCCTCCCCAATGCCCCGCGTCCCGTCGCACCGTTTTCGCACGCGGTGGAAAGCGACGGATGGGTGATCCTGACCGGGCAGATGCCGACGGATCCGGATGCGCCGGATGCGCCGTTGCCGGACGGGATCGTGGCGCAGACAAGCCGTGTGATGCGTAACCTTGAGGTCGTGCTGAACGGGGTGGGTCTCGATCTGTCCCACGTGCTGCAATGCCGGGCATATCTCACGGAATTTGAACGCGACTACGCGGCGTTTAACAACACCTACCGGGGGTTTTTCCCGGCGGATCGGTTGCCCGCGCGGACCACCGTCGGTGTGACGGCGCTGGCCGTGGGCGCGCTGGTCGAGATTGATTGCGTGGCGCGGCGGCCGTGAAGGCGCGCTGGCATATCCTGCGCGACGGTGCGCGTGTGACGCTGGCGCGGCAGGTGCCGGTGCGGTTCGACTTTGCCGTGACGGCGACGCTGGGGCCGGGTGATCCAAACAAGTTGGCGCACCAGATCCGGCAGGATCTGTGGCGCGCGTTGCAGCGGGTGCGTGGGTTCTCTCCGGTTGTTGCGCTGGAACCTGTTGCAGAGGGTTGGACGGTCACGGCGGGCGGGCGCGTTGCGGGCCGCGCGTCGCCCCGTGACATCGCGCGTGCGCAGGCCGTGCTCGACAATCGCGCCAACCGGGCCCGTTGGGCGCGCTTTGCCGCCACGCGGGAGGTGGCGTGATGGGACAGCGATTTTTGAACGGGTCGGTTCAGCTTTTGCCGCCAGACCTTGAGCGTGTACAGCCGCATGCAACCACGGCGCGATCCTGCTGCGCAACAAGCCGCCGTAACGTCAATTCCGCTCTTTACAACGACTTGGGAACGTGGCGGTATGTGGATAAGGCGTCGCGTACGGTAGCGTACGGAACGCGGCGCCACGAGACAGTGCGCGGGGATAGGACCCACCGCACAGCAGCCCCGGAGGGAGGAGCCCGGACCCCACTGCGGGAATGGGTCCGGGGCTGCCTATTTACCCTGACCGTTATCGTCGCGGCCAATGCAGCCGCAGCGCTCGATCTACCGTCGGGCCAAAGCGTCACGCTGAGCGAGGTGTTGATTGACCGGGTCGAAGACGAGGATTGGCTGCGCTTTCGGTTCGTGGCCCCAGAGATCGCGCGGTCGGGCGGCAGTTTGGGCTATGCCGATGCCGAAGGTGACTTTGCCGTCCTGTGCGATGATCTGGCGCGGCCCTACATGGCCGAGCAGGGGCTGAGCGCTGCGGTTGTCGTGATCTCGCTGATGGATCGGCCTGTGCCCTTTGGCCAGCCCGACCCCGATGCCACCCAGTTTTTCGAAGCCTATCGCATCGAAGACGGTGCGTGTGTGTGGCAGGCGTTTTGACCGTGGGCGGCGTTTTTGCATATGCGGCAATCCGGCCACAATTCGCCCAAGCCTTGGCGGACGCGTATCTTTTCGCGCCGAAATACCGTATAGATGCCCCGATGGGGCCCCCAGGCACCCTGACCTCGAACAGGTTCCGCGCACGCGCGGGCCGGCATGTTGACTACAGGAGATATAGATGTCGAAGAGCATCAAAGTATTTGGCGTTCTCAGCCTCATGGTTCTGGCCGCAGCTTGCGGACGCAACAACGAAGAAGTTGTCATCGTTGATCCAGAGCCGATCAGCGTCGAGCCGACGCACACCGGCAAATTCAAGTAATTCGTTCGGGCGGGCGCCACAGCCCGCCCGACACCGCCCCGCCGCGGGGGCCAGCCCATGCTGAAACATCGCGGCTTCCCGGGCCGTCTGCCCGGCACGGATTTCCAGTTCACCATTCGCCGCCCCAATCCGCGCGGGGTCACGCCGATCACCCGGCGCGAGCGTTACCGCGACCGCAAGGCCCCGGACCGGCGCGCCGATACGGCGTTTCTGGCTGCGCTGTGGGCGCATTTCGGCGACCAGCCGTTTGAACGCGGCAACCTCGATGCTGGACGTCTGTCATGGCTTTTTGGCCGCGAGGTGGTGGCGGCGACCGATCCGTTTGATCCCGCGGACTACGAGGCGCTGCTGGTCATCGATGAACCCGTCGCCCGCGCCGCCTTTCCCGAAGCGTTTGATCCGGACTTCGCGCCATGAGTGTCGTGCGTCTTATCCCCAAGATCGGCAAAAAATCGCCTGCGCTCAGCCCATTGCGGCAAAAGCCAGCCGATGTTCCGGGGCGTCGAAAAACCGGTGTTGTGACAAAACACAACCCGTGCGAGCGTCAGCTTACAAGGTCGAACCCCCAGATTTTTCCTGACCTTGTGTACCATTTCCGTACCCCTTCCCCTGGTGGGCAGCAGGCAGGCTCTCTTGCCATGCTGCTCACCAATTTTTTTGCGAAAATCCAACCTGTTGGGCAATGTTCCGCGCAAAATTGCGCGCCGTACGGTCGGGCGTTTTCGCGCGGCGCGAATGGTCCTAGGGAACAAAGGCAGGCGCGGGGCGTTGCCCTGACGCTTTGCAATAACAAGACCACAGGAGTTGGATCATGCCTATCAAGCCAGCAGTCATTCTGTTCACCGCCACACTGGGCCTTGCCGCCTGCGGCGACACCGTTGGCGAACGGGCCATCATCGGTGGCGCAGTTGGCGCAGGCGCGGCGGCGGTCACCAGCGGCAGCCTTGCCACCGGTGCGGCCATCGGTGCCGCGGGCAATGTGCTCGCCTGCGAGCTTGAGCGCGTCAACTGCTGACGCCGCGCTAACACCACCACTCACACATGATCAACGCCGTCCCGCAGCGATGCGGGGCGGCGTTTGTCGTGCGCAAGACCAAGAAAGAGGGACACCATGTTCGACAAGATCCTGATCGCCAACCGCGGCGAGATTGCCTGCCGCGTGATCAAAACCGCGCGCAAGATGGGCATTCAGACCGTGGCCATCTATTCGGATGCCGACGCGCTGGCGTTGCACGTGCAGATGGCGGACGAGGCGATCCATATCGGCCCGCCCCCGGCGAACCAGTCCTACATCGTGATCGACAAGGTGATGGCGGCGATCAAGGCCTCGGGCGCGCAAGCGGTGCACCCCGGTTACGGTTTCCTGTCCGAAAACGCCAAGTTCGCCGAGGCGCTGGATGCCGCCGGCGTGGCCTTTGTTGGTCCGCCTCAGGGGGCCATCGAAAAAATGGGAGACAAGATCACCTCGAAGAAGATCGCGCAGGAGGCGGGCGTGAGCACGGTGCCCGGTTACATGGGGCTGATCGAGGACGCCGAAGAGGCGGTGAAAATCTCCAATGACATCGGCTATCCGGTGATGATCAAGGCCAGCGCGGGCGGCGGCGGCAAGGGGATGCGCATCGCGTGGAACGATGAAGAGGCGCGCGAGGGATTCCAGTCCTCCAAGAACGAGGCTGCGAATTCATTTGGCGATGACCGCATCTTTATCGAAAAGTTTGTCACGCAACCGCGCCACATCGAAATCCAGGTGCTGTGTGACCGGCACGGCAACGGCATCTACCTGCACGAACGCGAATGTTCGATCCAGCGCCGCAACCAGAAAGTGGTGGAAGAGGCTCCGAGCCCGTTCCTTGACCCCGAGACTCGCCGCGCGATGGGTGAACAGTCGCTCGCGCTGGCCCACGCGGTGGGGTACGCCAGCGCCGGCACGGTCGAATTCATCGTGGACGGGGACAAGAATTTCTACTTCCTCGAGATGAACACCCGCCTGCAGGTGGAACACCCGGTGACCGAACTGATCACCGGCGTGGACCTTGTCGAACAAATGATCCGCGTGGCTGCAGGTGAGAAACTTTCGATCAGCCAGGCCGATCTGAAGATGGAAGGGTGGGCCATCGAAAACCGGCTTTATGCCGAGGATCCGTATCGCAACTTCCTGCCGTCGATCGGGCGCCTGACCCGCTACCGTCCGCCCGCAGAGGTCGCCGGTGGCCCGATGGCTGAGGCCGGGACATGGCACGGCAATGCCGCCAAGGGCGAGACAGCCGTGCGCAACGATACCGGCGTCTACGAAGGCGGCGAAATCAGCATGTACTACGACCCGATGATCGCCAAGCTGTGCACATGGGGCCCGGATCGGGCCAGCGCCATCGAAGGGATGCGTGTGGCGCTCGACCGGTTCGAGGTCGAGGGGATCGGCCACAACCTGCCCTTTGTCGCCGCTGTCATGGACCACCCAAAATTCATCTCGGGCGACATGACCACGGCCTTCATAGCCGAGGAATATCCCGACGGGTTCGACGGGGTCACGCTGAATCAAGACGCGCTGAAACGCGTGGCTGCGACCTGTGCCGCCATGCACCGGGTGGCCGAGATCCGGCGCACGCGGGTGACCGGCCGGATGGATAACCATGAACGCCGGGTGGGGTCCGATTGGGTTGTGTCGGCCCAAGGCCAACAGTTCAACGTCGCGATCGCCGCCGATCAGGGTGGGGCGACTGTGTCCTTTGCCGACGGCACGCAGCACCGGGTGACCAGCAGCTGGACCCCCGGTGACGCGCTGGCCGAAGCGGATGTCAGCGGCACGCCGCTGGTGATGAAGGTCGGCAAGATCACCGCCGGGTTCCACATCAGGACCCGTGGCGCCGAACTCAAGGTGCACATCCGCACCCCGCGTCAGGCCGAACTGGCCGCCCTCATGCCCGAGAAACTGCCGCCCGACACCTCGAAGCTGCTGCTGTGCCCGATGCCGGGGTTGGTGGTGAAGGTCGACGTTGAGGAAGGCGAGGAAGTGCAGGAAGGCCAGGCGCTATGCACGATCGAGGCGATGAAGATGGAAAACATCCTGCGCGCCGAGAAGAAGGGCATCGTGTCCAAGATCAATGCCAGCGCCGGGGACAGCCTCGCCGTGGATGATGTGATCATCGAGTTCGAATAGGGGTGACGCGCGCTATGGAGACCAGCACTCTCGTCCTTGATCCACGCATCTGGCAAGCTGTGCTTGCCGGTTTGTTCGTGGCCGTGGGCTGGCTGGTCAATGGCGCGCAGAACCGCCGGACCGAGGCGCGGCTGCGCCG
>JBCBCR010000199.1:0-5726 GCA_038530495.1 Pseudomonadota bacterium | reverse complement strand
TCTTGTTCACCGCGTCGTTTCTTGGCGCGATCTACGTGCTTTATACCTACATCGCGCCGCTGATGAGCGAGACCATGGGATACGGTCGCAATGGCGTGTCACTGGTGCTGGCGATCTTTGGCATCGGTGCGGTGATCGGGAACATTGCAGGCGGGATCAGCGCCGATCGCATCGGCTGGGCCAAGACACTTGTCGCCGTGTGCATCCTGCAAATCGTCCTTTTGCCCGTGTTTTCCTTCCTTCCGGTCAGCGATGAGATCCTGCTTGCGGTCGCGTTGGTCTGGTCCACGGCGGGCTGGTCCTTCATGGCCGGTCAGCAGATGCGACTGGTGGGCCTTGCCGGACCGCAGGCGCCGGTCGTGCTCGCCCTGAATGCCGCCGCGATCTATGTGGGCGCTGCTGGCGGCTCTGCCGTTGGCGCATGGGTCATTGATCAGTTCGGCGTGTCCGCCCTCGGAATTGCCGCGTCGATCGGCGCGACAGGGGCTCTTTTGCACCTGATCTGGTCAATCAACCGCGCGCCTGCTCCACAGCACGCTTGACGCAAGCGGGCGGCCCTGTCACTTGGGCAGCATATCCTAGCAACCGGGCGTTCCGTGGGCGCCAAACCGACGAGGTAGCCGATATGGCCAGAGACTCGAACCAAATCTCCCTGACTTTCCCCGATGGCAACGCGCGTGATTTCGACGCTGGTGTGACGCCCGCCGAAGTGGCCGCGAGCATCTCGAAATCGCTGGCAAAAAAGGCGATCAGCGCCACGGTGGATGATCAGCACTGGGACCTGCAATGGCCCATAGACGCCGACGCGCGCATTGCCATCCACACCATGGCGGACGAGGTTCAGGCCAACGAACTGGTGCGGCACGATCTGGCGCACATCATGGCCCGCGCGGTTCAGGAAATCTGGCCCGACACGCAGGTGACCATTGGCCCCGTCATTGAACACGGCTGGTACTATGACTTTGACCGGGCCGAGCCGTTCACGCCCGACGATCTGGGCCAGATCGAAAAGAAGATGCGCGAGATCATCAACAAACGTGATCCCGTGCGCACCGAGATCTGGGAACGCGACGTCGCCATCCAGTATTACAAGGACCGCGGCGAGCCCTACAAAGTCGAACTGATCGAAAGCATCCCCGGCGATGAGCCGCTGCGGATGTACTGGCACGGCGATTGGCAGGACCTGTGCCGCGGCCCACACCTGCAGCATACCGGCCAGGTACCCGGGGACGCGTTCAAGCTGATGTCCATCGCGGGCGCCTATTGGCGCGGCGACAGCGACCGCGCGATGTTGCAACGCATCTACGGCGTGGCCTTCACCGGCAAGGAAAAGCTGCGCGCGCATTTGAACATGCTCGAAGAGGCCGCGAAGCGTGACCACCGCAAGCTGGGTCGCGAGATGGACCTGTTCCACATGCAGGAAGAAGCGCCGGGCCAGGTGTTCTGGCACCCCAACGGCTGGACCATCTATACCGAGCTGCAAGACTACATGCGCCGCAAGCAACGCGCCGGCGAGTATGTCGAGGTCAACACCCCGCAGGTCGTCAACCGGCACCTGTGGGAGAAATCCGGCCACTGGGAAAAGTATCAGGAAAACATGTTCATCGTCGAGGTCGACGAGGACAACGCCCGTGAAAAGGCGATCAACGCCTTGAAACCGATGAACTGCCCCTGCCATGTCGAGATCTTCAAGAACGGGTTGAAATCCTATCGCGACCTGCCTTTGCGCATGGCGGAATTCGGATCGTGTGCGCGGTACGAACCATCGGGCGCGCTGCATGGGATCATGCGCGTGCGGGGATTTGCCCAAGATGACGGGCATATCTTTGCCGAGGAATTCCAGATCGAAAGCGAATGCGCGATCTTCATCCAGTTCCTCACCGACATCTACAAGGACCTCGGGTTCGAAAAGTTCACCGTGAAATTCTCTGACCGCCCGGACACCCGCGCCGGATCGGACGAGGTGTGGGACAAGGCCGAAGAGGCGCTGCTGTTTGCCACCCGCGCTGCCGGCATCGAACCCGAGATGAACCCTGGAGAAGGCGCGTTCTACGGCCCCAAGCTTGAGTTTGTGCTGACTGATGCAATCGGTCGCGACTGGCAATGCGGCACGTTCCAGGTGGATTTTGTCCTGCCCGAGCGGCTGGACGCGACTTACATTGGCCGCGACGGCGCCAAGCACCGCCCCGTCATGCTGCACCGCGCCTGCCTGGGGTCGTTCGAGCGGTTCATCGGCATTCTAATCGAGGAACACGCGGGCAAGCTGCCCTTCTGGCTGGCTCCGCGGCAGGTGGTTGTCGCGTCGATCACGTCCGAGGCGGACGCGTATGTCGGCGAAGTGGTCGAGGCCCTCAAGATGGCTGGCGTGCGTGCCGAAGCCGACATGCGCAACGAAAAGATCAACTACAAGGTCCGCGAACATTCGTTGGGCAAGGTGCCGGTGATCCTCGCCGTTGGCGCGCGCGAAGTCGAAGAACGCACCGTCTCTGTCCGCCGCCTTGGGGAAAAGCAGACCTCAGTTGTGTCTTTGGCCGAAATCGCTGAAACACTTGGGTCCGAGGCCACACCGCCTGACCAGCGCTAACCGACGCATTTGCAACAATTCAGGCGGAATTCTGCAACATTCCGCCTGAACCCCCGCATTTTCCAGCGGTTTTTGCCACATATCCATAACGCACGTGTGACACACACGGTCGTGAGTGGCGTTGCCAATGCCACTATCCTTATGTTTGCATCACGACGTGATTTGAAACCGATATCCAAAGGGAAGATTGAAGATGTCGAACACCATGAAATCCATCGCACTGGTCGGCGCCGTTGCCGCCGCTGTCACCGCACACACCACCTCGGTCGAGGCCGCTTCGAAAGAGAAGTGCTTTGGCATCTCGCTGGCAGGCGAAAACGACTGCGCCGCAGGCCCCGGCACCACCTGCGCGGGCACTTCGACCGTCGATTATCAGGGCAATGCATGGACCCTAGTCGATGCAGGTACCTGCACCGAGATCGAGCTGCCCGCCATGGCCGACGGCACCGCGCGCGAAGGCTCGCTCGAAGAGCTGGACCGCGACCTGCCGGCATAAGCCATATGCCTGCGACCGGGCCGCCTCTGGCCCGGTCACCCCCCACCCCAAGGAGAGCGCAATGCTTGACGCGACCAAGACGCCGCCCCGCCTGCCCTCTTCGCCCGGCGTGGGATACAAACCCCAGCATTTCAATGATTTGCGCGTAGACCCCGGCCCAGTGGAATGGCTCGAGGTGCACGCAGAAAACTACATGGGTGACGGCGGTCGACCGCACGCGCAATTGCGCGCCCTGCGCGAGGATTTTGACCTGTCTGTCCACGGTGTCGGTCTGTCGATCGGCGGTGAGGGGCGGCTTGACCCCGACCATCTCGCCCGGCTCAAGCACCTCGTGGGCTGGCTGGAACCGGCCAGCTTTTCCGAGCATCTGGCCTGGAGCACGCACGGCGCCGAATTTCTCGATGACCTGCTGCCCCTGCCCTACACCGATGCGACCCTGCCCCGCGTGGCCGACCACATCGACGAGGTCCAGGAGGTGCTGGGCCGGCAAATGCTGTTGGAAAACCCGTCAAGCTATCTGGCTTTTGCCGAAAGCACCTATGAAGAGACCGAGTTCCTGCGCGAGCTGACCCGCCGCACCGGCTGCGGTCTGCTGCTTGACGTGAACAACGTGTTCATCTCGGCCACCAATCTCGGCTACACGCCACAGGCTTATTTGAATGCGTACCCGCTTGATAAAGTGGGGGAAATTCACGTTGGCGGCCACGATGAAGACGCCGATGACCACGGCAGGCCGCTGTTGATCGACAGCCACGGACGCGAGACAGCGGACCCGGTATGGGACCTGCTTGCCATCGCACTCAACGGCACCGGACCGGCGCCCGTGCTGGTCGAGTGGGACAACGATGTGCCCGACTGGGCCACCCTGCGCGGCGAGGCAAATCGCGCCGCGTCCGTGCTGGCCACCGTGTGAGCCATGCCCACGCAACAGGAATTCCGCGCCGCACTGCTGGACCCTGACCATGCGGTGCCGGACGGGCTGATCGATGGGACCGGTGCGCCCACGGTCAAACGGTTCAACGTCTACCGCAACAACGTCACCGTCGCCCTGATCGAGGCGCTACGGACCGCGTTCCCGGTGCTACGCAAACTGCTGGGTGACGCGAATTTCGACCAGCTGGCCCCGCTTTATGCCCGCGCTCATCCGCCGAAATCTCCGCTGATGATGCATTATGGCGCTGAACTGCCCGGCTTCCTGGCCGGTTTGGAACCACTCGCACATATCCCGTATCTGGCAGATGTCGCCCGCCTCGAACTTGGCATGCGTCGATCCTACCATGCCGCCGATGCGCCCGCCCTGGCAGCCGAGCGTTTGGCCGAGGTCCCGCCCGAAGCGTTAATGCACGCCGTCCTGCAGCTCGCCCCCGCCGTGCAACTGATCCCGTCACGTTGGCCGCTTTACGACATCTGGCGTTACAACACGGTTAACGATGCGCCCAAACCGCAAGCCGTGGCGCAACCGGTCCTGATCACACGGGTCGAATTTGATCCTGCGCCGCATGCGCTAACCCCGGCACAAGCTGCTTGGATTGCCGCGAAACAGGGCGGCGCTGACCTGCAACAGGCACAAGATGCCGCGGCAGAAATCGACCCGGGCTTTGACCTCACACCGCTCCTTGGCCTGCTTTTGGCGCAAGGTGCCCTGACCGACATCACACTGCCAAAGGACCAAGACCGATGAAGACCCTTTCCCAACTGCGCGCCCTGTTGTTTGACCCGGTGGATAAGGGCGATTGGCTGCTGCCCACGCTGGCGCGGATCGTGTTCTTCGCGGTGTTTTTCTTTTATTTTCTGAACTCTGCCGGGACCAAGATCGAGGGCAGCATCTTTTCCCCATCGGCGGGCGCGTTTGCGCAGATCTTTCCCAAAGCGGCCGAGGCTGTCTTGTATGACGTGACCCAGCTGACCGCGATCCAACGCATCATCATCCTGCTGGGCACCATCGCGGAATACGTGCTGCCGGTGCTGATCGTGCTGGGGCTTTTGACCCGCCTTGCCGCGCTGGCGATGGTCGGTTTTGTCGCTGTGCAGACCCTGGTCGATGTGACCGGTCACGGCGTCAGCCTTGGTTCATGGTTCAACAACGCGCCCGAGCTGCTGGACGAGCGTACGCTGTGGGTTTTCCTGCTGGTCGTGATGGTGATCAAGGGCGCTGGACCGATCTCAATCGACCGGTTTTTTATCGCAAAGTCAGACGCCTAGCGCGGCTTGCGTCTCTTTGTTCCACCCCAGGTGCAAGGTATCGCCATCAACAATGAGCGGGCGTTTCATCAGCGTCGGATGCGCCGACAAGAGCGTTTCATGATCCTGCGCCCGCTCCGTCTCGGACAGTCCCCGCCATGTGGTCGATCTGGTGTTGATCAGGGCGTCTCCAAAAACCTCTCGCGCACGGTCAATTAACGACTTTGAAATGCCATCCGAGCGAACATCTACGAACCGCGCATCAGGCAACGCCTTGGTCGCCTTGCGGCAAGTGTCACAGGTTTTGATCCCGTAGATTTCCATCGGATTCTCCTGAATTTTAGGCTCTGGCATATTTGTTACGGAACATTAACGCGCTTCAACCTTGATTTTGGGGGGCCGTGCGCAATGTCATAGGGTAACGCGGGCGCTGCTTTGGCCAGCTTTGACCCGCGTGATTTTGAC
>JBCBCR010000198.1:0-5820 GCA_038530495.1 Pseudomonadota bacterium | reverse complement strand
CCACCCGGCGCAGGCCACCAGCGTCCAGAAGCTGAACACAAACGCCCCCTCACCCCGGTTCAACCGCCGCACCAGCGGTGTGTAAACAGCGTGACTGACACAGCCGATGAAATAAACGACCTCGCCCCGCCCGACCTCGAACGCCAGCAACGCCGACAGATCCGCGCGAAAGATCACCCAGAGCGCCCCTGCGGCCCCAATCGCCAGCGCCAGCGCCATGCGCGCCGTGGTAACCTGCCGCAACAGCACCCAGCCAAAACCGGCCGCCATCACGGGGGTCAGCGTGAACACCGCCGCCGCACTCACCGGCGGGGCGGTCTTCAACCCCTCGAACATCAGAAAGAAATACGCCGCAAAGAACCCGCCCAGCACCGCATAGCGCCACGGTGCCTGTACACCGTCGGACGGACGACTGCCCCGCACGCGCACCACCAGCCAGATGATCCCGGCGGCGATCCAGAACCGCACCGCATTCAGCGCTGCAGGCTCCAGGTCATTGGCCGCCTGCGCGCCCAGCGAAAACGATCCCGCCACCAGCGCCGAAAAGACCAGCATCGCGGCATGACCGGCAAATGCAGGGCTCACACGACCTCCCAGGTCTTGGCCCGTTCCTTGAGGAACTTCAGGAAGGCCTGAACCTTGCCGGTCCGGTGCAGATCCACGTGGGTCACCAGCCACAGCGGCGCGGACCAATCCTCGCGGATCGGCATCACCTCGGTCAGGTCCGGATTTTCTCGCGCCTCGATCACCGGCAGGAACCCGATGCCTGCGCCGGTCAGCACCGCCTGTTCCAGCGCCCGCAGATCGGTTGACCGAAACGTAATCGCCTCCGCCGGCACATTCTCGCGCAGCCAGCGGTAAAACGGCGCGCGGCTGTCTTCGGCATCGTGGCAGACAAAGACATGCCCCTCCATCGCTTTATGGATGCGGTCCGGCAAACCGTGCCGCGCGACATACGCCGAACTGGCATAAAGCCCCATCGACTGCCGCACGAAAGACTGCACCACGTTGTCGGGCTGATCGGGCGCGGTGCCCGCGCGGATGGCCACATGCGCCTCGCCGTATTCAAGGCGAAACAGCCGCTCGCCGGTCAGATATCGGACCACGAGCCCTGGATGCGACAACTGAAATTCGGCCAGCACTGATGCCATGCGCGGCGCCATGTTGGTCAGGCTGGTCACAACCAATTCGCCGGAAACGGTATCGCCCCGCCCCTTGATCCGGCCCGCCAGCTGGCTGAACTGATCATCCGTCGCTTGCGCCACCCGAAACAGGTCGTCGCCCGCCTCGGTCGGGGTATAGCCGCGCGCATGCCGTTGAAACAGCTTCACGCCCAGCCGCCCTTCGAGCGCGTCGATATGCCGGATCACCGTGGCATGGTGCACCCCCAGCATGTCCGCCGCGCCACTGACCGTGCCCATGCGCGCCACCTGATACGCGGTCTTGATCTCGTCCCAATTGTCCATATCGGCACCTTGTGTGCGAATGCTAACATATGCTGTTCAAAGGAATTGGTTGTGTTCGAAAATGCAAGGGCAAATGTTAGGCACATTCCGCCTCCCAACCCAAGGATCAATCCCATGCGAATTCTGCACATCGACAGTTCTGCCCGTACCGTCGGGTCCGTGACCCGCGACCTCACCGCCTCCATCGTGACCAAGCTGGGCGGTGACGTGATCCGCCGCGACCTCGCACAGCCGCTGCCCCACATCGACGAGGCTTGGGTCAGCGCCAATTTCACCCCCGCCGCCGACCGCACCGATGCTCAAAAGGACACGCTGGCCTTGTCCGAAGAACTGGTGTCCGAACTTGAGGACGCCGACGTCATCGTCATCGGCGCGCCGCTGTACAACTTCGGCGTGCCCGCCAGCCTCAAAAGCTGGATTGATCTGGTGGCCCGCGCGCATCGCACGTTCAAATACACCGAAAACGGCCCCGAAGGTCTGCTCAAGGGCAAACGCGCCGTGCTCGCCATTGCCACCGGCGGTGTGCCCGTGGGCAGCGAGGTCGACTTTGCCACCGAATACCTGCGCCACGTGCTGGGCTTTCTCGGGATCAAGAACGTCGAGATCGTCGCCGCCGACCGCGTTGTGGTCAACGGCGATGCAGCCATCGACAGCGCCAAGGCGCAAGTGGCCGACCTGGCCGCCTGACCCGCTTCTGGACGCGGCATGGCGCGGGGCGATAGGCTCTGCGCCATGACCGTCGTTCGCAACCTGCCACAGCAACTGATCCTCGCCCATGCGCCGTGGCTGTTCGGCGGCGCTTTGATCGTGTGCATCATCGCTTGTGCGGCAGCAGGTCTGGCGCTGATCGCGGCGGGCGATATGGCGGGCATTCCCACGGTTCTGGTGGGCGCCTGCCTGCCGCTGACCATTTTTGCCCTCGCCATCAAACGCGATCAGGTGATCTTTGACACCGTGTCCGGTGCCGTCACCGTGCAGCGCCGTACGCTGTTTTCCTACAGCAGCCAGATATATGATCTCTACGCCGTCACCGGGGCCGAACTGCAAGAGCTGTCCGACACCGCCCGCGCGACCCTGCACTTTACCGATGGCACCGCCCCCTATCCGCTGGTCGAGGCTTATAGCTCGGGCAACGCGCCCCGGCGCGCGGTCACAACGATCAACCAATGGCTGGAAAACACCCGCCTAGCCCGCAGCGCGGCGCAGTGATCCTCCGGGCGTTGCGCCCGCGCAGATATACAGCACGTCCAGCACAGCCTGCGGCGCTTCGATGGGCACCGCGTGCCCGCAGTCGGGCACAATCCGCAACCGCGCATGGGGCGCGGCCCGCGCAAAATGCGCCAGCATCGGGCCAACTGGCGCCATGAAATCCAAGGCCCCGGCAAGGATCGTGATCCGTGTGTCCGTGCATCCCAGCCCCGGATGACACGGGAACCCGCGCGCAATGTCACGCAACTGCCGCGTGCGGCGCACCATGGCACGGCTGCCTGTCAGATGGTCCAGTTGCGCTACCGACGGGGCAAGGTATTTGGCCACAATCCCCTCATCCAGGTTCTGCGAAAACAGCGTGCGCACAAAGGCCTCAAGTCGGTCACGCTGCAACGGCACCGGTGTTGCATCAAATTCAAACGGCGGCCCGGCCAGGATCACGTGGTCCGCCAGTTCCGCCAGATCCAGCGCCAGAACGCAGCCGATGGAATTTCCGACCACGACCACAGGCACGCCGTCGCGCGCCCGCGCCCGGATCGTTTGCGCCACGGCGCTGCCGATCTCGCCAAAGCCCATTTCGGTGTATTTCAGCTCCGGCACATAGAGCGGCGCATCCGCCGGCATCTGTGCCACCACGCGATCGAAATGACCGGGATCCCCGATCAGACCATGCAAGAAAACGAACACCCCAACCTCTTAATCGCGATCTTGAATAATGCTTATGTCGAATTGGATTGATGCTGCGCACACGGGGGGCGCCTGTCAACAACTGTTGACTCATTCGGCCCCCACGCATAATTGAGCGCCAATCCCGGAGGCGTGAAACCTTCCGGTCCCTTGGGATATCCCGGGATCGCCCCCTGCCAGCGTTGTACGCCCGCAGGGGCGCTCGTCGTTTCTCTTGGGGTCTGCGCCGCCCGTGACTAGGTCAGGGGCATTCTGGTCAACGGTCGAAAGGCACGCAAATGTTTGAAAATCTGTCCGAACGCCTCTCTGGCGTCTTCGACCGCCTGACCAAACAGGGCGCGCTAAGCGAGGACGACGTCAAAACCGCCCTGCGCGAGGTGCGCGTCGCCCTGCTCGAGGCGGACGTGTCCCTGCCCGTGGCGCGCGACTTCATCAAGCGTGTGCAGGACGCTGCCACCGGACAGGCGGTCACCAAATCCGTCACCCCCGGCCAGCAGGTCGTCAAGATCGTGCACGATGCGTTGGTCGAAACCCTGCGCGGCGAAGGCGAGCCCGGCGCGCTCAAGATCGACAGCCCGCCCGCCCCGATCCTGATGGTCGGCCTGCAGGGCGGCGGTAAGACCACGACAACCGCGAAACTCGCCAAGCGCCTGACCGAACGCGAGGGCAAGCGCGTGCTCATGGCGTCGCTCGACGTCAACCGCCCCGCCGCGATGGAACAGCTTGCCATCTTAGGCAAGCAGATCGGCGTCGACACCCTGCCGATTGTAAAGGGCGAAGACCCCGTCGCCATCGCCAAACGCGCCAAGACCCAGGCCAGCATGGGCGGCTACGACGTCTACATGCTCGACACCGCCGGTCGCCTGTCCATCGACGAAGAGTTGATGACACAGGTGGAAAACGTCCGCGACGTCGCCACACCCCGCGAAACCATCCTCGTGGTGGACGGCCTCACCGGTCAGGACGCGGTGAACACCGCTCAGAACTTTGACGACCGCATCGGCATCACGGGTGTGGTGCTGACCCGCATGGACGGTGACGGCCGCGGCGGTGCCGCCCTTTCGATGCGCGCCGTGACCGGCAAGCCGATCAAATTCGTGGGCCTTGGCGAAAAGATGGACGCGCTCGAAACCTTCGAGCCCGACCGCATCGCGGGCCGCATCCTCGGCATGGGCGACATCGTCTCGCTCGTCGAAAAGGCGCAGGAAACCATCGAGGCCGAACAGGCCGAAAAGATGATGAAGCGCATGGCCAAGGGTCAGTTCAACATGAACGACCTGAAAATGCAGCTCGAACAGATGATCAAGATGGGCGGCATGGAAGGCATGATGGGCATGATGCCCGGCATGGGCAAAATGGCCAAACAGGTGCAGGACGCAGGCTTTGACGACAAGATCCTGCGCCAGCAGATCGCCATGATCCAGTCCATGACCAAAAAGGAACGCGCCGCCCCGCAGATCCTGCAGGCCAGCCGCAAGAAACGCATCGCACGTGGCTCGGGCATGGAGGTGTCGGACCTCAACAAGCTGCTGAAAATGCACCGCCAGATGTCCGACATGATGAAAAAGCTTGGGCGCGGCAAAGGCGGCATGATGAAGAAAGCCATGCAGGCCATGATGGGCAAAGGTGGCATGCCCGGCATGGGCGATATGGCCAACGCCGACCCCAAACAGCTCGAAGCCGCGGCCAAGCAACTGGGCGGCAAAATGCCCGGCGGCCTGCCCGGTCTGGGCGGCGGCATGGGCCTGCCCCCGGGCCTGTCCGGGTTCGGGAAAAAGAAATGATCACAGCGCTGATCACATATGTCATCGATCCCAAACAGGTCGGCGCGTTCGAGGTCTATGCCAAGGCGTGGATTCACCTCGTGAACCGCATGGGCGGCACGCATCACGGCTATTTCCTGCCGCACGAGGGCGCCAACAACAAGGCGTGGGCCATGTTCTCGTTCCCGTCACTGGCAGAATATGAGGCGTACCGCACCGCCATGGCCGCCGATGAAGACTGCCAGAAGGTGTTTCGCCACGCGACCGACACCGGCTGCATCCTCAGCTACGACCGGACGTTCACGCGCCCGGTCCTCGCCGGTCAAAGCCCCGAGGCGCTCGGCCTGTGACGCACCCCGCGACCATAACCACGGCGCGGCTGATCCTGCGCCCCCCGGCGCCCGATGACCTGCCCGCGCTAACCGCGTTCTACATGTCCGAACGCTCGCGCCTGACCGGCGGACACGTGTCGCGCACGCAGGCTTGGCTCAAATCGGTGGCGATGCTGGGCCACTGGACGGCGCGCGGCTATGGCCTCTGGGCCGTGACGGCCAAGGACGACGGGGCGTTTCTGGGCCTTGTCGGTCCGTTCTACCCCGACGGCTGGCCCGAACATGAACTGGGCTGGATCCTGATGCCCGAGGCCGAGGGGCGCGGCATCGCGTTCGAGGCCGCCACCGCCGCCCGCGCCCATG